>CAJXNU010000085.1 GCA_913057255.1 uncultured Wenzhouxiangella sp.
TTTGCTCAATGCTATGGCGCACGCGAAATCACAAGGTGGGACTCTGCACTTGTTTGGATTGCTCTCACCAGGTGGTGTCCACAGCCATGAGGCGCATTTATTTGCCACCATTGAATTGGCCCTGGCTCAGGGGGTCCCGAGCATTGCTGTGCACGTCTTCACCGATGGCCGCGATGTGGCTCCTCGCTCCGCCCTGCCCTCGATAAAGAGACTCGAGCAATATTTTGATCAGCCATCGATCACCATCGCCAGTGTGAGCGGTCGTTACTTTGCGATGGACCGTGACAATCGATGGGAACGCACTCACAAAGCCTGGGCTGCGATTTGTCAGGCGCAGGCACCGCATCACTACCCCACGGCGACCGACGCAGTGGAGACAGCCTATGCCCGCGGCCAAGATGATGAATTCATTGAGCCAGCAGTCATCGGCCAAGGCTGCCCGATTGGACCCAGTGATGCCGGCATTTTTATCAACTTCCGCTCAGACCGAGCCCGACAATTGAGTTTCGCGCTGACCGATCCTGACTTTGATGGATTTGATCGTTCAGGTGGTCAGCGCTTGGCCCATCTGGTGACCATGACTCAATATGAGAAGCACTTGAATTGCGAGATTGCCTTTGAGCCAGAAAATCGAGCCAACGTGCTCGGTGAGGTGGTATCTCGCCACGGGAAAACCCAACTGCGCCTGGCTGAGACTGAAAAATATGCGCATGTCACCTACTTTTTCAACGGAGGTCAAGAGACCGTATTCCCGGGGGAAGAACGCACGCTGATCCCCTCTCCCAAAGTTGCCACCTATGACTTGCAGCCGGAGATGAGTGCGCCGGCGGTGGGCCAGGCACTCACCGAAGCCATCGAGACAAAAGCCTATGACTTGATTGTGACCAATCTGGCCAATCCTGACATGGTGGGACACACAGGCAATTTGCAAGCAGCCATCGAGGCGGTGGAAGCGGTGGATCAAGTCATTGGGCAAGCGACGCGAGCACTACAAGCGGTGGGCGGAGAAGCCATCATCACAGCAGATCATGGCAACGCCGAACAGATGACCGATCCGCAAACAGGACAAGCACACACGGCGCATACCACCAATCTCGTACCGTTGATTTATTTGGGAAACCGCAAGGTGTCGCTTCGTGAGGGTGGAAGCTTACGAGACATTGCACCCACCCTGCTCGATCTACTCGAGATTGAAGCACCACAGGAAATGACGGGCGAGACATTATTGAAAGCATCGGGTGACTGATTCAGCAGCCATGACTCAAATGGTCAAAGCCTTTGCTTTCCTCTGGTGCTTGTACACGCTTTGTAGCCCCACTTGGGCTGAGACGGCCAGTCAGACCCCAGATGCGCTCGATGAGCTTCGCAAAGAGATGACAGCCTTGCAAGCCCGCTTAGATCGCGATCTTCAACTCAAAGATGAGCTCTCAGCCGAACTCGCCACGATTGAAAAAGACCTCAATGCCTTGCGCAGATCGATGCGAGAGACTGAACAGGCCCGGCTCGAGGTAGAAGCCTCGCAAAGAAAGCTGCGTCGCCAATTGAACGGGCTGCAGGCCGATGCTCAAAAGCGCATGGCGGATCTGAGCCTGCTCCTGCTTAAAGGCTATCCCATCAATGAGCACGCCACACTTAAGCTCCTCTTCAATCAAGAAGACCCTCAGCAAGCCGCGCGGATGCTCGCCTATCACCAGCGACTCACCCAGCATGGGTTTTCGGTCTTAGAAACGCTCAGTGCGGACATTGCGCGCATCAATGAAACCGAAAACTCCTTAGCCAGCCAGGCAAGCGCGTTGGAGACATTGATCGCTCAGCAGGCACAAGACGTCCAAACGGCGAATGAGTTGGTTAAGCGTCGCCAAGAAAAGCTTTCTGAGATCACCAGAGACATCGATCAATCCAATGTGGCCTTGGAGCGTCTGGTGGAAGATGAGGCTCGGCTGGCCGAGATCTTGTCTCTGGCGAAGGAACAATCGGTGGATGAGGCCATGATCGAAGAGCCACCCGATATTTTGAGCATGAAAGGCGAATTGCCGATGCCCACGCGCGGGGAGATCGAAAGACGTTTTAGCCAGCGTCGAGAGGGTGGCCACTCCTGGCGCGGATGGCTCATCCAGACCGAACCACTTGCGCCAGTCCACGCCGTTGCCTCGGGACGCGTGGTCTATGCCAACTGGCTTAGAGGCTACGGCCTATTGCTCATCATTGACCATCAAGACCAAGTGCTGAGCCTCTATGCGCACAACGAGACGTTGTTTTTTGAGGTGGGCGACTGGGTGAGACAAGGCGCGGAGATTGCGACCGCCGGCGAACCGCGCATAGACCCACTCAACAACGGCTCAGGTATCTATTTTGAGCTCAGAGAGAGTGGTGAGCCCAGGGATCCGGCAGCTTGGCTTGATCCAAGCCGCCTGCCCTAGGCTATCAGAGTGGGCGCTTACGGGGCGGGATAAACATAGCCTGCCTGCAACCCCAGTGGCAATCCAAGCGCCCAAAAGACCATCAAAAACAGTGTCCACACACAAAACAACACCACCGAGTACGGCAACATCAATGAGATCAGCGTGCCAATCCCTGATCCTGTGTAATAGCGCTTACAAAAAACCACCACCAGTGGGAAGTACGGCAATAAGGGGGTGATGATGTTTGATGAAGAATCACCAATCCGATAGGCCGCTTGGGTGAGCTCTGGAGAAATGCCCAGCTGCATGAGCATGGGCACAAAGATGGGGGCAATGATCAGCCACTTTGCCGATGCTGAACCCACAAACAAATTCACAAACACCGTTAGAAACAAGATTCCAATGATGGTTAGCTGGGCCGGGAGCGCCATGGCTTCCAACACACTGGCGCCATTCATCGCCAGCAAAAGGCCAATGTTGGACTGACCAAAGGCTGCAATAAATTGCGCAGCAAAAAAGGCCATCACGATGTAGTAGCCCATGGACGACATGGATTTACTCATCCCTTCGATGATGTCTCGGTGCGTCTGGATGGTCTTCGCGCGGTAACCGTAGACAATCCCCGGGATCATAAAAAAGATCAAGATGAAGGGGACAATGGAAAGCATCATGGGGGAACTAAAAGAGCCCAGTGACCCGTTCGCATCACGCAAAGGTGAACTCTCAGGAAGCGCAATGGCGGTTAATAGTGCAGCCAAAATCAAGATGCTACTGGCCGCCCACCGAAGCGCACTGACCTCATGAGCCTCCAAAGGCTCCATGGTTGGAAGCTCGGAGGTATCGGCATCAATTGGCGTTTCTTTCTTAAGCCTCGGCTCAATGACTCTGTCAGTGAGCCACCAAGCGGCCAATACGACGATCAAACAAGAGGCCGACATAAAAAACCAGTTTGATAGTGGGTTAACCATTAAGCCTGGCTCAATAACCTGTGCTGCCTCTTGCGTGATGGCGGCCAACATGGGATCTAGCGCAGAGGGGATGAAATTGGCAGAGAAACCTCCAGAGACGCCCGCAAAAGCAGCGGCCACACCCGCCAAGGGATGGCGTCCTGCGGCATAAAACATCACTGCGCCCAAAGGAATAACCACCACGTACCCGGCATCGACCGCGGTTGAGCTGACCACGCCGACAAAGGTCACCAGTGGGGTTAAAAAGACAGCCGAGCTGATCCCAAAAAACCTCACCGCTAGTATCTTTCTTAAGCCTGCATTAATAAAGCCTGTGTGTTCGGCCACACCAACCCCAAGCATTGCCACCAACACCACACCCAGCGGCGCAAACAGCACAAAGGTTCTGACCATGTTGGATAAGAAACTGGCCATCGCCCCACCCGAGAGTTGGTTGATGATCTGGATGGGCTCGCCGGTTTGAGGGTGAATGGCAGCAAAGTCAACGCCAGACAATGCCCAGGAGAGGACCCAAGTCACCAGTAGCAAAATAAAAAACAACACCGCGGGGTCTGGCAACTTGTTGCCCACACGCTCAATGACATTGAGCGCTCGTTCAAGCGAGGTTTGCCGATTCACATTTAGGTCATTCATCACTCGATCTCCCTAAGCAGCAGGTCATCATTCGGCACCCCAAGGTGCAGGCGGTGGTTCAATGGCATCAGTCAAATCAAATTCTGCGCGGAAGTGGCGATTGGGCCGCGTCAACCCATAGGCAAATGTTTCACCCGGGTGGATTTCCATGTACCAGATATTTTGCGCCGAAACATCCAAACCCTCTGCATAGAACAGGGCCTTAGAATAATCGTCTACAGCGAACGCTTGGCGCCATGCGCGACCCGCATCTGTGGTTCTTCCGCCATACCACGTCACGGTATCCTCAGAGCCATCCTCATGGCGGTGGTCATGTTTGAGTGCCAAGCCTTGGTCTTGGCGGGTAATCACCCAAGTTCTGGAGCGGTTGTCACCCACCACCAAGGGGACTTTGATCTCGTTGGGCGAGCATTCTCTGAAGTGAATTTTCATGGGCTGACCAATCCAGCCTGCATCTGACTCGGGGTCGTAGACGCTCAGCTCACCGGCAAATGCTTGACCGCATAGTGCCTCAAGTGATGCCCAAAAAGCGTTCTGCGCATCCGCATGACTTGGTTGTGCCGAGGCCATGCTGGCCAGCAACAGCGTGAGAACACACATCGCTTGCCAGATCATCAAAATAGAAGGTTGGCGCAGATTGCTCAGCATATCGCCTACTCCAAGAGTCTCGGACCAATTGGGAAGATAGCACAAGCCATCACGCCCGGCCAGAGCCAAGCGATGCCATGCTTATTTTTTTGAATGCGGTCGATCCAATGGCAGAGGTGTCACCTTTTCGCCTGATTGGCCTTCTCGGATGACACATGCCCCTCGCTTTTTTACCTTTTCGATTCGAATGACCGAGTGCATGGGGACATGCAGACTCTCTACATCTTTGAACTCTTCGCGCAATTGCTCTTCTGTGGGATCGACAACCAGCTCATGGGCGGAGTCAAAAACAAAATCACCAAACTCAACAAAGCCATATGAAAACTCACTGCCCACAACTTCTCGGCAATAGAGCTCATAGACTTTGCTGTGATTGTGAAAAATGACTTTATACATAGTCAAACCCTTTGTGTTTACTTAAGCGTTGCCTCGATTCAAACACCCTGAACAAACCACCGAAGATCAAGCCAAGAAGAAATCCAGACAAATGGGCAGTAACGGCCACTGTGGCATATGTGGTGGCGTTGAGTGCAAAAATCAATTGCACGCCAAACCAAGAGCCGAGCAATAGCCAGGCGGGAAGCTTGAACCTCTGTGGCACCATGCCCAATGGCAACCAAAAGCCGATCGGCTCTTTTGAACACACCACCCAATAGAGTCCCAAAACACCCGAGACAGCGCCACTGGCGCCAGCGACTACAAGACCCGATTGTAATGAGAGCAATGCTGGCAAGGCGTATGCTAACGTCCCGATCAAGGTCGTTGCCAACATCAAAAAGAAAGGACCCACACGGCGCTCAACTCGAACCCCAAAGACAAAAAAGTAGGCCGCATTACCCACTAAGTGGAACCAATCCACATGAATAAATTGAGCGGTGACTGCACGAGAGAAAAAAGAAAACCACTGCGACAGACTCGATACCGAATTGAACAATTCATGAGCCGATAGAGGATCGAACGCATAGCGGTCAATAAACTCTGCTTGTGGCCAGACTGACCCGAAAGAGGCCCAGACCATCACCGAAGACCACCCCAAAGTAAGACACCAAACCCCCCACGGTAATTGACTGACTCTCATTGGGACAACAAAAAGCGGTAGTCCCTAAAATCAATCAACGCCCCTTCTGGCCGAATCTCAGCAAGCCTCACACCCGGAGCCAACTCATCACCTTCCCTGAAACGTGTGCCGTTAATTAAAACAAACCGATCGTCTGGACGATTTGAGTAGACATGCACCAACAAATTGAGTGCTGGGAGATTCTGGCGAACCGTCAAAGGCAACTCCCACTGATAGAGATAGTCGGCCGCTTGGGGTTGCCAAACCTCTTGTGGCTCGTCCGCTTCTGCGAGCGACTCCGCCCCTGCAACCTCACTTGGCTCCTCAGCGTCAACAGCCGCCCCCTCTTGGGGCTCAGATTCAGAAACAGCAACCAGTCGAGCTTCAAGTGCCTCGACAGACGCTGAGTCTGGCTCGGGTACAGAGGCCGCGCGCGCTGGCAGACCTGTCGTCGGTGCTGTGTCCGCAATGCTCTGTATCTGCTCAGCCGATGGCTGTGGAGGTGCGGATGCGGTGGCCTCACTCGATACCATAGCTCCGGACTCTTCAACGATCTCGATGGGCTCATCCGACCGCATAGATTGAGAGGGCTGAGGCTGAGGCTCAGGATCAGCACCTGCCGTCTCATCGATGGCGTCAGCTTGTGAGGCAGCCACTTGCGGGGTCGCTGCCTCATTGTCAAGTGGTGAGCCTCGATCTGAGACAAACCACACAAGGGCAGCTCCCATGATGAGAACTCCAGCGAGCCCAACCAATCCCCAAATCACAATGGGTTTGTAAAGCCTGTCTGACGAAGGAGCAGCCAGAGCCGTGGGCGTTGCTAAATCAGGCCCCAGCTGTGCTCGTCGCTTGGCATCTGATTTTTTCAATGCATCTAAAATAAACGACATAACATCCCCATCATTCTTGGCCCAGCTTGAGTGGCAGCAGAGCCTGGGCACCCAACCGCTCATGTGGATCACGCAAAAACAACCGAGTGGCCGGGCCGATGACACCGTCATTCCTCAGCGCTTGGTTGGTTTGGAATGCAACGATCCAGTCCTCAAAAGACTCATCATACCCTTCCTCAAGCCCTCCCGACCAAGGATTAATTGGATACTTCTGTGCCAAAGCCTTGGCTTCGGCCACACCTGAACTGACATCCCCAAGCTCCCAGACTTGGCCATCATCTGGCCAAACCACCAAAAACTCGCCACGCCAAAACCGCTCCAGTTGATTCTTTGGAATTTCATGGTCTTGACCTTGGTGACGAACAATCGCGGTGTTATCAGTTAAACCCACCAGCAACAGCCGATGCTCACCCGTCCCATGCAACACCAACAGCACGGGCATATCGACCTCTTCAATGTAGCGCCAAGTCCCACGCAAGGGCAGACAGGCCACCCCCGACTCAACTATCGCGGTGCTCTGGCACGACGTGGCCACCGCCTCAGAACTCACCCCAGCCCAGAGACTGGCACCCTCCTCCCAACCGGGATAAGCGACTTCTGGAATCAAAATTTCCTGCCAAACAGGCCGGACGCCCTCTCGTTCTGGCGCATCAATTGTGGATAGCACCCAAACAAGCGAGAGCCCAAGTACGACCAGCAACGCCACACCTGAGAAAGCGAGCGCACCCCGAAGTTTTGATGCCGGAGGAGACGGCTCCTCGCCCCTCACCTCCAAAGCCGCTGCTCGGACGGTGGGGGCATCAATCTGCTCCATTTCAGCGGCATAACCCGCCAAAAGCGCACGATCGGCGATGATATTGATCAACCGCGGCACACCGTCTGAGGTCTCATGAAGGGCCTCCAGCGCTTTTTGATTGAAGGGGCTGCGGGGGGCGTCGGCCACCAATAGCCGGTGCTTGACATATTCGATGGTCTCTTCTAAATCCAATGGGTCTAGGTGATACCGTGCAGTGATGCGCTGCGCCAGTTGACGCAAAGACCTCTCACGGAGCACATCCCTTAGCTCGGGCTGCCCAATCAAAATAATTTGTAACAGTTTGTCGGTGGCCGTCTCTAAATTCGTGAGCAAGCGGATTTGCTCGAGGGCTGCCTGACTTAAATTTTGTGCCTCATCAATGATCAAAACCACACGCTCACCTTCGGCATAGCGGTCGAGCAAAAACTGATTGAGTGCACCGTGAATGCGCAAAATACCACTGCCTTTATGACTCGCCCAATCGATTTCAAGCTCGTCACAGATGGCCTCTAGCAACTCCAAGGGACCCAGCATGGGATTTAAGATCAGCGCGATGCGGGTTTTTTCAGGCACCTGCTCCAACACCAGCCGGCAAAGGGTCGTCTTTCCTGTCCCAACCTCTCCGGTGAGCTGAACAAACCCCCCGCTACGACCCGTTCCCACGCCATAAAGAAGATGGGCCAAGGCGTCTTGGTGTCGACGCGATAGGTAAACAAAGCGCGGGTTGGGCGTAATGGAAAACGGCCGCTCGCACAAAGAGTAAAAAGATTCGTACATCGATTAATCCGTCAGCGCCAATAACGAGGCGTTCTCGCCAACGGCCGCTGTGTTGATGGACCTAACACTCTGCTTTCAAAACCGGTGCAGATAGTTTGGACCACCCGCTTTGGGACCAGTTCCCGATAAACCTTCACCACCAAAAGGCTGGACCCCCACCACCGCACCTGTCATGTTGCGATTGATGTAGCAGTTACCCACCTTCGCGCGGGATGCAATCTCAGACTGCACTCGATCAATTCGGCTATGGATGCCTAAGGTCAAGCCATAACCCGTGGCATTAATCTGGTCAATGAGCGCAGGCATCGATTTGGCTTTGAAACGAACCACATGCAAGATCGGCCCAAAAACTTCACGCCCCAACTGCTCGATGGACTGGATCTCAAACGCCTTCGGTGCAAACCAATGCCCTGCTGGCAGATCACTTGGCATTGGAGCCTCTGCAATCAGGGTTGCTGATCGCCTTAGGCTTTCAGAGTAGCTCTCTAGCATAGACAATTGTTGCTCATCGATGATGGGGCCAATATCAGATGATAAAAGCTCAGGTCGCCCAAGGCAGAGCTCGGCCATCGCGCCTTTGAGCATTTCGATCATGCCATCGGCGATGTCTTCTTGTAGACACAGCACCCGGAGCGCTGAGCACCTTTGTCCAGCACTTAAAAACGCCGAGGAGATCACATCTTTGATCACTTGTTCCGGGAGTGCGGAAGAATCCACAATCATGGCATTTTGTCCACCCGTCTCTGCAATCAGAGTCGCCAACGGCGCCTCTCGATCCAGCAGCGACTGAGCAATCAGCCGAGCCGTTTCAGTCGAGCCAGTGAAAGCGACCCCATCCACCTCGCGTTGGCTGGTCAATGCCGCCCCCAAATCACCTCCGCCCGGCAGGCAATGCAGTACCTCTTTGGGCACACCTGCCTGATGAAACAATTCCACCGCTCGAGTCCCCATCAAGCTTGTTTGAGGTGCAGGCTTGGCAATGACCGCATTGCCCGTCACCAAGGCAGCAGCCACCTGACCAACAAAAATGGCCAATGGGAAGTTCCAAGGGCTAATACAAACAAATAGACCACGCCCGCAATAAAACAGCTGATTAAGCTCACCGGTGGGCCCTGGTAGCGTCACGGGCTGAGCCAATCCTGCTCGTGCTTGTGCAGCATAGTACCGACAAAAATCGATGGCTTCTCTGATCTCAGCCACGCCATCGCGGACGCTCTT
>CAJXNU010000086.1 GCA_913057255.1 uncultured Wenzhouxiangella sp.
GAGGCTGAGCGGCAGCGTCGGGCCAAAGTCATCAACGCCGCCGGTGAGCAAGAAGCCGCTGAGAAGTTGGTGGAGGCGGCCAACAAGCTCTCAGAAGCGGGCGGTGCCATGCAGCTTCGTTACATGCAAACGCTCACAGAGATTGGGGGTGAGCAGAACACAACTGTGGTGTTCCCGATGCCCGTTGATTTGATGGAGGGGCTGAAAACCTTATCGGGTAAGTCCAATAGCTAAGTCTTGAGCCTGATTCATCTTGGGGCTTAATCGTCCCAGTCAGGCGATAAAGAAGCCGGCGCACACAAACGCCGGCTTTTTTCTAGCCCGGCAATTTTTTCATGATCGGCCAGACTTAAATTGAAATCAAAGATTTCAAAGTTGGACTGTGCGTGGTGCACATTGGATGTGGCTGGAATCGCCGCCACCCTATCTTGCTCAATCAGCCAGCGAAGCGCGACTTGAGCCGCGCTCTTGTTGTACTGCGCACCAATCTCCCACAGCACCGTGTCATTCACCACGCCGGCCTTGGCCAGCGGCATGTAAGCGGTGAGGACGAGGTTGTGGCGCGCCAATACACGGCGTAAGCGCTCTTGCCCCAAATAGACGTGGTATTCGACTTGGTTGGTCGCCAAAGCGCCAGGTCCACAAAAGGCCACGGCCTGTTCGGTTTGATCAATGTTGAAATTGCTGATGCCAATGTGGTGCGTGAGTCCCTCGGCTCGAGCGCGCATCAAGCCTTCTAAGGTGGGGTTCATGCCGTGGCCTTCAAATCTTGGCCAGTGCAACAGCAACAAATCCACATAATCGGTTTGCAGCCGGTCTAGGCTTTCCCTGACAGAGGCCAGCAAATCATCGGGTTCGTATCGATCCACCCAGACCTTGGTGGTGACAAAAAGCTCTTCTCTTGGTACGCCGCTACCGACCAAGGCCCGGCCCACCGCGGCCTCATTGCCATAGATCTGCGCGGTGTCGATGTGCCGATAGCCTATTTCAATGGCCGCCGGTAGAACGTGATCGAGCGTGTTGTCATCGAGCTCCCAGGTCCCAAAACCCAACACGGGCATGTTCAGACCATTGGCTGCCAAGGTTGGCACATCGGCCATACTCATTCTCCGGTTTTTCTAAGCGCGTGTGTTTTTAGATTGATCGGCGGGTCTCTCGCTACCAGAGGCAGACTGAGCGCCGCATCACCCTATGGTGGCGATTACAGCTTCATTGTCAAGCGTCCAAAAAGCGATTTTTGACACTGACGTAGTGCTCAGCGGAATATTTGAGGGCCTCCATTTCTTGTTGGCTCAGCGGACGGGCTTGAGTGGCCGGTTGCCCGCGGTAGAGAAAGCCGGAGGCCAGGTGTTTGCCAGGACTGACCAAAGCGCCGGCAGCGATCATCACATCGGGCTCGATCATGGCGCCATCGAGCACAATCGCGCCCATGCCGATCAAGCATCGATCCCCAATCGTGCATCCATGCAAAATCGCCCCATGGCCAACGGTGACGTCTTCGCCAATCACCAAAGCCTGTCCACCGGGGGTGTATGGGCCATCGTGGGTGACATGACACACGCAGCCATCTTGGATATTGCTTCTAGCGCCCACGGTGATGGTGTTGACATCCCCGCGAAGCACGGCCTGCGGCCAAACTGAGACATCATCGCCGAGTGTGACCTGTCCAATCACCGTGGCATCGGGGTCAAGATAAACAGACTTCCCTACGGTTGGCGTGTGATCGAGATAAGGGCGCATGGTTTGGTTCCTATTGATGTGTTCAGACCGTTACAATAACGCCTTATACCTGACGATCACAATCAAAGATCCAACATAAGCATGCGCGCGCACATCGAAGAACTCATCACACAGGCACTGGGCTATCTGAAACGCGATGGCGTCATTGAAGATGACCAAGCCGTCGATATCCAGATCGAGCCCACCAAAGACCCAAAGCACGGCGACTATGCCTGCAACGTGGCCATGATGTTGGCCAAATCAGCGGGCATGAACCCCCGAGAGCTGGCCGAGAAAATCTTAAAGCGCCTGCCCAGCTCCAAGCGCGTTCGCGAAGTCCAAATCGCAGGCCCTGGATTTTTAAACTTCTTCGCCAGTGGGCATTATTTAAAAATTGTCGTTCGAGAAATTCTCGCCCAAGGCGAACACTATGGCGAGGCGCCAGCCAATAGCCTAGAGCCCATACTGATTGAGTTTGTTAGCGCCAACCCAACGGGCCCCCTGCATGTCGGCCACGGCCGGGGCGCAGCCTATGGCGCCAGTCTCGCAGCAATTTTGCAAGCGGCTGGGCACACGGTCGAAAAAGAGTACTACGTCAATGATGACGGCCGGCAGATGGATATTTTGGCGGTCTCTGTCTGGCTTCGGTATTTGGAGCTCTCGGGTGAGCGCGTCCGCTTCCCCGACAACGCCTACCAAGGCGATTATGTCTATGAAATCGCCCGCGAAGTCCGCTCACGCCATGGCGATGACATGCGCCACACTGGACACGAGGTTTCAGAATCTCTGCCCGCCGACGGCGACCAAGGTGGCGATGCCGAGGCGCACATTGATGCATTGATCGCCCGAGCCAAAGAGCTTTTGGGAGAGACCGACTACCAAGCGGTGTTTGCCATCGCGCTTGAGGCCATGCTTTCAGATATTCGAGAAGACCTCGATGAGTTTGGCGTGACCTTCGACCGCTGGTATTCCGAGAGAAGCCTGCACGAATCCGGCGCGCTGGATCAGGCCTTGGCGACCTTGAAAGAAAAAGACTGGTTAGAAACCCGGAACGGCGCGGTTTGGTTCAAGGCATCAGAACTCGGCGATGACAAAGACCGCGTGGTGATTAGAGACAATGGCAGAAGCACGTATTTCGCCTCCGATGTTGCCTACCTGTTAGATAAGCTTGACCGCTGCCCGGGCCAGTCGCTGTATATATTCGGCGCCGATCACCATGGCTATGTGCCTAGGCTTAAAGCGGCGGCCCAGGGCTTGGGCGAAGACCCCGATCGGCTGGATTTTCAGTTGGTACAGTTTGCCGTTTTATATCGCGACGGCAAAAAAATCCAAATGTCGACCCGTTCTGGTCAATTTGTGACGCTGAGAGATCTGCGAGAAGAAGTGGGCAAAGACGCAGCCCGATATTTCTACATCATGCGCTCGCACGAACAGCACCTGGATTTTGATTTGGACTTGGCCAAATCCAAAGCCAGTGAAAACCCAGTGTTCTACATCCAATACGCGCATGCCAGAATTCAAAGCATCTTCAACAAGCTCGATGAAGCCGGTCAACGCCACAACCAAGCCATTGGTGAGGCCGCCATCTCTCAGTTGGTGGCAGAGCCTGAGCAGGCGTTGTTGCGTGCTCTTGGGCGATACCCTGAAGTCATCGAAAATGCCGCCAAGCGCCGCGCTCCCCATATTTTGGCGCACTATTTATATGAGATCGCCGGCCAATTCCATTCTTGGTACAACCATGCACAATTTTTGGTCGAGGATGACGATCTCAGAAACGCGCGCCTGAATTTGGCACAGGCCACTGCCCATGTGCTGAGAAATGGCTTGAACCTCATTGGCGTCAGCGCACCGGAGTCCATGTAATGGCCAGACGTCAAGCCAAGCGCGGTAATGGTTCGAGCTCTCATGGCTTAATTGGGTTTGCACTGGGTGTGGTGGTTGGACTGGGTTTGGCCACCGCCATGGGTTTGATGCGATCGAGCGCCCCACCCGAGCCTGGGCCTCAAGCACAGAGCGCTGAGGTGATTGCGCCTGCCGAAGAAGAACTGGCGCCCCCGAGACGCTATGAGTTTTTCAGCGTGTTGCCTGAAGTCGAGCGCGTGGTGCCGGAAAGAGAAATCGAGCAGGCCTTGGCCGATGTGAACCCAGAACCCACAACCACGTATACTCTGCAAGCAGGCTCGTTTAGATCGAGTGCAGATGCTGAAAGTCTTCGAGCGCAGATCACCTTGCTGGGATTGAGCGCTGAGGTGCAGTCGGTTACTGTAGACGACGAGAGTTGGCACCGAGTGCGGGTCGGGCCTTTTGACAGCGCCCGCGCCGCCGATGGTGCGAGAAGACGCTTACAAGACAATGGCATGGAGGCGTTGGTTTTAAGCGGTAATTAGCCTCAGTCCAGATCACCTAGAAGGAGAACCACCGAATGCTTGAAATGATTATTGCTGCCAACGCATGGCTCAATGGCATTGTCTGGGGCCCTCCCTTCATGATCTTACTGGTGGGCACCGGCGCCTTCCTCACTTACAAGCTGGGCTTTTTCCAGTTTCGTTACCTGATCCACTCTTGGAAAAACAGCTTTGGTGAGATGTTTCGGCGAGACATCAAAACCGAAGAAGGCGCGATCAGCCCGTTTCAAGCGGTTGCAGCCGCGATGGCAGCAACCATTGGTGTGGGCAACATCGCAGGGGTGGCCACCGCGCTGGTCTTAGGTGGACCCGGCGCGATCTTTTGGATGTGGATGGTGGCGTTGGTGGGCATGGCCACCAAAATGGCCGAGGCCACACTGGGTTTGAAATATCGCCACATCGATGAGAACGGTCACGTCTCAGGCGGTGTGTTTTATTACATCGAAAAAGGCTTGGGCCCGCAGTGGAAATGGCTAGCGGTCGCCTATGCCTTCTTTGCTGGGGTCTCAGCGTTTGGTCTGGGCAACATGGTTCAGTCCAATACCGTCGCTCAATCCATGGCCACTGGCTTTGGTGTGCCCAATTGGATCACCGGTGTGGTCTTGATGATTATGGTCGGTGCGGTCACCCTTGGCGGGATTAGTCGCATTGCAACCACCGCTGAGAAAATCGTGCCGGTGATGGCCGGTGCCTACATCATTGGCGCCTTGGGCATCTTGGCGGTGAATGTTACTGAAATCCCCACAGCGTTCATGATGATCATCCAGTATGCCTTTGAGCCAGCACCGGCGATGGGTGGGTTTGCTGGCGCCACCGTGGCCGCCTCCATTCGTTATGGGATCGCACGCGGGATCTTCTCCAATGAAGCCGGTCTGGGTTCGGCCTCGATTGTGCACGCACAAGCCAGAAACACCCCGTTTCGGCAGGGGTTCTGGGGCATGTGGGAAGTGATCATCGATACCTTGGTGGTCTGCACCCTGACCGCGTTGGTGATCTTGGTCACCGGCGTGTTGGAGACCGGTGAAAATGGCGCGGTGTTGACCACCGCCGCTTTTGAGAGCGGCTTAAAAGGCCCAGGCGCTTACGTCATTATTATTTCTATCGTCTTTTTTGCCTACACCAGCATGCTCACCTGGAACTTCTATGGCGAGAAAAGCTGGGAGTATTTGTTTGGGCAAAAAATTGTCTTGCCTTACCGCTTGGCGTTTTTGGGGTTTGCGTTTATCGGCACGCTCGGTGGCTTGGAGTTGATCTGGGACATTGCCGATACCTTCAATGGGTTGATGGCAGCGCCCAACCTCATCGCCTTGGTGCTACTGGGCGGTGTGCTCGCTAAAGAAAAGCTCGATTACTTTAATCAGCTCAGAGACAAGGCCAGAAACCAGCTGAACGATGAAAGTTAACGTCGCAAATTAGCGACGTTTGATTCTAATCAAGGCTGAGATGTCGCGACTGGTCTGATCGGTCGCGACCACTTTTTCATAGTCTTTGATGGCTTGAGGTAAGACCGCAGACTCAAAGCCTGACTGTGTCGCTAAGCTCTCACAGATCTTTAAGTCTTTGAGCAGCAATTTTGGTGCAAAACCCACCTCGAAAGAATCATTGAGCATGGTCGCTCCCCGGTTATTCAAGAACCAGCTCCCGGCGGCCCCGCCACTTAAGAGTTCGAGCATCGCCTCTCGAGGCAGGTCGAGTGTTTCTAACAAAGCCAGAGACTCGCAGACAGCTTCTGCAATGCCCGCGACCATGAGTTGGTTAACGGCCTTGGCTGCTTGGCCCCTGCCTGAGCCACCTAAGTGATGCGCCACCCGCGAATAGGCCGCTAACACCGGCTCAACGGTTTGAAAACCTGCCCAATCACCGCCGGCCATGACCGACAAAATCCCTTTGATCGCACCCTCTACACCGCCTGTGACTGGCGCATCGATAAAGGCCACGCCTTTTTCTTGGAGTTGATTGGCCGCGAGCTCAGCACTGGCCGGGGCAATGGTGGAGTGATCCACCACGACTTGATGGGATTGAAGGTGCGGTTGGATCACTTCAACCAAATCCAACACGTCTTGATCGGCCGATACGCACAGCACAATGACATCGACTGCCTTAGCCAGCGCCACGGGGTCATCAGCGACCTCAACGCCGGGATGTTGAGTAGCAAAGGCCTGAGCTTTTTCTTCCGTGCGATTCCAGACATGGGTTAAATGGCCTTTGGCATGCAGGTGGCCGGCCATGGGCCAACCCATGGCACCCAAACCAATAAAGCCAACGGTGGGAGTCGTCATGAGGGTGTCTCCAAATAGGTATAGGCTTTGAGCCCATCGGTGAGCAAGGCCTCTAGTGAAGCGGCCTGCTCGTTGGTCAGATTGGCTTGGGCCACTTTGTCTTGGCAGGCTTTCAATAGCGCATCGGGACAATAGCCCACGTAGTGCAATAAATCTTCGGCAGTATCCCCGTGCTTGGCTGATTGTAAGGTCATGCCCTGGTCATTTAGCCAGACATCGACTGTGTCGGTATCACCAAATAAATTATGAATGTCACCGAGCGTTTCTTGATACGCGCCGGCCATGAAAATGCCAAGCAGATACAGCTCGCCGGGCGCAATAGAATGAACGGCCAAGGTTTCTTGCAACAAGCCTCGGTCGACATAGTGATCAATGCGACCATCCGAGTCACAGGTCAAATCTTCTAAAACCGCACGCCGGTCGGGTGTTTCATTGAGGCGACGCAGCGGCACGATGGGAAAGACTTGATCGATGGCCCAAATGTCGGGCAACGACTGGAAGATGGATAGGTTGATAAAGTACTTATCGGATAGCAGCCAGCGGATGTGGTTTTTGAGCTGTCTGTGGCGGTCATTGTCACCGTCTAAACGATCCACCAGCGTGGATAAGATGGCTGCATACATCGGTTCGAGCTGCGCGCGCGCACTCAGATCAATTTGGCCTTTTAAGAAAGCCGCTTTGCCTTCATCAATCCAGTGCTCGGCCTCATGAAAGCATTCCTCAGCAGGCATGGAGGCCGAGGCTTCCAGCAGGGCGGCGAGTTTCTGCAGCACTTGGGGTGACCTATCGGTGACGGGTTTGGGCGCGGGTGGCGCGGGCTCGGTGGCGGTGACATGCGTGATGAGAACCGCATGATGTGCTGTTAAGGCACGCCCCGATTCTGAATACAGCCGAGGCGGTGGCGCATTTTGAGCCATGCAAACCGAGTGTAGGGTTTCAACAATCGTTTGAGCATATTGCTCGAGCGAGTAGTTCATCGAGCAGTATGACCGGCTCCCGCCGCCTTCATAATCCACGCTCAGGCCGCCACCGATGTCCACCGACTCAATGGGCAAGCCAAGGTTTTTAAGGGAGACATAAAACCGAGCCGCCTCCTCAGTGCCTTTGGCAATATCTCTTAAATTAGAAATCTGAGAGCCCATATGAAAATGTAAGAGCTTGAGCCAATGGGCCTTGCCGGCTTGTTTGAGCGTATCGGCTAGATCAATTAATTGTTGAGCGGATAAACCAAACTTGGCTCGATCGCCACCGGTGTTTTGCCACTTGCCTGCACCCAAGGAGGCCAGGCGAGCGCGCACCCCGAGCTGTGGTTCGACGCCCATGGCCTCGGCCTCTTCCAAAATAATGCGCCACTCGCTGGCTTTCTCGATCACGATGAAGGTGTTCAGGCCAAGCTTTAGACCAGCCAGGGCGAGTTTGATGTAGGCGCGGTCTTTATAGCCATTGCACACGATGGTGGTGCCGGGCTTGGCCACGGCCAAGGCGGTGATGAGCTCTGGCTTGGAGCCGACTTCAAGGCCGAGTGCGTCCATGCCGGCTAAGGTATGGACCACGCTGGCTTGCTGGTTGACTTTGATGGGATAAAGCGCGGTGTAGGGCTGGCCGTAGCCTGTTTTCTCAATCGCTTGATTGAAGCCATCGATCAGCGCTTGGGCGCGCGCTTGTAGGATTTGGGGGAAGCGGAGCAGCAGAGGCAGTCTCAAGCCTTGCTCTAGCGCAGCCTCAATCGCCTCGGACAAAGCCACGCGGCCTGTATCCAGGCAGGCCTCCATCTCGCCTTTGACGTTGATATCAAACAACCCCTCCGACCAGCGGGGGATGGCATAGCGATCGTGTGCGTCTGTCATAGGCGCCATTGTAGCGGGGGTTGGGGGTGGTTGGCGTCAGATGCGCTGACTTCGGCTGGTGAGATTTCGCGAAAAATTTCAGCAGTGGTTTCCGAGAAGTCTGTCCCAAAACCTAGCGCGGCGCTCGTCACCGGCAGACCTGTTTCCTCCACAAACGATTGATAGTTTGTAGTGCAATCGATTAGTGGGGCATCAGATTGATCGTATACCTGCACAACAAGAGCATGTTGTATTTGGAGGATAGGAAAGCCGGGCATTGAAGTCTCCGGAACTCACCGAAACAGCGGTTCATCGAAGCTACGGAGTTTGCGAGAGTGCAGTGTTCCGGCCTCTGCTTCGGCCCTTAACAGATCAAGCGTTTTCAATCCTATTTTCAGGTGCTGCCCAACTCGCTCCTGATAAAACGCATCTGCCATACCAGGGAGCTTAATTTCTCCGTGGAGAGGTCGGTCAGATGCACACAGTAGTGTTCCGTATGGAACACGATAACGATAGCCATTCGCAGCAACTGTTGCTGACTCCATATCGATAGCGATCGCCCGCGATTGGTTCAGCTCAACCGCGAACTCCTCAAACATCAATTCCCAATTTCGATCATCTGTCGTAACCACCGTTCCCGTTCTCAAATGCTGCTTGAGGTCGGCGCCGTCGAGGCCCGTTTCGATACGAACAGCTTCTGTGAGTGCCAGCTGAACCTCAGCGATTGTCGGCAAAGGGACCGTCGGTTTTAGAACATGGTCCAGTACACCGTCTTCTCGAAGATAAGCATGGGCGAGAACATAGTCTCCAAGGCGCTGCGTACGTCGCAACGCGCCACAATGACCGATCATCAACCACACATGAGGGCGGAGTACTGCAAGGTGATCAGTGATGGTTTTGGCGTTAGACGGACCGACGCCAATGTTCACAAGCGTAACGCCGCGATTACCGTCTTTGACGAGATGGTAGGCCGGCATCTGGGGAAGTTTGGAAAGAGGCGGCTCTGAAGGCCCAGCGTCCGAACTTGTCGTCCGGTTGCCGGGTTCAACGAGAAGCTCAGCTTCACCATCAACCACTTGTTGGCGACCATACTCAACAAACTCATCAACATA
>CAJXNU010000087.1 GCA_913057255.1 uncultured Wenzhouxiangella sp.
GACCACCCGCTGCCATGACCAAACAAAATCTTCGGCAGTGACCGGGTCACCATTGCTCCAGCGTCCGTTGGGATCCAAATAAAACGTGTAGGTCAACCCATCGCGACTGATGTCCCATCGATTGGCCGCCCCTGGCACAATGCGCCCATCGGGCGTGGTCGTTGTGAGCCCCTCAAACAAATCAATGACGATGTTGGTGGTGGGCACCCCCTCCCCCAAATGGGGATCCAGGGTTTGCGGTTCCTCCCCATTGCCCCGATGGAGGATCTGCTCTGGGGCCAAGATTTCCGGATTGGGTCTGCCAGAGGCATCAAGGGTCACCGCCACCGGCTCGGGCAAGGCCATGGCCGACTCATCGCCAGCGGGGGTCTGTGGCTCGGGAGATTGGCAACCCACCAAGCCGACCAGGATCAGGGCGAGTATCGAGAAGGCGCCCATCGTCCTCTTCTTTGTGGCCCGTGGCCTCACTCCAATGCCAACCATCGCGTCAAATGAATATCCATTAAATTGTTTTCATAGCCTTTGACCTCAGGCTTCACCAAATGTCTCGATACATAGTAGTACAGCGGGATGATGACATGCTGGTTGAGCAACAGCGCCTCGGCTTCTTTCAAAGTGGCCATTCGCTCGGCACCGGCTTGACCAGCCGATTGGCTCATCAAGGCATCAAAACTTGGATTTGACCAGAAGGTGTAATTCAAAGGAGAGTCTGAAATAAAGAGCTGCAAAAAGTTAGCAGGGTCTTGCCAGTCCCCAATCCAGCCACCGCGAATGACTTGGGTGATGCGCCCTTGACGGCGGTTGGCCACGAACACTTTCCACTCTTCGTTCACCAAGCGAGTCTGCACCCCCAAATGTTCTTTCCACATCGCACCGACAGCCGCTGCCATCCGGCGATGGGTCAAGGAGGTGTTGTATCGAAGCTCCACCACCAACGGCTTGTCTTCGCTGTAACCGGCGGCCTCATACAGGCTTTGTGCTCTTGCAATGCGCTGATCCATTGGCTCACTGGCCCACTGGGGCGCGCTCGCACCCCAGCCCGGTAAGCTCGGCGGGACTAAGGCATAGGCGGGCACCTCTCCAGCCCCCAACACTCGGGTGGTCAGAAGCGACCGGTCAATGACCAAACTCAATGCTTCTCTCAGCTCTGGTTGATCAGCAAATGGGGGCCTGGCGACGTTATAGGCCAAAAAGAACGTGCCCAAATACGGTGCAATTCTTAATGCATCGCCGACCTCGTTGCGAAGCCACTCCACACGACCCGGTGGAATGGTCTCGGTGATGTGCAATTGATCGGCCCGAAACCGAGCCAACTCGACATTGGGCTCTTCGATCACATGCCAGTAGACTTCTTCAATGGCGACGTCAGAGGCTTGGTGATGATGGGTGTTTTTTTCTAAGCGCATGTGCGCGCCTGGCAAGCGTTCGGCCAGACGATAGGCACCGCTAAACCGTGGCGCCTCACCCGGCCATGGCGCCATCACCGGATGCGTAAGAAGTTCTTCAAACCACGGGGTGGGTTGTTCTAGCGTCACCATCAAGGTGTGCCGATCCAAGGCCTCAACACCTAAGGCATCGGGCGGCAGCTCACCTCTTCGAATCGCTGCGGCATTTTTCACCGGCTCGAGCAGGCCAGCCGTGGGCGAACCAGTCATTGGGTCGATGGCGCGTTGCCAACCGGCCACAAAGTCACTGGCTTCAATGGGGCTGCCATCGGACCACTTGGCATCTGGGTTTAGCTCAAACGTCCATAAGCGGCCGGTGATATCCACCGTCCAGTGTTGAGCGAGCCCGGGAATCAATTGTCCTTCGGCATCAAAGGTCAACAGTCCCTCGTGTAGGTCTCGAAGAACGTTGAAGGCAGATAAGCTTTGAGCTAAGTGGATATCCAAAGCATCTGGCTCAGGGCCCACGCCGCGGTGCAAAGGCTCGCTCGTTGCTTGAACAGCATGGCTCATAAACAACAACAGCACGGCACTCAAAAAAAGCGTCGTCGTTTTATTCATGGCCGATGCCAGCATAAGAGGCAAACAGGTTTTCATGCACACCACGGAGGTCCTGAGCGATAATGTGAGTTCATTTTAGCCTCAGGTGCGCGCCGTGACTTCGATAAGCGACCAACCCGCCATCACCGATAAGCAAGTTCTAATCGAATGGATGGCGGCCGGCGGGCGTCCGAAAGACCAGTGGCGCATTGGCACCGAGCATGAAAAGTTTGGTTTTTTAACCGATACGTTAAAACCCTTGCCTTACGATGGCCCTCGTGGTGTTCGTGCCGTTCTAGAAGGCTTGGCCAATCGCTTTGATTGGATCCCCATCACAGAGGGCGACTACCCCATCGCGCTCAAAAAAGACGACTGCTCCATCACCTTAGAACCGGGTGGTCAGCTGGAATTATCCGGTGGACTCTTAGATAACCTGCATCAAACCTGCAATGAGGTAAATACGCATTTGGCTCAAGTTCGGGAGGTCGCAGAGCCCCTTGGCATCGGTTTTATCGGTTTGGGTTTTCACCCCACCGCCACCCTCGATGAGATTGAGTGGATGCCCAAAGGCCGCTACGTCATCATGCGAAACTACATGCCCAAAGTCGGGACCATGGGGCTCGACATGATGAAGCGAACCTGCACCGTCCAGGTCAATCTCGATTTTTCTGATGAGGCGGACATGGTCGCTAAGTTCCGAGCCTCGTTGGCCCTGCAGCCAATCGCCACGGCTTTGTTTGCCAATTCCCCTTTCAAAGAAGGCCAGCCCACGGGCTATCAAAGCTACCGAAGCCATGTCTGGACGGACACCGATAACGATCGCACTGGGATGATGCCTTGGGTGTTTGAGTCAGGCATGGGTTTTGAGCGCTATGTTGACTGGATGCTCGATGTGCCCATGTATTTTGTTTACCGCGATGGGCAATACATCGACACCGCCGGCGCCTCTTTTCGAGATTTTATGGCCGGTCGCTTAGCCGCTTTGCCTGGCGAATATCCGCGCTTATCTGACTGGGAAGACCACATGACCACGGCCTTTCCTGAGGTCCGATTGAAACGCTTTTTAGAAATGCGTGGCGCCGATGGTGGGCCGTGGGGACGTCTGTGCGCGTTGCCCGCATTCTGGGTGGGGCTTTTGTATGACCAAACCAACCTAGATCATTGTCTCGATCTCATCAAGCATTGGTCGGCCGACCAACGCGCCTCGCTTCGAAACGACGTGGCCGTTAAAGGGCTAGACGCCACCATTGCCGGCGCTTCAGTTCGCGACTTGGCCAGAGAATGTGTCGAAATGGCCAGAGCAGGCTTGGCCAAACGCCAGCGCTTGAGTGGTTCCGGTGACCACGAAGGTGGTTTTTTGGTGCCTTTGGAGGAGATCATTGAGCGAGGCACCACCCCAGCTCAAGAGAAACTCCGCTCATTTGAGACGCGCTGGAGTGGGGACCTGTCGCACTTATATAGAGACTACGCCTACTACTGATCGGCCCTATAAGATTGGTCGCAAATGCTAATCCGTTCCAGTGTGACCAATGCCGCCCGCCCCACGCTCGGTGGGTGTGAACTCTTCGACCATTTCTAGCGCCACTTGGACCACCGGCAGCACCACCAATTGGGCGATGCGTTGGCCTGGCTCGATTGAAACCGTCTCTGTCCCACGGTTCCAGCAAGAGATCTTGACCTCTCCTTGATAATCGCTATCAATCAAGCCCACCAGGTTCCCGAGAACCAAGCCCTGCTTGTGGCCCAAACCAGAGCGAGGCAATAACACGGCAGCCAAACTCGGGTCTTCAAGATAAATCGCCATCCCCGAGGGCACCAATGTGACTTCACCGGGCGCGAGCTCCAGTGGGGCATCCAGACAGGCCCGAAGATCCATTCCTGCCGAGCCGTCGGTGGCATAAGTCGGCATTGGCCATTCTTGGCCCAAGCGTTTGTCCATGATCTTGACTTGCAACGGTCTCACCTTCGATCTCTCCTGTGTCTTGATGTGTGTGGCTGAGTCTGTCTACTGCGCTTTTCTTACCGCTTGGCTTGGCATTGCCCTATGTTGGACTGGCCCAAGCTCGGCACATACTGATGGCCAATTCATCGCTAGGGGGTAAGCATACAATGTCTCATCCAGGCCTCACCATAAAACACTGGCCCGAAGAAGAACGACCCCGAGAGCGACTTTTAAACTTAGGCCCCACCCAATTGACCGATGCCGAGCTCTTGGCCATTGTGCTCCGTACCGGTCATTTGGGTGTCTCAGCACTTGATTTGGCGCGTTCATTGATTCAGAGCCAAGGCGGACTTCGGGCTGTCCTAGAGGCACCGGCGACGACCCTGTGTACGCTACCAGGCTTAGGGCCTGCCAAGTACGCCCAACTTCAAGCCTCCATGGAGTTGGCTCGACGCCATTTTAAAGAAACACTCAGACGAGGCGAGCCATTGAGCAGCCCACAGCTCACCCGCGATTACCTAAGGGCTGCGTTGAGAGATCGAACCCACGAGGTTTTTTGTGCGCTGATGCTCGATACGCGCCACCGGGTCATTTCTTTTGAAGAGTTATTTAACGGCACCATTGACTCGGCTCAGGTCCATCCCCGTGTGGTGGTGGAACGGGCCTTGGGCCGCCGGGCCGCGGCCATGATCGTCGCCCACAACCACCCCAGTGGTGTGGCTGAACCCAGCCAAGCCGACCTCGCTATTACACGAAGACTCAGTGATGCTCTCGCACTGGTGGAGATCCGGTTACTGGATCACTTTATTGTGGGGGACAGTGAGGTGGTCTCACTTGCAGAACGGGGCCTAGTGTAGGCCCCGATGTCGATCAGTTTAAGCGCTCAAACCAACGGCGCTTTACTTGATTTTGGCTTCCTTGTAGATCACGTGTTGACGAACCACGGGATCGTACTTTTTGAACTCAAGCTTGTGAGGGGTGGTCTTTTTGCTTTTATCGGTGGTGTAAAAGTGACCAGTCCCTGCTGAGGACACGAGGCGGATCTTATCTCTTGCGCTACCTGCCATGATGAGGCTCCTTATACTTTCTCGCCGCGGGCACGCAGATCAGCCAAAACCTGATCGATGCCGTTTTTATCAATGATGCGCAAGCCTTTGCTTGACACCCGCAATCTCACCCAGCGGTTCTCGCTTTCCACCCAGAAACGGTGGTGATGCAAATTGGGCAAAGACCGCTTGCGCGTTTTGTTGTTGGCGTGCGAGACATTGTTGCCGACCAATGGCCGCTTGCCGGTGACCTGACAGACTCGAGACATGACGATATCCTGCAAAAACTAAAGACTAGCCCGCCTTTATACCCCATCGAGCGCCTCAAATCAAGCAAACCACTGCAAATTGGGCATTCCGTGGGCGTCCAGGCACACCACCGCGAACTGCTGAAACTGCTCAGCCAAAAGACTCGCCTCAACCACATCCATCCCCAAAACCAGCCAGCCCTCTTCTGCCGGCCAGCCGCCGCCAAGAGGCTTACCGGTGGCCGATACTTTGGCATAACCGGCCTGTTCAAGCGCCTGAGTCAGCTGAGCGTGGGCCTGCTGATTGGCCAAAGTGCTTTGTTGCTGGCTTTTGGGGTTGTGCGCCGTGATGATGACCGAGCAGTGGACGCCATGGGCTTGGTGGAGATCACCGATGGCGGGGTTTGCGACACCGATCCTGACACAAATGGGTGGCCGAGTGGCCACCCAGTATTCGGTCGCTCGGTAGGCTTGGTCTAACTTGGCTTTGTCTGAATCAGAATCCAACATGGCCTAGGAAGATCCCCCTCGTTCCGTGCGCGCGACTCCAGCAATCGCGCTGGCCAGCTGATCGAGTCCACGCGTGAGCGCCACTGGGCCCGGTTGCAAAATATCCGCTGATTTGATTTCGATGAGCTGATGATTGGCGACCGCAGGGATGGCAGCAAATCCGGGGCGTTCGCTCACCCGCTCGGCCCGAAACTTCTTTCCACACCAAGAGCCAATGATGAGCTCAGGTGCCGCCGCGACGACGGTCTCTGGTTTGTCGATGATGCGATCTTTGGCCGAGGGAGCCCGAGCTTTGTCTGCAAACACATCTTGACCACCGGCCCACTCAATGAGCTCTGAAACCCAAGCAATGCCACACATCATGGGATCATCCCACTCTTCAAAATACACCCTGGGCTTGTGGCCTGGGATCACCGCCTTGGCCACTTCATCCATGTGTTTTTCCAAATCAGCAATCAACGCGTTGGTCTCAGCTGGCGCATTGACCAAGCGGCCCAAGGTGGCAATGGCCTCAAAAATTCCAGCAATCGTTCTTTGATTGAAGACATGCACCTCAACGCTTAAGCGGGCAAGCTCTGCCGCTAAATCTGCTTGAAGGTCTGAAAATCCCAGCACCAGATCGGGTTTTAAATCCAAAATTTGATCGATTTTGGCGGTGGTGTAGGCGCTGATCTTGGGTTTTTCTTTGCGCGCCTCGGGCGGATGGACCGTAAATCCTGAGATGCCCACGACTCGGTCTTGTTGTCCGAGCCGATACAGCGTATCGACCGTTTCGGTGCTCAAACACACGATGCGCTGTGGGCCCGAGGCCACTTGGGCTGAAAACTGACGACTCATGGGTTTAGCTTAAAGCTTTCGCGATCAAAACCGGAGGAATTTGGTCCCATAAAGACTTGGAATGGACACAAAAGCGATACCATAGAAGACTATGACCCGCATTTGGCCCATCGCTCTTGGCGTTTTCTTAATCATGCTGCCCGTGACAGCGGTGGTGCCGTTGTTATACGAGCTCACCGAAGGCCGTTTTCCCGGCAGCAATGACTTAGACCGTCACTTATTTATGTCGGCCAACATGGCAGGCTCTTTGGTCATGGCGATCACCGCGGGGCTTTGGTCGGACCGGCTGGGCAAGAGAAAAGCACTGATTGTGCCGAGCTTGTTTGTCTTTTCTTTGATGCTCTTTTTGATGTACTTGCCCCTGCCCTATCCAGCACAGCTCGGGCTCCGCTTTATGGAAGGTGGCGCACACATGGTGGTGCTGGTGTTGGCCATGACCTTGGTCGCCGATGTCGCACCGGACCAAAAGAAAGGCCGCTCGCTGGGCTTGGTGGGCGCATCGATGAGCTTAGGCGTGGCCACCGGCTCTGTCTTGGGCGGCCGAATACCGCCAGAGCACGCGACCAACCTATTCTTATATGGCGGCAGCCTGATCTTTGCCTTGGCGCTCGCCGCCATGATGGTCTTAAAAGACGCGCCCATTCGCTCAGCAGCCCAGCGCTTACCGGTGATGCTGAAACTGATCGCCAAACAGCATGCGCTGGCCATTCCCTATGTATTTACCTTCGTGGATCGCCTCACCGTGGGCTTCATCATTTCCACCGTGTCTTTGTATTTTGCGACCGTGTTGGATTTGAGTCCGGCTCAAATTGGCATCGCCATGGCCACTTTCTTGCTGCCCTTTGGCGCACTCACCTACCCTGCCGGCTTGCTGTGCGAGCGCGTGAGTCCCATCGCCCTGATGTCGGTGGGCAGCGTCCTATATGGGGTGTATCTGATCGCACTGGGCCTCGGTGGCGCCGATCAAATCTTGATGATCATGGCCTTTGGTGGTTTGGTCGCTGCTCTAATGCTCGCCCCATCCATCATTCTCACCAGCCAGCTGGCGGGCAAAGACCAGCAGGCCACTGCCATGGGAGGCTTCCATTTGGCTGGATCATTGGGCTTTATGCTTGGGCCCATGTTGGGTGTGGGTGGCATGGCTTTGATTAAAAGCTTAGGCCTGCCGGTCTACCCAGGCATCTTTATCCTAGTGGGCTCTCTGGAAATTCTTTGCGTGTTGGGTTTGTTGCCCTGGTTGATTCGCGTCCATTCCAGACGAGCCACCCACAAAGAAGTACTGGCCGCGCAAGGCGACCAGTATTAAAAAGACTTTTTTTGATTAAGCGTGGTGATCAGACTGCGTGATTGAATGCAGCCCCAAAAAACAACCCCACCCGCTGACACCTGGTCAGCGAGCAAGGCATCGATTCGTTAAAACATAAACATCGCTGAGCCGTAGATGCTTCTCTCAGGCTGGACTTGATCAAAGAATGGCTCACGATAGACTTTATCGGTCAAGTTTCTCACCCCCGCCACCAAGCGAAGCTTGCGTTCATTGTTCAACGGAATGTCCACTCGGCCACGTAGCTCGAACGTGGTGAAGCCTGGATAGTCAGTGATGTCCGATGCGGTATTGCCACTGCCAATCAGTGTCTCGTCACGACTAGACAGCACCGTCCTGCCTAAGGCCTCGAAGCGGATATCGCTTTCACCAGGGCCTGCCATGCGATAAGCCACCCCATAGTTGAACCGGCCACCATCCACACGGATGACGTCTTCATGCGACGGTGCATAAGTTCTTGAGCCATTGGCGAACAGCTCCCAGTTGTCATGGCGCCATGCGCCGCTGACTTCCCAACCATACATGCCAACCGTGCCCACGTTTTGAGGCTGCTCAATGGTGGGTCTAGGCCGGATCACGCGCGTGGTGATGTAATCTCGAATCTCGTTGTAGAACACCGCGGCCTCGGCACGGAAGTTATCACCTTCCCACTTGCTGCCGATGTCGATTGACAAGGACCGCTCGGAATCCAAATCAGGATTGCCGATCACTTCAATGGGTTGCACCACCACGACCGCAGACCGCTGATAGCGCTCAGCCAGATCGGGGGCTCTAAACCCTGAGCCTAAATTGACATACCAGTTGTTGTCAGCGCTTCGCTCGTAGACCACGGCCACGTTACCGCTATAGCCTGTGTCAGATTTTGAGGTCTGGCTGATCTCATCATCGGTTGAGAAATGATCCAGACGGAAGCCTGTGATCAACTCAAACCGAGGTGCAATGTCCCAGTTGTCTTGAATGTAGGCGCCCACCCGAGTTTGCTCGGCATCCACACGAGTTCTTGCTGTGGGTCCGGGATTCAAAAACGACGATGGCGGACCAAATGGCCAGAGCTGTGTGCGTGTCTCGATCTCTGGGCCCACTGATGTGTCGTAACCGATGTCAGCGCCAACAGTCACGCTGTGATCCCCTAGGTTGAGGCGCACTTGTGGGTTGATCTCATAGGTGTTGATTTCATCATCAGTGAGCACGCGGACCGACTCAATCCGAGGCGGCGGTGGTGCAAAAAATGCCTCGGGTGACGTGCGGTCAAATTCACGACGGATTTGTTGCCAATAGACACCGAGACGAAACTCTTCAATCACAGGTGAGACATCAAAAGACTGATAGTCCATGCCCACCA
>CAJXNU010000088.1 GCA_913057255.1 uncultured Wenzhouxiangella sp.
CGGGACCGGGGACGCGGGCCCGGGGGCTGGCAGCCGTTTATCAGCCTCTTCCCCCGTCCCTGTGCCCTGAAACTTTTACAGGCGAGTAGCTCAACTGGCAGAGCAGCGGTCTCCAAAACCGCAGGTTGGGGGTTCGAGTCCCTCCTCGCCTGCCACTGAAAGCGCTCAGGTATAGCGAGAGTAGATAAAAACATTATGGCCGTTGAGAAAGCATCACCGCGTGACAACTTGCTGCTGGTTGTGAGTTTGGCCATTTTAGGCGCCGGCATCGCAGGGTTCTTCTATTACGCAGATGAAGTCATGACCCTGATCCGTGCGGTCGGCTTGGTCGTCGCGGTCGTCATCGCCAGTGTGGTCATTCTGCAAACCCAGCGTGGCAGAAACATGTTCGGTTTCGTACGAGAAGCCGATGAGCAGCGACGGAAAGTGGTTTGGCCAACGCGACAAGAGACGTTTCAGACCACGTTGATTGTCATTGTTATCACCATCATTACGGCCATTTTGTTGTTCATCATGGACAGCGTATTTGGTTGGTTGATTCGAAGGCTCATTGGCGCGGCGGGAGGCAGTTGATGTCTAAGAAATGGTACGTCGTCCATGCGTATTCCGGCTTTGAAAAACAAGTCAAGAATTCTCTAGAGGACCACATTCGACGGGCAGGTATGGAAGATCTTTTTGGTGAGATCTTAGTGCCCACAGAAGAAGTGGTTGAAATGAAAAAAGGTGTCAAGCGGCGCAGTGAAAGGAAGTTCTTCCCTGGCTATGTCTTGGTACAGATGGAAATGAATGATGCCAGCTGGCATTTGGTGAAAAACGTACCCAAAGTTTTGGGCTTCATCGGTGGTCGTCAAGACCAGCCTGCACCGATCTCGCAACGCGAAGCAGACAACATCCTGCAGCGCGTGGCAGAAGGTGTCGATAA
Organism: uncultured Wenzhouxiangella sp.; assembly: GCA_913057255.1. Lineage (GTDB taxonomy): Bacteria > Pseudomonadota > Gammaproteobacteria > Xanthomonadales > Wenzhouxiangellaceae > Wenzhouxiangella. Next base: position 923 of record CAJXNU010000088.1, read on the forward strand.
GCCAAGACCCAAGGTGTTGTTTGAGCCTGGCGAGGTGGTGCGGGTCATTGATGGGCCCTTTAATGACTTTAGCGGTGTGGTTGAAGAGATCAACTACGAGAAAAGCCGTTTGCGTGTGGCGGTGTCTATTTTCGGGCGCTCCACGCCGGTTGAGCTGGATTTCCAGCAAGTAGAAAAGCTGTAGTACTGAAACACAACAAGACGGGGAGCTGAGGCTTTGATGGCCCAGCGTTTGAACCCGAGGAGAGGTAAACAATGGCTAAGAAGATCAGCGCATACATCAAGCTGCAAGTGCCTGCCGGTCAGGCCAACCCAAGCCCACCTGTTGGGCCTGCGTTGGGTCAGCATGGTGTCAATATCATGGAATTTTGTAAGGCGTTCAACGCTCAAACCAGCTCGGTTGAGCAGGGTATGCCTTTGCCTGTGGTGATTACTGTCTACAACGACAGAAGCTTTACTTTCATCACCAAAACGCCGCCAGCGTCTGTGTTGTTGAAGAAAGCGGCAAAAATTCCGAAAGGCAGTGGTGAGCCCAATACCAACAAAGTGGGTACGGTCACCCGTGCTCAGCTCGAAGAAATTGCAAAAACCAAAGAGCCCGACCTGACAGCTGCAGATATGGACGCGGCGGTTCGCACCATTGCGGGCAGTGCCAGAAGCATGGGTTTGAATGTGGAGGGTGTTGAATAATGGCAGCCAAAAGCAAACGCATGCGGGCGATCCGCGAAAGCATTGATGCAACCAAAGCCTACCCAGTGGATGAGGCTTTGCAACTGTTGCAATCAGCAAGCAAACTTAAATTCACCGAGTCGGTTGATGTCGCCATTCGCTTAGGCGTCGATGCAAGAAAATCAGACCAAGCCGTTCGTGGCGCGATTGTGTTGCCGAATGGCACGGGCAAAAGCGCGCGCGTGGCGGTTTTCGCTCAAGGTGAAAACGCTGAGAAGGCCAAAGCAGCCGGTGCCGACATTGTGGGTTTTGAAGATCTGGCAGACACCATCAAGGGTGGTGAGATCGATTTTGATGTCTGCATCGCCACACCCGATGCCATGCGCGTGGTGGGTCGGTTAGGTACCGTTTTGGGCCCACGTGGCTTAATGCCCAATCCAAAGGTGGGCACAGTCACCACCGATGTGGAAACAGCGGTGAAAAATGCCAAGGCAGGTCAGGTTCAGTATCGGACAGATAAGGCCGGCATCATTCACTCCACCATTGGTAAAGCCAATTTTGATGCGGATGCATTGAAGAGCAATTTGAATGCGCTGATCCAAGAGCTGATTAAAGCCAAGCCGGCATCAGCCAAGGGTCAGTACTTAAAGAAAGTTGCGCTGTCTACAACCATGGGTCCTGGTATCACGATTGATACCGGCACTTTGTCTTTGTAGTCAGTGTTGCGGGGCGATATTGCTGAGCCTCAAAACTCAGCAGTCCCGTCCAAGACCGTGGGTCAGTGATCTGATAAAGGTTTTTAAAACCGCCCGCGCAGATGGTGAAGCCCTAGCGGCCAAACCAAAAGAGTCCAGATCAGAGCAGTTGGCTGGTCTGGTGTTTGAAAACTTAACGGAGGTAGCCAATGGCGCTCACACTTGAGCAAAAAAAGGCGGTCGTGGCGGAAGTCAGTGCAGTTGCACAAACCGCTCACTCTGCTATTGCTGCCGAGTATCGAGGTTTGACAGTTGAGCAAATGACGGATCTGCGTGCCAAAGCGCGTGCAGGTGGCGTTTATCTCAAAGTCGCAAAGAACACCTTGGTGCGTCGAGCCGTTGAGGGTACGGACTTTGAATGTCTGTCTGAGGGCTTGGTTGGCCCGCTGCTGTTTGCATTCTCGGTTGAAGATCCGGGTGCAGCTGCGCGGCTGATCAAAGACTATGCCAAAGACAACGACCAGTTGATTGCGAAGTTGGTGGCGTTTAATGCCAACTTGTATGACGTCAATGAGCTGGAACGTTTGGCCAGTCTGCCGACCAAAGACCAGGCACTGAGCATGCTCATGGGCACCATGAAAGCGCCCATCGAGAAGTTTGTTCGTACGCTCGCCGCTCCGCACACCAAGATGGTTCGGACCTTTGCCGCGGTACGCGATAGCAAGCAAGCTGCCAATTAACCTTTTTATTTAATTTGGAGTAAACAAACAATGGCCGTTTCAAAAGAAGACATTCTGAATACGATTGCTGACATGAGCGTGATGGACGTTGTCGAGCTCATCGAAGCAATGGAAGAAAAATTTGGCGTGACTGCCGCAGCACCTGTTGCCGTGGCAGCTGGTCCTGCTGCAGGTGGTGGTGATGCCGCTGCCGGCGAAGAAAAGACAGAGTTTGATGTCATTCTGGCAGGCTTCGGTGATAACAAAGTAGCGGTAATTAAAGCCGTTCGCGGTGTCACTGGTCTGGGTCTGAAAGAAGCCAAAGACTTGGTTGAAGGTGCACCAGCACCAATCAAAGAAGGCGTGTCGAAAGACGACCTGGATGACATTAAGAAGCAATTGGAAGAAGCTGGCGCGACCGTCGAGGTCAAGTAAGCATTCTGACAACTGTGAGCAATGGCGGTTCAAGCCAAGCGGGTTTTCTCGCTTGGCTTGAGCCCGTTGTCACAGAAGCACAACACTGTGTGGGTGTGTTCCGGGTCCCCACAACAGTGAGATTGATGAAAACCTGGCCGAATTGCAACATCAGGTGGGTACGACGCTCATGAGTTACTCCTTCACGGAAAAGAAGCGTATTCGAAAGGATTTTGGCAGCCACGCGGAAGTGCTGGAAGTCCCTTTCTTGCTTTCAACCCAAATTGATTCTTATAAACAGTTCTTGCAGCAGGACAAGGCGGAAGACCAGAGAGAGCCCGTGGGCTTGCACGGTGCCTTGTCGTCCGTGTTCCCGATTGTCAGTTATTCAGGCAATGCCGCCCTTGAGTATGTGAACTATCAGCTGGGCGAGCCTGAGTTTGACGTCACCGAATGTAAGCTTCGGGGCATGAGCTACGGTGCACCACTGCGTGTCACTGTGCGCCTAGTGATTTACGACAAAGACAGCCCTGCCAAGAACAAAAAAATCAAAGAAGTCCGTGAGCAAGACGTCTACATGGGCGATCTTCCGCTCATGACCGATACCGGTACTTTTGTTGTCAATGGCACGGAGCGTGTGATTGTCAATCAGATGCACCGCTCACCGGGCGTGTTTTTTGACCATGACAGAGGCAAAACCCACTCCTCTGGCAAACTGCTTTTCTCGGCTCGAGTGATTCCTTACCGTGGCTCGTGGCTGGATTTTGAGTTTGATCCCAAAGATGGCATTTTCACCCGCATCGACCGTCGCCGCAAACTGCCGGTCACGATCTTGTTGCGTGCCTTGGGCATGGAAGAAGAGCAAATCCTTGACTACTTCTTTGAAAAAACCAAAATCACTCTCCGTGGCGATGACGTCCGGATTGATTTGGTACCAGAGCGTTTGCGTGGTGAAACCGCACTACTGGATATCAAAGACAAAAAAGGTAAAGTGATCGTTGCTAAAGACAAGCGCATTACCGCACGTCACGTCAAGTTGATTGCGGATGCCAATGTCAAAACTCTGGATGTGCCAAGTGAATATCTCATTGGCAAGATCATCGCTCACAACATCGTTGATACAAAAACTGGCGAGCTGATCGCGCCAGCCAACGCAGAGATCACAGAAGAATTGCTCGGTGCTCTAAAAGAGGCCAAAGTCAAGCAGTTCGATGTGCTCTACGTCAATGACCTAGACCAAGGCCCATACATTTCCAACACGCTTCGCATTGACCCCACCAGCAATGAGCTCGAAGCCTTGTGGGAAATTTATAAGATGATGCGCCCAGGCGAGCCACCCACCAAAGAGGCGGCTCAAAACCTGTTTAAGAACTTGTTCTTTACGCCCGAGCGCTACGACTTGTCGCCCGTGGGCCGAATGAAATTCAATCGCCGAGTAGGGCGCAAAGAGATTGAAGGCTCAGGGATTCTTGATCAAGACGATATTTTGTCTGTGTTGAAAGTGCTCATTGACATCCGAAATGGCCACGGCACGGTGGATGATATTGACCACTTGGGTAACCGCCGCGTCCGTTCAGTCGGTGAAATGGCAGAAAATGTCTTCCGCATTGGCTTAGTGCGTGTTGAGCGCGCGGTCCGTGAGCGGTTGAGCATGGCCGAAGCCGATGAGCTCTCGCCACAAGATCTGATCAATGCCAAGCCAGTGGCTGCAGCCGTGAAAGAATTCTTTGGCTCTTCCCAATTGTCTCAGTTCATGGATCAAAACAATCCACTGTCTGAGGTGACCCACAAACGTCGCGTCTCCGCATTGGGCCCCGGTGGCCTGACCCGGGAGCGTGCAGGATTTGAGGTGCGTGATGTGCACCCCACCCACTATGGTCGCTTGTGTCCGATTGAGACGCCTGAGGGGCCCAACATTGGGCTGATCAACTCGCTGGCCTGTTATTCCAGAACCAATGAGTATGGTTTCTTGGAAACGGCTTACCGCAGGGTGGTCAAGGGCAAGGTGACCGATGAAGTAGAATTCTTGTCGGCCATCGAAGAGGGCGATTACGCCATTGCGCAGGCCAATGCCGACCTCGATAAAAATGGGCGCTTCAAAGACAAGCTCATCACTTGCCGCTACCAAGGCGAGTTCATGCTCAAAGAGAGCAGTGAAGTCCAATATATGGACGTGTCTCCACGTCAGATCGTCTCTGTCGCGGCATCGCTGGTCCCATTCTTAGAGCACGATGATGCCAACCGTGCCTTGATGGGTTCAAACATGCAACGTCAGGCGGTGCCAACCCTGCGGGTGGACAAGCCGCTCGTCGGTACCGGCATGGAGCGCGTGGTGGCCACCGATTCAGGTGTGACGACCGTGGCTCTTCGTGGTGGCGTTGTTGACCAAGTCGATGCGGGCCGCATTGTGGTTCGCGCGAACGACGACGAGGTGGGCCAAGATGACCCAGGTGTCGATATTTATAACTTGGTGAAATACCAGCGTTCGAACCAAAACACCTGCATGAACCAGCGTCCGCTGGTTAAGGTGGGCGACATTGTTGCCAAAAAAGATGTCTTGGCCGATGGTCCGTCGACCGACTTGGGTGAGCTGGCACTTGGCCAAAACATGTTGGTCGCCTTCATGCCCTGGAATGGTTACAACTTTGAAGACTCCATCCTCATCTCAGAGCGTGTTGTTCAAGAAGATCGCTTCACCTCGATTCATATTGAGGAATTGACCTGTGTTGCGCGGGATACCAAGTTGGGATCAGAAGAGATCTCGGCTGATATCCCGAATGTGGGTGAGTCAACGCTCAACAAACTCGATGAGGCGGGCATTGTCTACATTGGCGCTGAAGTGAAAGCAGGCGATATTTTGGTGGGCAAAGTCACCCCGAAAGGTGAAGCTCAGCTCACCCCAGAAGAGAAACTCCTGCGGGCGATCTTTGGTGAAAAAGCATCGGATGTCAAAGACACGTCACTGCGCGTGCCATCTGGGATGGATGGAACCGTTATTGATGTTCAAGTCTTTACCCGAGAAGGTGTTGAGAAAGACTCTCGTGCGGTCTCGATCGAACGCGATGAGATTCGCCGGGTGCGCAAAGATCTCGATGATCAACTTCGCATTATGGAAGATGCCATCTTCGCTCGCCTAGAGTCTGTATTGGCTGGCAAAGTGGCTGACAAGGGTCCTGCCGGCATCAAAAAAGGCGACAAGGTCACCAAGTCCTACCTTGATAACCTGAAGCGGGATGACTGGTTCAAGCTGGTGATGCGCAATGAAAGCGCGCAGGACTTGCTGGAGCGTTCCGCAAAACAAATCGAGAAGCAGCGCAAGCTCTTTGACAAGCGCTTCGCGGAGAAGAAAGAGAAAATCACCCGTGGTGATGATCTTGCCCCTGGCGTTTTGAAGATGGTTAAGGTCTACATGGCTGTTAAACGCCGCATGCAACCCGGTGACAAGATGGCCGGCCGCCATGGTAACAAGGGTGTTGTCTCCATGATCGTCCCAACCGAGGATATGCCATTTTCCGAAGATGGGACACCGGTGGATGTGGTTCTAAACCCGCTGGGCGTGCCGTCTCGAATGAACGTGGGTCAAATCTTAGAGACGCACCTGGGCTGGGCTGCGCGTGGTTTGGGTAAGAAAATCCAAGCCATGTGTGAAGCTGAAGAGAAAACCGCCAAAATCAGAAAGTTCTTGGGTGAGGTCTACAACTCGGATCAGAAAGACCGAGTCAAAATCAATGGATTCACCGATGAAGAAATTGATGAGATGGCCAAAAATCTCTGCGGTGGCGTGCCAATGGCGACCCCCGTCTTTGACGGCGCCAGTGAGCATGAGATTAAGAAGCTCTTGAAGATGGCCGATTTGCCTGAGTCTGGTCAGACCATTCTCTATGACGGCCGGACAGGTGATCCGTTTGATCGCCCAGTCACCGTGGGCTACATGTACATGTTGAAGCTCAACCACTTGGTAGACGACAAGATGCATGCCCGTTCAACCGGTCCATACAGCTTGGTGACTCAGCAGCCGTTGGGCGGTAAGGCTCAGTTCGGAGGCCAGCGCTTTGGTGAGATGGAGGTTTGGGCACTTGAGGCCTACGGCGCGGCATACACCTTGCAAGAGATGCTGACCGTGAAATCCGATGACGTACAAGGCCGTAACCAGATGTATAAGAGCATCGTTGATGGCAACAATCAGATGGTGGCGGGAATGCCCGAGTCGTTTAACGTCTTGGTCAAAGAAATCCGTTCACTCGGCATCAACATCGAACTTAAAGAATCCTGATCTCAGGAGGAGGCAGTACCCGTGCGCGATTTATTTAACTTATACAAGCGTCAAAGCCAAACCCGTGACTTCGACGCCATTCGTATTGGCCTTGCTCCGCCCGAGCTGATCAAGTCGTGGTCTTTTGGCGAGGTCAAGAAGCCTGAGACAATTAACTACCGGACGTTCAAGCCCGAGCGTGAGGGCTTATTCTGTGCCGCCATTTTTGGTCCGATCAAAGACTATGAGTGCTTGTGTGGCAAATACAAGCGCATGAAGCACCGTGGTGTGAAGTGTGAGAAATGCGGTACTGAGGTCACTGTGACCAAGGTGCGTCGAGAGCGCATGGGCCACATCGAGCTGGCCAGTCCGGTTGCACACATTTGGTTCTTGAAGTCATTGCCGTCTCGCATTGGTTTGTTGTTGGACATGACCTTAAGAGACATCGAGCGCATTTTGTACTTCGAGTCATACATGGTGCTTGAGCCTGGCTTGACTCCGCTGGAGCGTGGTCAGCTCTTGACCGATGAGCAGTTCCATCAGGCGGTTGAAGAGTACGGCGATGAGTTTGATGCGCGCATGGGCGCTGAGGCCATCTTAGAGCTTCTGAAAAACATCGACATCGCAGCGGAATTGGTCAATCTTCGTGAAGAAATCGAGGCGACCAACTCAGAGACAAAAATTAAGCGGCTCACCAAACGCATCAAGCTGATGGAGGCATTTTTAGAGTCTGGCAACCGTCCGGAATACATGATCCTGACCATTTTGCCCGTATTGCCGCCGGATTTGCGTCCATTGGTGCCACTGGATGGTGGTCGCTTTGCCACATCGGACTTGAACGATTTGTATCGTCGAGTCATTAACCGCAACAACCGATTGCGTCGTCTGTTGGATCTCAACGCACCCGATATCATCGTTCGCAACGAAAAACGGATGCTTCAAGAGTCTGTCGATGCGCTACTAGACAACGGCCGCCGCGGCCGTGCCATCACGGGCACGAACAAGCGTCCGCTGAAGTCTTTGGCCGATATGATCAAAGGCAAGCAAGGTCGCTTCCGCCAAAACTTGCTCGGCAAGCGCGTGGACTACTCAGGCCGGTCAGTCATCGTTGTGGGTCCCACTTTGCGTCTGCATGAGTGCGGTATTCCGAAGAAAATGGCCCTCGAGCTCTTTAAGCCATTTATCTTCTCCAAACTGCAGCGCCGTGGCTTGGCCATGACAATCAAAGCGGCCAAGAAACTGGTAGAGCGGGAAGAAGGTGAGGTGTGGGACATCTTAGAAGAGGTGATCCGCGAGCACCCTGTCTTGCTGAACCGTGCACCGACCTTGCACCGCTTGGGTATTCAGGCGTTTGAGCCCGTATTGATTGAGGGTAAGGCCATTCAGCTCCACCCATTGGTTTGTACCGCCTTCAATGCTGACTTCGACGGTGACCAAATGGCCGTCCACGTGCCATTGAGTTTGGAAGCACAGCTCGAAGCGCGTGCTTTGATGATGTC
>CAJXNU010000089.1 GCA_913057255.1 uncultured Wenzhouxiangella sp.
GTTATGGCAGCGTCTCTCAGGGCTCGATTCCTTGATCAGCATCGGTGTCAATGAAACCCCATCAGCAGGCTGCGTGTTTGATGGCCAAGACATGAGGATCTGGAAACAACAAACCCTTGATGCCGCCGTTCAGTTGGCGCATGCCAACGCCGATGATCCAAGACGGCGCATTCATGGCCACACCTTCAATGTTCGACTGCACCTCACCGGCGCCCTCGATCAAGTGTTGGGTTGGGTCTATGATTTTGGCGATGTCAAAACCGCTTTTCGACCGGTGTTTGACTCGCTAGACCACCACCCGCTCTATACGATTCAAGGATTGGAGCACGCCGATGATTTAACGTTGGCGCGCTACATTCATGCCCAGATGGCCGAGAGTTTGCCGGCGCTCTCAGGCGTGGATGTTGAGCACCGACCTCACCAGGGCGCATGGCTGGTACAAGCAGGCTCTCGATATGGTCTATAGCGTCAAAGAGATGTTTTACACGCTTCAAGGCGAGGGCATGAATGCCGGTCGCCCCGCCGTGTTTCTGCGTTTTTCGGGCTGCAACCTGTGGTCGGGTCTAGAAAAAGATCGCGCCGCGGCCATTTGTTCTTTTTGCGATACAGACTTTGTTGGGACCGATGGCCCCGGTGGCGGAAAATTTAAAACCGCCCAAGACTTGGCTGAGGCCGTCGCCAGCCATTGGCCAAAAGACCTCAACGAGACCTCCACCAAGGCCCAACCCATGGTGGTGTGCACGGGTGGAGAGCCATTGCTTCAACTCGACGAATCAGCCATCGACGCGCTGCACCAACAAGGGTTTTATATCGCCGTGGAAACCAACGGCACCGTAAAAGCCCCAGAAGGCATTGATTGGTTGTGTGTCAGCCCGAAATCCACAGCGCCTGTGGTGCAAACCTCAGGGCATGAACTTAAGCTGGTCTATCCCCAAATCAAAGCTCAGCCAGAGGCCTTTGAGTCACTGGACTTTGAGCATTTCTTGCTTCAACCGATGGACGGTCCTGAGCTCGAAGCCAACACCGAAAAAACCATTGCCTATTGTCTAGCGCATCCCAAGTGGCGGTTTAGTCTGCAAACCCACAAAGTCATTGGGGTTCGCTAAATCAAATCCAGCAAGGCAGACACCCGGATGTGGCCAGGCTTCCCCTGTTCTAATTTTTGCTGAAAATAACTCACCAAAAATGCCAACCTCACCAGCGGATACTGTTGGGCAAATGGATCTCCCAATGATTGAACCACTGACTCAACATCCAGTAGGCCCCGATACTCGGCTTTGGCCAAGCCCATGCCCAGCCATTGATCGCCAAGCAATGCCTCGACATCAATGCCCATGAGGCGACCATCAGAGACCAGAAAGTTTTTTTCCACCGCATCGACATAATCAAAGCCCGTCGACACCATGGCCGGGGCCAGCTTGTGGGCAAATTGATCAATGGCCTGGCACTGTGCAGCGTTCAAGAGCGAGGCCTGTTCTAAGGCCGAAAGGTCATTGACCATGGCTACCAACAAGGTCGTGGCTGGCTCTAAGGTTTGAGTGGCGGCCTGATGGCCGTAGAGTTCAACAAAAAAAGACCCCAGCGCCGATGACTCTATCGCAGAGAAACGGTCTTTGTCTAGATAATCCACCCAAATCGCAGAGCCTTCAGCGCGAACCAGTGAGGGGAACCGCTGAATGGGGGCCATGGCATTCAGGGCAGCCGCCACCGCATCTGCCTCAGCTCGGCTTTGAAATGTCACGCGCTTGTAGCGAACGCCCCCTTCCCACACCCAATCCACCTCATGGGTTTTGACTTGGTCATAACCCCGCCAAGCGCGCCAACGGCGTTGCAATCGCTTCCACAAAGGATTGGCAGGTCGGCTTCGAGACATTGGCTCATTGTACTCGCCCGAGACTGGAAACTTAGGTAGAGTAGTCGCATGTCAACAACAGACAAAAACACAGCAGTGTTTGTGATCGGTGCTGGGCGCAGTGGCACCAGCACCATCACTCGCGCATTGATGGCTTTGGGCGTCGAGCTCGGAGACCATTTTAAAAAAGCCTCGAAGAAAAACCCCAAAGGTTTTTTTGAAGATGCCGATCTCTTGGCTATTTCAAAATCCGCACGCCGCGTCTTAGGCCTGCGTGCAGACAGCGTTCGTTTGTTAGAGACGGATGCCTTCGATGACCCCAAACTCAAACCACTCCAAGACCAAGCAATCGAGGTCATCGAACGGCGTTTTTCTCAGCATCCCATTTGGGGCTTTAAATATGGCCGCACGCTTCGCATCTTGCCCTTTTGGGACCGCATTTTAGAAGCCACGCACACCCGCCCTGCCTTTGTCGTGGCATTGAGACACCCCTTAAGCGTGGCCAGATCGCGCGCCAAAATCGATCCGCGCCGTGGCCTGCAAGCCGCCAGTGACTTGGAATGGTTGGTGAGTTTGGTGCCGTATCTAAGACGAGTCGCTCATCACCGATGGGTGGTGGTCGATTATGACGACCTAATGGATACGCCCACCCAAGAACTCTCTCGAGTGGCCCAAGAACTGGCCTTGCCTGAGGCCACAGCAAGCGAGGCGCACATCGAAAAGTTTGTGGCGGATTTTCTAGACCCAGGCCTTCGTCACACGCGCTTCAATGACCAAGATCTTGAAGCTTCCAAAGACATCAACGACATTGTCAAAGATGCCTATCGTTTATTAAAAACTCGAACCTCGGGCATCACTGAAGCTTCTGATGCGGCCTTTTGGGCAAAATGGGAAAACATCGAGGCGCGATTGGAGGCGCTTAGGCCCATCTTGGCTCTCATAGATCACCGACAAAGTGAGTGGCGCCGAGCCATCATGAGCCCGTTGGGCCCGCTGCAGTCATGGGCGTTGATCAAACCCTGGTTTAAGCAGTGAGCCCGTTAAGCTCTGGCTGAGCTCAGTCGATCAATCCGCAAACGCTCTCGCTCATCAAACAAACGCCTAGATCCTGCGCTCACGGCGACAATCGCTCCAAACCCAGAACCGACCGTGATGGTGAACATCACCAAGATTTGGTATTTCACCGCGACGCTGGGCGGGCTTCCACCCAGAATCTGACCCGTCATCATGCCCGGTAAACTCACAATGCCCGCCGCGGCCATGGAGTTGATCATTGGCATCATCCCAGAGCGCATGGCCTCTCGCCGAAAATCACCAATCGCATCTTGCCAGCTCTGGCCTAGCATCAGCCGGTTCTCAATCACCGCCCGTTGACGCCACACCGCCTCAGTCAAACGGTCTAAGCTCAAGGCCACGCCCGTCATGGTGTTGCCCAACAGCATCCCCAACAATGGAATAGCGTATTGAGGCGTGTACCAAGGGTCGGGGCCAATAACGACAGTCAAAGTCAAAATGGTGACGGTAAAGCCCGAAATAAACATCGACACCGTGCCAATGCCAAACGCCCAGCCACCGGTCAGACGGTGCTTTTGTCGGGCCATCACCTCGCGACCGGCCACCAACAACATCACCGTGGCCATCAACGCCACCCAATGAAAAGACCCCACCGCGAACAAAGCCTCCAACACCAGACCAATCAGGCTCAACTGAATCACCGTTCTCGCTGCGGCAATCAAAATGGGCTTGCCCACATTTAAACGGGCCAGCGTGGAAGTGATCGCCAGAGCCACCACCATCGATGCAGCAATGGCCAACTCCCACCAAGCCAGATCGATGACATTCATGTCACTGGCTCCAAGTGGTCGCCCTTGATACGGAAATGGCGATTACCCACGCGCTTCATTTGCGCCTCATCGTGTGCCACCCAAATCACCGGCATGGCAGTTCTCGCTATCTCTTCGCTGATCCAGCGCTCAAACTGTTCGGTGTTTTCATCGTCTAAATTGGCAGTGGGTTCATCCAAGAGCAATGCCTCGGGCCCGCATGACAGTGCCCGAGCGGCAGCCAGGCGTTGTTTTTCACCACTAGAGAGCCTAGCCACCGACCAGTCCATCGCGCCCTCACCAAAACCTAGGCTAGCGAGCGCTTGGGGCATGGGTTTGCAAAAGTGGTCTTTAACGGCATCCGCCCACCACTGGCTTTCTGCCGGGACCAACATCACCCGCTTCCGCCACTCATGGGCTGGAAAGTCACAGCGGTTGGTCTTGCCAAGATGCACCTCACCCTCATGGGGCTCTAGATCCGCAATCGCTCGAAGGAATCGACTTTTGCCTGAGCCAGATTCGCCCGATAAACAAACGATTTCTCCGGGCTGGACAATCAAGTCAATGTCCTTGAGCGCACCAATGGACAGCGCATGGATGGTCAAAGCCATGGGGGTCTCGCGGGTCATACCAATAAGTTTGACGCCAAAGCAAAAAAGTCGCAAGCCAGATGGCGATTTGCGCGAAATTATAGACCCAACCGGCTGGCGACATCCTCAAAATCAGGCGCCTCAGCATAAATCTCTTCAAGTTCTGCTCGTGCACGAGACTTCTGGCTCAAGGCCTCATAAATCAATGCCCGCTCATATCGAATCGCGCGAAGCAATTCTGGGTCTCGGTCTTTCTTTCGCCGGTAGGCTTTGGTCAGCGTGCTGAGTGCGGCTTTGTTTAAGTCCAACACGTGCAACGCTTGGGCTTTGTAAAGCAGCAAGGCGGCGTGGATATCTGATTCGTTTTCGATATCACCCACCATGGACACAATCTCTTTGGCGGTGGCTTCACTCACCGGGTCTTCCATGGTCAGCAACAGCTCGGCCAGCGACAATTGCACCACCGGATCGTCAGGCAATTCTTTAATCAAAGTCTCGAGACAGTGTTTGGCTTTATCCAGCGCCCCTCGGTCTTGATAGCTCTCGGTCAGCGCCAACAATGTGCCACGGCGTCTGGGCTGAGCTAGGGCAGTGACTTCGGGCGTGATGGGCAGTTTGAGAATCACATCCACCTGATACTTAGAGACCAAACTACCGAGGTCTTCCTCGTGGTTGAGCGCGTAATTTAAATGCGCCTCGGCCTGGCTATGCTCGCGATTTTTTAGGCGCATCATCCCAGCGATCCATCGCGCATCGGCACTGTTGGGGGCTTGTTCAAACGCGCTCAAGGCCGCTTCGTGATCGCCTAACACCAGCGCTTTAAAACCATCGACAACGATGCGCTCTTCTTTGGGTATGAAAAACTTCTCAAAAAACCCCAGCTCCAGCGGACTGCCTACCGGCACTTCTCTGTCAGCCCCGCCTGACGCTGCCGAGGATTTTGAACGGCCTCGTTTGGACCGACTCCAGATGTTTTTCTTATCAACGGTATAAAACAGCCCAGTGCCTGGCAGGCTCATGGTGCCACGAGCGCCTGTTGTACCGAGTGTCACCGCACCCCCACGCGGGCCGGCTGAAAATGACGCGCCCGTTTTTGAGATGTTCATGGTCAGGCCTTTCCCCAAAGGCACTCGTCTAAAAAATCGAAATGGCATACGCGCCCCCGTTGACTCTGATTGGTTTGATTTCAGCGTATCATGGCCAAACCATGCCAGAGCTACCTGAGGTTGAAACCACACGACGCGGATTGTCGCCCTTGGTCGAAGGGCGGGTGATTGAGTCTATGGTGGTGAGGCAACCCCAACTCCGCTGGCCCATTCCAACAACCATCCAAACTTTAAAAAACCAACCCATTCGAGGGCTTTGGCGCCGCGGTAAATGGTTGGTTTGGGATTTAGATGAGGCTCACATGCTTTGGCATTTGGGCATGTCGGGTTCTTTTCGAGGATGGGTGGACCCACCGGCACCTGGCAAGCACGATCATGTGGATCTCATCATCAAAGGTGGTCACACCATTCGCTTCACCGACCCCCGCCGCTTCGGTGCCTTGCTATGGCACAGCGAATCTCCTGACACACACCCGATGATTGCCCGTCTTGGACCTGAGCCCCTATCGGATGCATTCAATGGTGACTATCTTTGGCAACAGTCGAGAAAACGCGCCATTCCAGTGAAATCGTTCGTCATGAACGGCGCGGTGGTGGTGGGCGTTGGCAATATCTATGCCAGCGAAGCGCTCTATGCAGCCGGTATTCGCCCGGGCCGTGCAGCCAATCGCATATCAAAGCCGCGTTATGAAGCGCTGGCCCACGCGATTGTCCGAATTCTCAATCAAGCCATCGAAGTGGGTGGCACCTCACTTCGCGACTTTACCGTGGGTGATGGAACGCCAGGCTATTTCGGGCAATCATTGACGGTCTATGGTCGCGACGGTGAACCTTGCCTGACCAACGGCTGTGGGGCGACCATCAAGCGGGTTATGATCGGACAACGCTCCACGTTTTATTGCCCTCGCTGTCAACGCTAGGTGTTTTACATGTTGCACACGTCCAATCCACCCATCGGCCGATTGATCGTTCTCATTGCAGGACTCATGGCATCGATTGGATGGGCCAATCCCGTTCAGCGAGATCACATCGAAGTCGAGCTGGTCTCAGAAGTCAGCGCCATTGCCCCAGGGAGTCAAACTCGCCTAGGCCTTCGTCTGCTGCCTGAGGTGGGTTGGCATACTTATTGGGAAAACCCTGGAGATTCGGGTCTTCCGATTGAAATGGCTTGGACGCTGCCGCCTGGGAGCCAAATCAGTGAGATTGTGTGGCCCTACCCCAAACGCATCGAAATCGGACATTTGGTCAACTATGGTTTTGAGGGTGAGCATCTCTTGCCGGTGGAGGTGAGCTGGCCTGAGGATTTGGTGGTGGGGACCGAGGTTCAGATCACGCTCGACACCCGCTGGTTGGTGTGCGAGGTGGAGTGCATTCCAGGCGAGGCCAGCTTATCGTTGACCTTGCCCGTTGAATCATCTCTCGGCAAGCGCGTCGAGTCCACCGCCCATTTGTTTGACTGGGCCGATGCACGACATCCGATCGATATGCCCGCCGACGCTGGCTACAAAATCGAATCGGGCCAACTCAGCATCCAGATTCCACAGAGCGGTTTGCCGAACAGCTTTGCATCATCGGCTGAGCATGTATTCATCACCGCCACCAATGTGGTCGACCACGCCAAGCCGTTTTTCTTGAGCTCGGGTGATGATGTGATTCAGTTGGCGCTGCCCTTATCGCCCTATTTCAATGGGCGATTGGATGCATTCTCTGTGGTGTTGGTCGACCCAAGCACCGGCGAGAGCCATCAATGGCGCGCCACCGAAAGTGACTTGGTGAGCACGGAGATGACTGGCACAGATCTGCCCTACGCTTGGGTGTTGGTGCTGGCGCTCGTTGGGGGTGTGCTTCTCAATCTAATGCCGTGTGTTTTTCCGGTGTTATCGATTAAGGCCTTGCATCTGGTCCAAACCCCAAATGATCAGCACAAAACCCATGCCGTGTCCTACACCGCAGGTGTGCTTTTATCGTTTGCGGTGTTGGCTGGCATCTTGTTGGTCTTGCGTGCTGCTGGAGAGGCAGTGGGCTGGGGCTTTCAGCTCCAAACCCCGTGGGTGGTGGGTGTGCTGATTTATGTTTTATTTGCACTGGGCCTATCCCTATCCGGGGTGTTTGAGATCGGTGGCGGGATCGCCGGTCTGGGCCAATCAATGACCCAATCATCGGGTCTTAAAGGCTCGTTTATGACGGGCGTATTGGCCACCGTTGTGGCAAGCCCTTGCACCGCACCAATGATGGGCACGGCTTTAGGTGTGGCGGTCTTTTTGCCTTGGCCGATGGCCATGGGCGTCTTTTTAGCCCTTGGGTTTGGGCTGGCTCTACCCCTTTTAATCTTGGGGTTCATTCCGGCCTTTGCTCGCGCCTTGCCAAAGCCTGGCCCGTGGATGGAGACGTTCAAACAAGCCATGGCCTTTCCACTCTATTTAGCGGTCGTTTGGCTCATTTGGGTGTTGGCCCGCCAAACGGACCCCATGGCGGTCGCCTACATTTTGGCAGGCTTAGTCATCCTTGCTTGTGTGCTTTGGCTCTCTCGACTTCCCGAACGACACCCCTCACTCAGCGGTATCCGCCACACCCTCATTGCATTGGGGCTGATCGCCTGTTTGGCCGCACTAGCCGCTGCCAGCCGGAGCGAACCGACCGAGGTTGTCGCTGATGGTTTATCAGAGCCTTTCTCCATGGAGCGACTCGAGGCAGTTCGTGCCGACCCAACACAAGGTGTTTTTGTCAACATGACCGCTGATTGGTGCGTGACCTGTTTGGTCAATGAACGCATTGCGCTCAGCGGTGATGAATTCGCCAACACCTTGTCTGAACACAACATCGTTTATCTTAAAGGTGATTGGACTCGGCGAGACCCAGCCATTACGGCCTATCTTGAAATGTTTGGTCGCAATGGCGTGCCGTTATATGTGGTCTATCCCAAAGATGGGAGTGAGCCACGTGTCTTGCCTCAGGTGTTGACCCCCAATGGAGTCATTTCTGCATTGGAGGGTTTGTAGTGGTTGATTGAATGGGATGAATTGAAAAACTCATTAGAAAAGCCAAGGAGAAAACCATGTTGTTAAGAAACGCTGTTTTAATTGCCTCCGCCCTTGGGCTGACGATGGCACTTTCACTCAGCGCCATAGCCGCCCCGGTCATTGGCGAAAAAGCACCCGATTTTGAGGTGGTCGATACTAAAGGAAACACCCATCAGCTGTCTGACTTTGAAGGCCAAGTGGTGGTGTTGGAGTGGACCAATCACGACTGCCCGTTTGTGAGAAAACACTACGGGGCTGGCAACATGCAAGACCAACAGCGAATGGCGCGAGATGAACATGATGTGGTTTGGCTCACGGTCATCTCTTCAAGCCCCGGCACCCAAGGCCATGTCTCTGCCGAACAAGCAGATGAGTTGACGGTATCTAGAAATGCTGAACCTGCGGCCGTGGTATTGGATGAAGACGGCACCATGGGGCGAGCTTATGATGCCCGTGTCACACCACACATGTATATCATTGATGACACATCGACCCTGGTTTACATGGGGGGCATTGATTCAAATCCAAGCGCTGATCCCAACGACATTCCAGAGGCGACACAGTATGTTGTTGAGGCACTTAATCAAATGGCCGCGGGCGAGCCCATTGCTGAGCCCATCACGCGGCCATATGGTTGTACCGTTAAATACGCTGACTAAGTTGTACTTGAGCAAAACCCGGGGATTAACGTGCCCCGGGTTCTGCAAACTGGGCCATCCACTCCTCCACTTCGTCATA
>CAJXNU010000090.1 GCA_913057255.1 uncultured Wenzhouxiangella sp.
AAAGCGCTGAGCAGCCAACACGGCCGATACCGTAATCGCGTTTTGTTGCCCGACTTGGGTGGTGAGACCCGGCATGATCAAAGATTGTTCAATGCGCGCTCTATCAGCACTCAACAACGTGGGGCCTGGTCTGCCATCACGACCCCAAGTGGGCTCAACCCAAGCCAGGCGAACACGATCACTGACCTTCGCTTGAGGACCCATCCAAGTTTGTGCAAACGGTGGCGCGATTAAGGTTTGATCCACCTTCAACCACGAAATGGGCTCAAGCTCAGGGCGGTTGATGTGGTGCAGTGAGGGAGTGATCTTGTTGGTCAGGTAGGCTTCCCACGGGCCGAGCTCAAAGCTAGACCGAGGCTCATTGGCCTGGACCGCGCCCACAAAAAGCCATGCCAGAGCACAAGATAGGCTCAGGATCGGTCGACTCGCTTTTGGCCATAGGCTCATCATGGGCCTAGTGTAGCGAGTTTGTAGGCAAAAATACAACGGTTTTGCGCCATTTTTAACCAAACTTTCATGCACTGTTGCTTTTTTGCAACAACGCCTGATTTCAAGGCTCAGACGCTAATCGAGGCGCTCAATAATGGCTTGAGCAAAGGTATCGGTCCGCCCGCTCCCACCCAAATCTGGGGTGGTGCGGTCAGCAGCGGCCACCGCCGATGCGATTGCCGCACGCAAATCGGCCGCCACTGAGTGGTGGTCTAAATGCTCCAGCATTTGCGCAGAGGCCAACAGTAAGGCGCAAGGGTTGGCAATGCCTTGGCCTGCGATATCAGGGGCGGAACCATGCACGGCCTCAAACATGGCGTGGTGTTGACCAATGTTGGCCCCAGGCGCCAAACCCAGCCCACCCACCAAACCGGCGCACAAATCCGAAATGATGTCACCAAACAAATTGGTGGTCACAATCACATCAAACTGCTCAGGACGCATCACCAACTGCATGGCGGTGTTGTCGACAATCATGTCTTGACACTCGATTTCAGGATACTCGGCGGCCACCTCATGGGCGACTTTTAAAAATAAGCCCGTGACGTCTTTCAAAATATTGGCTTTGTGCACCACCGTGACTTCCTTCCGTCCGCAGCGCCTGGCCAAGTCAAAAGCATAGCGAACGATTCGCTCACACCCCTTGCGAGTGGCGATCATCTTCGACTCAGCGCGCGAGCCATCGGGTGCGGTGTAGGCCCCTTCGGCCAAATAGGCCCCTTCAGTGTTTTCGCGAACGGTGATCAGGTCAATGCCCTCATACCGAGACAGCGAGCCTTTGAAGCTGATCGCCGGACGCACGTTGGCATATAGATCAAAGTGACTGCGAAGGGCCACATTCAGCGACTTAAAGCCGCCACCCACCGGCGTGGTCAGCGGTGATTTGAGGGCCACTTTGTTCCGATCGATTGACTCAATGGTGGCCTCGGGCAATAGATCACCCGTCTCATCAATGGCGGCCAAGCCAGCCAGTTGGAAGTCGTAGGCCAAGCCCAACGATCGGGTGTTGTTTAGATGATCGAGCACCGATAGCGTTGCGTCCATGATTTCTGGACCAATGCCATCGCCTCGAATGACGGTGATGGTTTGCTGTGTGTCTGTCACGGGTGGCTCTCTGCTTTTCTGACTACGTGAAGTATTGAAAAAGTTAACAGCCCATTATACCCCGCGAAGACAAGCGACTGGCTGTCGATCTGCCCTCAAAGACCCAGCAGTGGATCCAAACCGCCCGATTGATCGAGGGCTTGCAAGTCATCAAACCCGCCGACGTGGGTATCGCCAATAAAAATTTGTGGCACCGTGTGACGACCCGACTTGGCCATCATCTCTGCTTTTTTGTCGGGCTCAATGTCAATCAAGATCTCCAACCAATCCACGCCTTTGGCCTGCAACAAAGATCTCGCTGCCACACAAAACGGGCAGGACTGGGTGGCGTACATCACAATGGCTGGCGTGGTCATGACACTCCTCTCAAATCGCTCAATTGAAGTTTCAGTAAGGCTGTCATTTTATCGAATCCTTTGAGCCATCACACTAGATGCACCAGTCAGGCTTGGGCACGCCGCCTAAGCGACAGGCTTCCCGAACCGGATTGTCTGTAAATAAGTCATAGATTGAGGCGCTGCCCAAACTGGGATCTTGTTTGTGTACTCGGTAGGCCACCACCACCGATCGCATCAACGGTGCGTTGCCATAAGATCGCCAATAATCGCGGACCCACTCAATCAACCACCACTGATCCTCACTCAATACGCGCCCATCGGTTGAGGCCAATTGCTCAGCAAAGGCCCGCGTCCAGGTATTAGGGTCGGCTAAGTGACCGTCTTCATCCAAAACGAAGGTCTGATCGTCTGTCTCAATGCTGCCTGTCTTGTTGTTCATGCCTTCGCCTACATCACCAGCCAGTGTCTATTCTCTAACCCGGGGTGCCTGCCATCCTTGGCCAGTGGATCTTCCGCTGAATGGGCCTTGATGATCGATGCATCAGTCATCACCTCGGCCAAACCATGATCACTGATTTGTGCCCAGCGCCTCGCTGCCTCACCCTCCACTTCTGATGCGCCCTCGCCTGCGAAGGCGACCACCAGATCCAAGTCCAATGTCGCGCCAGCCAGCACCCATTCCACCAGGCTGTCTCGATCGGCAGCAGACGGTGAGTAGGCCACCATGACACCATAGGCTCTGGGTGTTTGTTGGTCCACCTCACCAACGGTGATCGACGGCCAATGGGCCGGCCACTGCCCAAACCCAAAAATACAGACCGCCTCGGCGCGCTCAATCGCATCCCAGGTAGCAATCAAACTCATGACCGGATACGGTGGATCACTGGCAAGAGACTGGGTCTGATGCAAGCGTTGCCAAGCAGCCTGACACAGATGGACCGCCACGCCCGCCTCTTCCGCCAAAGAAGAAAGCCGATCCCCACCTTCCATCAGGTCACGATCAACTGCCGGCCCATGCAAGAAAACCTGCACCGAATACCCTTTTTTAACGCTCTGGGCGATACACTCACAGGCATGGAGATAATTGGGGTGGCGTTTAGGGACGCGAATCACCACGAACTTAAGCGGCGTCTTGCAACGTGTGCGGGTTTTCGTGGTCATAAGTCAGTGAGATGAATCAAAAAGCCAATCAACTAAGTCCCATTCTAAGCCGAGTCCCGTCGTCTCGGGCAGTTGTTTTGTTTGCTTGGGTTGTGATGGGCACCTGGCTGAGCTCCATCATTTCCGGCCATGCCATCGCGCAAGATTCGGTGCAATTGCCAGAGATGGGCTCCACCACCACGCGGGTGTTGTCGCCTGAAGAAGAGCGAACCTTCGCGCGCGACATCGAGCGCTACTTTCGAGCCAACCGCATGCTCGTTGAAGATCCCTTCATTGTTGATTATATCGAGGACATGAGTTTTCGGTTGGTCTCTTACTCCACCCGCAATCAAGCCGACTTTCATTTCTTTGTGCTTAAAGAGCCCTCGATCAATGCCTTCGCCGCACCAGCCGGTGTGATTGGATTGCATTCAGGCCTGATCTTATTGGCACACGATGAGGCCGAAGTCGCTGGCGTGGTCGCCCATGAGATCGCGCACATCACCCAAGACCATTTGGCGCGCGCCATGGAAAACCAGCAAAACACCTCCATGCCCACCATGTTAGCCACTTTGGGTTTGGCTTTAGCCGCGGGCATGGCCGGTGGGTCTAGCGACGCCACCGGTGCCATCTTAATGACCGGCATGGGCTTATCGACTCAGTTTCAGATCAACCACACCCGCCAAAGTGAGGCCGAGGCCGACCGAGTCGGCATTGGCCTGTTGGCCCGATCCGGACACGACCCGCATGGCATGACGCGATTTTTTGAACGGCTCAATCTTCAGTCACGATCCCGTGGCTCGGGGATCCCTGAGTACCTTAGAACCCACCCCCTAACCGCCAACCGTGTAGCTGAGGCCCGGGCACGTGCTGAACAGTTTGCAGACCATGACCGACGCGATGATGATCTGTTTCACTATGTGCAAGCCAGACTCCGAGTGTTGATGAGTCAACGGCCCGAGCAGGCAATCGAATATTTCTCACTTCGCCTTGAGGCCAAAGACCGCCCCGAATGGCCGATGCGCTACGGCTTGGCGATGGCGGCCATTGAGGCACGGCAAATGGAGTTGGCCCGTGAACAATTGGATGCGCTCCTCAATCACGCCCCCAGCAACCAGCTGTATCGTTTGCTAGAAGCCGATTGGCAATTGGCCAGTGGGCAGGTGGATCAAAGCTTGGAGATTTTGGCCGAGCTTTATCATCAATATGCCGGCAGCCAACTGGTGACGGTGCAGTATGCCAAAGCACTGATGCACAGCCCGACCGAAGAACGAGCCCTTGAGGCCGCGGCCATTCTAAGACAGCACTTGCATGAACATCCCACCGATTTGAATATGACCGAGCTCTATGCTCAAGCCGCCGCGCGCGCCGGTGATGCCGTGCGTGCTGCCGAAGCTCAGGCCGAAAGCTACTACATTCGAGGCGGTATTGATCAGGCCATTGAACAACTCGAGCGGGTGCTGGACAATGAGACCCTAAACTACTACCAGCGCTCTCGGATCAGCGCTAGAGTGATTCAATTGCGACGAGAACAGGTCCAACTGGCCAGACGATGAACACGCACCCAGCGGTGAGTCAGCTCACACAAACACCGACCGACTGGCATGAGTCAGACCTGGATGACCCTTGCCTGTATTTCAATCGTGAACTGAGTTTGTTGGCCTTTACTCAGCGGGTGTTGGCTTTGGCCCGCGATGAGCGCATGCCGCTATTGGAACGGCTTCGCTTTTTGTGCATCTCTTGTACCAACCTCGATGAGTTTTTTGAGGTTCGGGTCGCCTCCATTGAGCAGCGGCTGCAACACGGCGCCAATCGATCAGGTGCCGATGGCTTAACGCCCATCCAGACCCTAGAGGCGATTCGGTTGACCGTATTGGATATGGTCAAAGAGCAATACCGCATCCTCAACGAGGAAATCACCCCAGCGCTGCGGGAAGAAAACATCCGAATTCTCAGGCGCTCGCGGTGGTCACAAGCGCAGCGTGATTGGTTGTATGAACATTTTCAACAAGAGATCATGCCCGTCTTGAGCCCATTGGGACTCGACCCAGCCCATCCATTCCCCCGCATCCTCAACAAGTCATTGAACTTCGCTGTTGCCCTTGATGGCGAGGATGCCTTTGGTCGCGACAGTGGCATGGCCTTGGTCCGAGCACCACGGTCCCTACCCCGCATCATCCGGATCCCGCAAAGTCACTCAGATGGCCCCAATGACTTTGTGTTTTTGTCCTCGATCATGCACGCTTTCATCGACGAGCTGTTTCCTGGGATGCAAGTCTCGGGCTGTTATCAGTTTCGTGTCACCAGAAACTCAGAACTGTTTGTCGATGAGGAAGAAGTCGAGGATTTGGCGCGCGCGCTCGAAGGCGAGCTGATGGGCCGAGGGTTTGCACAAGCGGTGCGACTGGAAGTGGCCGCTAACTGCCCCGATGAGATCGCGCTGTTCTTGGCCACTCAATTTGGCTTAAACGATCAGGCCATTTATCAATGTGATGGGCCAGTCAACCTCAATCGCATGAGCGCGATTTGCGAATTGGCGGACCGTCCAGATTTGTGTTTCGAACCCTTTCAACCTGCCACACCCAGAGCACTTCTGACCTCGGACAACTTATTTTCAGCCATTGATAAGCAAGACTGGATTCTCCATCACCCTTATCAAAGTTTTGCGCCGATTGTCGATTTGATGAGACAAGCGGTGAATGATCCAGCGGTGCTGGCGATCAAGCAGACTTTGTATCGAACCGGTGTGGATTCTGCGCTGGTGGGTTTATTGATTGAAGCGGCGCGTGCTGGCAAAGATGTCACGGCCATTGTTGAACTTCGAGCGCGGTTTGATGAGGAGGCCAACATTGCCTTGGCCACGCGCATGCAAGAAGCTGGCGTGCAGGTGGTCTATGGCGTGGTGGGTCATAAAACGCATGCCAAAATGATGCTGATTGTCCGCCGAGAACAAGGCCAACTGCGCCGCTACGTGCATTTAGGCACCGGCAATTATCACCAAGGCACAGCCAAGGCCTATACCGATTGGAGTCTTTTGACCAGCAATGAAAAAATGGCAGAAGATGTGCATGCCATGTTCCAACAACTCTCGGGTCTGGGCCAAACACAAGACCTTCATCACCTGTTGCAATCACCGTTTAATTTGCACGAGTCACTGTTAGGCAAAATCGAGCGGGAGATTGAACATGCTGCGGCCGGTCGGCCCTCTGGCATTGATGCCAAGATGAATGGCTTGACAGAGACCAGTCTCATTCAAGCCTTGTATCGCGCTTCTCGTGCCGGTGTGCCCATCCGCTTGGTGGTCCGTGGCATTTGTTGTTTGAAACCCGGCATCCCGGGGCTTTCTGAAAACATCGAAGTCCGCTCCATCTTGGGCCGCTTCTTAGAACACAGTCGGGTCTATCATTTCATCAATGGTGGCGAGCCTCAAACCATGGCCGCCAGTGCCGACTGGATGGAGCGAAACTTATTCCAGCGAGTCGAGACCTGCTTTCCCATTCTCAACCCCGAGGACGCCGCGCGGGTGGTGGATGAAAGCATTGAGCTGCCTTTCATGGACAATGACAGTGCATGGCTGCTATCGGCCGATGGCTGCTACCATCAAGCCCACCTGGGTTCTGGCGACAGCCAGCTCAACGTGCAAACCACACTGATTGATCGATACAGCGATGCCTAAACGCGATTTGTATGCCGGTATTGATCTGGGCTCCAACAGCTTCCATCTGGTGGTGGCCCGGCGCGAACACGGCGAGCTTCGACAAATCGATGAACTCAAAGACATGGTGCGACTGGCCGGTGGCGTGGACCGAAAAGGTCGTCTAAGCTCAACGGTCGAGCGCGAGTCACTCGATTCTCTGGCTCGATTCGCCGAGCGCATCCAAGGCATCCCGGAAAGTCACATTCGTGCGGTGGGCACACAAACCTTTAGACGCCTTAAAAATGCCGATCGTTTCTTGTCATTGGCAGAAAACACCTTAACGGCACCGATTGAGATCATCTCCGGTCGAGAGGAAGCCCGACTGGTCTATCGTGGGGTCTGGCAAGGCATGGCCAACCAAGCCACGCCTAAGCTCATCTTAGATGTGGGCGGTGGGTCGACTGAGGTGGTCGCCGGTCAAGGCGAACAGCCGGTGATTGCAGAGAGCCTGCCATTTGGCTGCGTGGGCATGACCCAAAAATATTTCGATGGTGGCAAGATCACGGCCAAGCGCTGGCATCGAGGCCGAGAAAAAATCATGGCCGATGCCCAATCCCTCAAGGCGCAACTGACCGACCATCCCTGGGAGCAGGCCATCGGCTCATCTGGCACGGCCAGAGCATTGGTCGCGATGGCAGAAGAGCTTCGTCCACTGCAACCGGCTGGACTGAGCCTGTCGGTCTTACAGGAGATTAAAGACCAACTGATTGATGCAGGGCACATCGATGCCATCACGCTCTCGGGTTTAAGCGAGCGGCGACGTCCGGTGATTGTTGGCGGGGCCTTGGTCTTCGATGCCTTGATGACCGCCTTCGAGATCGAGCATCTCACCGCCTCCAAGTTCGCTCTGCGTGAGGGCGTACTGTACGATCTATTGGAGCGATTGGATCCCTCGCTCAGACACAGCAACCCACGAGCCGGCACGGTCAAAGCCATGATGGAGCGCTATCAATGTGATCAGGCACAGGCCAAGCGCGTGTCTGACTGGGCGCTAATGGGCTTTGATCAAGTCGCTGATGAGTGGTCGTTGAGTCCGGCGGCCCGAGAGTTACTCCACACCGCCTGCCAACTCCATGAAGTGGGTCTGTCGATTGCTCACGATCAATATCATCTGCACTCGGGATACATCTTGGCCCATGCCGACATGCCCGGCTTCTCATCGACAGAACAACAGGTGCTTGCCTGCTTGGCCAATCTCCAGCGCGCCAAACCCGACCCAGACCGCGTCGATGCGCTCCCCCAGAGATTGCGACCAATCACCATTCGCTTGCTGATGCTGATGCGCTTGGCCGTTGCCTTGGCCCGGCCTCGAGGCGACGATCGGCCCGATGCGATCACTTGGGTCGCCGATGAGCATCAATTGACCCTTCGCTTGCCTGAGTCTTGGCTGAGGTCTCATCCACTCACTCAGCGCGATCTTCTGGTGGAAGCGGAACAAATCAAGCGACTGGATCAGACCTTACACATTGAAGCTGTCTCTGCATGAACCCCGATGTACTGAGAAAAAAAGCCAAGCTGCTGGCCCAGATCCGCGCCTTTTTTGAGGCCCGAAATGTGTTGGAGGTGACCACGCCTTGTGTGGTCGAGCATCCCGTCAGTGACCTCCACATTGAATCGGTGCCCCTCCAAACCAGCACGCCACATTACTTGCGCACATCCCCAGAGTCAGCCCATAAGTGGCTCTTGGCTCAAGGCGTGGGGGATATTTATGAACTCGGACCGGTGTTCCGTGGCGGTGAGCTGGGCGCTCACCACCAACCCGAATTTAGTTTGCTGGAGTGGTATCGGGTGGGTATGGATTGGCAGACACTGGCACTCGAAGTGACCGAACTCATCAATGAAATGGCCAAAGACTTACGCAGCCCATGGCCGATCGAGTGGCTCACTTGGACCGAGGCTTGCCAGCAACATTTGGGGCGAAACTTAGACCAAGCTGAAGTGACCGCGCTGTTGGACCTCCTACCCGCCGATCAACGCGCCCATGCCATGGATGCTCAGTGGTCAAAAGATCAGCTCATCGACTATCTCTTTGCCACGCAAGTTCAGGCCAACTTCTCACCTGAGTGCATCACCATCGTCCATGACTACCCCGCCACTCAAGCGGCGTTGGCTGAGCTTTGCACCGACCCACGGTATGCCAAACGCTTTGAAGTGTTTGTGGGCCCAATAGAATTGG
>CAJXNU010000091.1 GCA_913057255.1 uncultured Wenzhouxiangella sp.
TGGCCACTGAGGTTATTGTGCGTCCCGCCCCCAAAGTAATTCGGGTCGTAGATTAGACCTTCGATGCCTGTAATCCGCTCCATATAGTCTATAAACTCTTTCGACTGAATGTAGCTATCAAATTTCTCATAGTGCGCATTAATTTCCCTGACGTTCGGGACTGTATGTTTTAAGGAGGGCTCTCCATACTCATTCAGCATGTCTTCTTTCACTGGAACAGGGAACCCGCTGATCAGATCTTCCACGGTCGTATCAGATAGAAAATCATCTACCACCACATACTTAAAAGGTTTCTGATTTTTAAATTGTTCAGCATAGATTGAAATATTCTGGATTGTCTTATCGCTTAGCATTTCTAAATACCATCCTTACTAAATAATCCCCAAATGGCCGGGCTAAGAAACCAAAAATTTTCTGGACCACTTAGCCTTTCTCAATACGATATCTCTGTGGTTTAAAACTCGTATCTGCATCACCAAACTGCCTCAATTTTGGCTGCAAACTTAGCAAAAAACCCAATCCGTGACCCCAGTCAACCAGGTCTTTGGCCCGGTCTTGCGGATTTTTTCGGTGCCAGAAACCCCCATGCGGACTTCTCTCAATCTAGCATGTTTTATGCTGATATGAGCACTTGCAAGGTGTGTCCTCGGTCATTGACCATCTTTTTTATTGATCACTCCCACTCAATAGTGGCCGGCGGTTTCCCTGAAATGTCATAGACCACTCGAGATACCCCAGTGATCTCATTAATGATGCGTCTGGAGACATGATCCAAAAACTCAGGATCCAGTCTCGCCCACTTAGCGGTCATAAAATCTACCGTCTCAACCGCTCTTAAAGCAATGACATACTCATAGCGCCGGTCATCGCCGACCACACCCACCGATCTCACGGGCAAAAAGACCGCAAAGGCTTGAGAGACCTGATCATACAAATTGGCCGCTCTCAACTCAGAGATGAAAATGTCATCGGCCTTTTGCAACGGCTCAATAAACTCAGGCCGCACCTCACCCAAAATTCTAACGCCCAGACCGGGACCTGGGAAAGGATGGCGCATCACCAGCTCCGCTGGAAGCCCCAGCTCCACACCAATCTTTCGGACCTCATCTTTAAACAGCTCTCGCAAAGGCTCGATGAGTTGTAGCTGCATGTCTTCGGGCAAGCCACCCACATTGTGATGGGATTTGATCACCTTGGCTTTGCCAGTGGTGGCGCCCGCTGACTCAATCACATCGGGATAGATGGTCCCTTGTGCCAAATAGGCGGCCTCTTGATGGGCCTTGGCCGCGTCTTCAAACACCCGAACAAACTCTCGGCCGATGATTTTTCTTTTCTCTTCGGGATCATCTACACCAGATAGTGCCGCCAAGAAACGCTCCTTGGCATTGACCCGTTCCACACGCACCCCCAAATGCTCAGCGAACAAGGCCATGACCTGATCACCTTCTTGGTAACGCAAAAGGCCGGTATCGACAAACAAGCATAAGAGCTGATCGCCAATGGCTTGGTGCAATAGCGCCGCCACCACGGATGAATCCACACCACCAGAGAGCCCCAATAACACCGTGCCCTCGCCCACTTCATCTCGGACGCGGGCAATTTGGTCTTGGATGATGGCTTCCGTGGTCCAATTGGTCTCACACTCGGCAATCTCAGCCACGAAACGCTCTAGGATGCGTCGGCCTTGTTGTGTGTGCGTCACCTCTGGGTGAAACTGCAATCCATAATACCGACGCGCCTCATCGCTCATGCCCGCAATGGGTGCAGAGGCGGTCGTGCAAGAGACTTCAAATCCATCGGGCAATTGTGTGACTTTATCGCCATGGCTCATCCACACCGACAGCACGCCAGCGCCCTCGGTGTTGATGCGGTCCTCGATGCCAGTCAGTAATGCGCCAGCCTCGGCCAGGCGAACTTCAGCATAGCCAAACTCTTTTTCATCCGAAGGGGCGACCTCACCCCCAAAATGAGCCGCCATTGCTTGCATGCCATAGCAAATGCCCAGCAAGGGCACGTCCATCTCGAAAACCACCTCAGGGATTCTGGGGCTGTCTTGATGCGCGACCGACTCGGGACCACCCGATAAGATGATGGCTTTGGGTGCAAACTCTCGAATGGCAGCCGGCGACACGTCATAGGGAAGAATCTCAGAATAGACACCAATCTCTCGCACGCGGCGGGCAATTAACTGTGTGTACTGTGATCCGAAGTCGAGAATCAGAATGCGATCGGCATGGATGTCGATGGTCACAGAACGATCAACCCAGCTTGTAATTGGGGGCTTCTTTGGTGATCGTCACATCATGGGCGTGTGACTCCCGTACCCCTGAGACGGTGACCCGAACAAAGCGTGGCTGGGTGCGCATCTCATCGATGGTGGCACAGCCTACATAACCCATTGAGGAGCGAAGGCCACCGAGAAGCTGATGCACGACGCTTCCCAGCGGGCCTTTGTAGGGCACCCGGCCTTCAATACCCTCGGGCACCAGCTTATCTGCATCGGCCTCGGCTTGAAAATAGCGATCTTTCGAGCCCAACTCCATGGCACCGAGTGATCCCATGCCCCGATAGCTTTTATAAGACCGGCCCTGATAAAGCTCAACCTCACCCGGCGCTTCTTCAGTGCCTGCAAACAAACTGCCAATCATCACCACCGAGGCGCCGGCGGCAATGGCTTTGGCAAAGTCGCCAGAGAAACGGATACCGCCATCGGCAATCACAGGCACTCCTGATTTTTTAAGCGCTTCAGCCGCGGCGGCCACGGCGCTGACTTGCGGCACGCCCACCCCAGCAACCACACGCGTGGTACAAATTGAGCCAGGCCCTTGACCGACTTTGACTGCATCGGCGCCGGCCTCAACGAGGGCCAGGGCGCCAGCTGAGGTGGAGACGTTGCCACCAATGACTTGAACTTGGCTGTGGTGTTTTTTCACCCAGGCAATTCGGTCCAACACGCCTTGAGAGTGACCATGGGCGGTATCGACCACAATGATATCGACGCCGGCCTCAACCAAGGCAGCAATCCGGTCTTCCGTGTCCCCGCCAGTGCCGACCGCAGCAGCCGCCAACAGCTGCTCGGCATCGTCTTTGGCGGCGTTAGGGAAATCTCTGGATTTTTGGATGTCTTTGACGGTGACCAAGCCTTTGAGCTCAAATTCCTTATTCACCACCAAGACTTTTTCGATTCGGTGTCGGTGCAACAGCTCAAGCACCTCGTCTTGGCTCGCCCCCTCTTCGACCGTCACGAGCTTGTCTTTCCGGGTCATGATGTTTTTGACCGGATCATCGAGCTTTTTCTCAAAGCGCATGTCTCGGCTGGTGACAATCCCCACCAGCTCATGCCCATCAACGACGGGCACACCTGAGATGTTGTGGCGACGAGTCAGCTCCAGCACTTCTCGAATGGTGGTGCCGGGACCAACGGTCACTGGGTCTTTGATCACGCCCGCTTCGTATTTTTTGACAATGCGCACCTGCTCGGCTTGGCGTTCAATCGACATGTTTTTGTGCAACACGCCCACCCCACCGGCTTGCGCCATGGTGATCGCCAATCGGGCTTCTGTCACGGTGTCCATGGCCGCGGAGGCCAATGGGATGTTGAGGGAAAGCTCTCGAGTGATGCGCGTGGTCAGATCCACGTCTTTGGGCAGGATGGCCGAGTGATCCGGCACCAGCGAGACATCGTCAAAGGTTAGGGCTTCGTCAATGAGTCGCATGGCCAATCTCTCCGCTGTTATTCGTTCCATTATACCCCCTAAAATTTGACAAATACACCCTAAACCTTATACTTACGGGAGTTTTTCAGTGTAAGGAGGCAGGTTTGAGTCGTCACCGAATGATCGGCGGTGGTCTCATCGCAATGTGCTAATTGCCCTGCTCAGCCCTCCTGGGCAACGCAGTGGCCAGCCACTTCGCGATGCCCAATTTCTAGATCACTGCCCAGATTGATGTAACCGATGCTGCCAAGCCCATCAGCGGCTTTTGTGCAGTCACATCACCGGTGACATCCGCCTGTGAATAAGCGCATGTCAGAGACACACCACACCGAACTCGCCCACCTGATGCAACTGGGCCACACCGCAGAGCTCGATGAGGCACTAAATGCCTTGGCGGTCCAAGACATCGCTGATGTGATCTCAGAGATTGAGGAAAATGCCCAACGGGTCACCCTCTTCCAACGGCTACCGGAAGAGCGGCAAACCGATACCTTTTCTTATCTGGGTGATAAGCAACAGCTCGATCTCATCAATGAGCTGCCAACACCGCAGGCTCGTCGCATTTTGCATGAGCTGCTCCCCGATGACCGCACGGCCTTCTTGGAAAGCTTGACTCCGGAGGATTTAGAAAGTCATTTAAAGCTTCTGGCGCCTGATGACCTCAAGCAGTCTCTGAAACTATTGGGCTATCCCGACGAGTCGATTGGTCGCTTGATGACACCCCGATTTGTCTCCGTTGAATCGCACTGGACCATCGCCCGAGCACTCGATCACATTCGGCATGAAGCCGACCGTGGAGAGACAGTGAACTTCGTCTTTGTCACCGATGAGCGCGGGCGCTTGGTCGATGCCGTGCGACTAAAAGACTTTATCTTGGCCAAACAAGATAAGCCGGTTGAATCCATTATGGATGGTGAGTATTACTCGGTGCTCGCCTCAGCAGATAGAGAAGAGGCCGTCCAAGTCATCCAGCGCTATGACTTAAGCACCCTGGCAGTGACCGACAAAAACGGAGTCTTGATTGGAATCGTAACGGTGGATGACATCATGGATGTCGCCGAAGAAGAAATCACTGAGGATTTCCAAAAGCTCGGTGCCGCCGGTGTCTTGAATGTGTCTTTAAAAGAAGCCACCCCGGGTCTTTTGTATCGGAAGCGTGTGGGTTGGCTCCTGATCTTGGTCGTGATGAACCTAGTCGGTGGCGCCGCCATCGCTTTTTTTGAGCAAACCATTGAGGCGACCTTACTTTTGGTGTTCTTCTTGCCACTGGTCATCGGTACGGGGGGCAATGCTGGGGCGCAGGCAGCCACCTTGATGGTGCGGGCACTGGCCACGGGTGATGTGCAACTCAAAGATTGGTTTAAGCTGTGGGGCAAAGAATTGGCGGTAGCACTGGCACTGGGCTTGAGCTTGGCGTTTGTGGTGGCTGTGGTTGGCTTTTATCGCGGTGGCTTAGAGATTGCATCGATTATTGCCATCTCCATGGTCGCCGTGGTGGTATTTGGCTCCATGATGGGAATGGTGATGCCCCAGGCGGTCCACATGCGGCGCCGGGCGTCGTGGATCTTCTTCTCGTCCTTCTCGAGCTCGGCGTCCATGTCGCGCCCGGCGGCCTCGCTCTCCGAGACGACCTTGTAGCCCGCACGGTCTACGGCTTCGGAGAGATCGTCGACGGCGACGCTGCCGTCGTCATAGCTGACCGTCGCGCTTTCGGTTGCCAGATTCACCGAAGCGGTCTTCACGCCGGGAATGGTCTTGAGCGACTTCTCGACGGCCGCGACGCAGCTTGCGCAGAGGGAATCGAAGACGGCGTCACGACCGGCGCCTTGCACGACCACCTCAATCTCGACGCGATGCTGGTAATGGTATGCCAACGGCGAGAGCGTCGCCTCGGGCTTGCCTGGCTCACCGTCGCGCAGGATCATTAACCCATCGGCTGGCACGCGCTCGGGCAGCACCTCGCCGCGCAGGGCCGTTGCAGACAGCGCCGAGAGCCGCGCCTGCAGCGCAGCGAGGATGGTTTCGCGAGGGGTGGGCATGGCTCCTTTATCCGCATTGCTATGTGTGTAGACTATGGCAGAGCTATTAACGCAGTCAGTGACACAACTGACTGATGTGAACACCGAAACATTAGTGATCGCGGACACCACGCAAAGATGATAAAATCTGTCGGAGTTTTTCTGCTAACCTTTGGCTTGGTTCTTCCGCAAACGTCGTTGGCGGAAATGTCATGGGACGCCGCAATTGAAGCGGTGAGCAAGAAGAGCTCAGACTATTACGATTATGCTCTGAAATTGGGTTCTGGCCATCCAGGAACTGCGCTTCACGGCATTGGGCATAATCGTCATATTTGCGCAATCGTCGGAAGAATGCTCGGCTTCGTAGATGATATTAGGCAAGCCGAAACTTTTGACGATCCACCTCTTACACCTCAGGCGGACCCATTTGAGCTCATGGAGCATAGTCTATTCTTGGACTCTTGGGTCGCAGCGGCACGTCGTGCCACATCAATGACGGATAGCCAGAAAAAGAGTCTGTGGAACCTCGAATGCGTCGGAAACCACGGAATACCTACGACGGCCTATATCAAAGAAGCCGAACTCCACGGTGATTTCTCGGTCTTTAACAATACGCTCGTCGTGTATGGAGACATTGACGGAGGTTTCCATGATCGCTTCCTCGAGGCTTTGAACGCCAACCCTGAAGTCGACTCGATTGCCTTGGGAAGCGCAGGAGGCAGCGTTGTAGACGCCATCTTGTCGGGCCTTGAGATCAGAAGCCGAGAGCTGTCGACGACTCTGCATGGGCCGTGTTTCTCGGCGTGTCCGCTCTTATTTGTGGGTGGCGTTCAGCGAACGATTTGGATGGGCCCGGGTCCCCACCTCGGGTTTCATCGTGTTTACACTGCATCTGGAGAAGTTGCCTTAGACGACCCAATTTATCGGCAGATCGCCGAATATCTGGTTGCGATGGATGTTGACCCTCTCCCTGTTCTTCGATGGATGGCCAGCGCAGGGTCTCGAGACATTTTTGAGCCCGAACTCGGGCAACTCTGCGAGCCAAGGGTGGCGACTTGGGTTCAGAGAACTTGCGGCTTTTAGGGGTTTGGCTGCTGTCCCTGAAAGTATCTTTGATAGGTTGTGGGTAACCATACTTGCTTCCCGTCTAACCGAGCCTGCCCTCCAGCCAGTTCGCCACGATCAGCCCCGGCACCACCGCCTGCGCCCGGTCCGCGTCCCGAGCCAAGTCCAGGCGCTTTGGCAGCTTGACCTGCGGGACGAGCAGGAAGATCGGGACCGTCGCACGGCCCCGTCCGGTCTTGGCGCGCGAGGCCACCCC
Source organism: uncultured Wenzhouxiangella sp. (assembly GCA_913057255.1). Taxonomy (GTDB): domain Bacteria; phylum Pseudomonadota; class Gammaproteobacteria; order Xanthomonadales; family Wenzhouxiangellaceae; genus Wenzhouxiangella. The sequence continues at coordinate 7,056 of CAJXNU010000091.1, forward strand.
CAAGCCGCGGTTGTTCAACCGACCATCCGCCACCAACAAGCTTGGCCCGCGCCGGCGATAGACAAAGCGCAGGCGCAACCCGCGACGCCGCTCCCAGTCCCCGGGGGTCAGCGCCTTGCCCCGCGTGCCCTTGCCAGCTGCCTCGGTGGGGATCGCCAGCCAGAACCCATCCTTCGAGCGGATCAGCGGGCCGGTGTCATGGGCGCGGATGATCTCCGACGCCTTCGACCACACCAGCGCCGCGGCATTCAAGCTCTCCCCGGACCGCGGATAGGTCCGGTTGCGGATCGAGTTGGCCAGGCGCCGGCCCAGCCCCGCTTGCGTGATCTGCCCGCGCCAGTCGGTCTTGAGCCCGGTCCCCGCCTCGCGCATGGCAGCGGTCACGGCCTGTTCGCCTGATTTCACCTCGGCGGCCATGGCCGCCACAAGGTCAGGTCCAATGTCGAGGTGGAGTTTCATGCGGGCTGTAGCTCAAGCGTCCAGATCAGTCGTTCGCGATCCCGGCGAGGCTCCCCCTGGATCAGAAAGGTCTCATCGGCGATCAGGATCTGTTCTTCGGGCTTTGGATCCGGGATCGCGGCCGAGCGTACATCCAGCCGGACCGTGTCCGAGACAAGCCGCGCCGCCCCAAACTCCGTGATCTCATCAGGCCGGCGCAGAATGCCCCGGGTCCGTGTGAACTGTCCTTCCACATCGCGGTGCCAGATCTCCACCGAGATGTTGGGATCGGCAAAAAGCGCATCGAGCGCCATGGTGAAGGCGGTCATCAGATCGGCGCTCAGTTCGAGCTGTGCAGCCGAATGGCCAGCCGCGGGCGCTTGTTCACCGGCAGGATCGAGGCCTCGGTCATCAGATCGATCCAGCGGCCCTTGGCATCCAGCATCTGCCGCGCATAAAGCGGCAGGCCGACGGTGTTGGCCGTTTCGAGAAGGTTCGCAGGCCCGCCATAGGTGGTGAAGGTGTCAAACGTCCCGAGCGGGAATGCGATCCCTTCGCCCGCGGGGATGAGCCGTTCTGAGGCGCCGTTGGAAAGCGTGACCGAGCCGTTGTATTCCTCGAAGAGGATGCCCGCGAAAGGGAAGGCGCGGCGCATGTCTTCGCGTAGCGGCTGACCGCCGGTGGCGGAGAAGAACTTGTAGGCCTCTTCGGTCTTGGGGTGGCTGATCAGCTTGTCGAAGAACTCTGAGCTCACCAGCGCATGTACCGTGGTCATGGTCTCGCCCAGAAGGCTGTCCTCGATCCCGCGCAGCACGGTGCGAACCTTGCCCTGCACATTGGTGCCTGCCGTGCCGAAGACGAAGTCGACCGAGATCTTCTCCAGACCGAACTCGACAAAGTAGTCGTAAAGTGTGGTGCCAGCACCGTCTTTCACGATGCCCCGGAGCGCATTCATTTCCATGTATTCGCGGGTCTGGGCATGCTTGCGGCGCATCAGCGTCAGCTTGCGGTTCATCACCTCGACCAGCGGATCGGCTGCATCCGAGACGCCCAGCGCCGGCATGCCTTGGATATCGGCGGGCAGGATCACATCGTCATGCGGGATCCAGGGCAGGGCGAAGCTGCGCATGGAGCGCTGCTCGCGGGTGCCGACGGTGGCGGGCGCGCCCAGCGGCACCGAGGGCAGGAGGCTTAGGACCCCCTCGCGCTGTTCGATGACAACGGAGCGTTGGGTGACGCCTTCAAAGCGGAAGAGGCCAATCTGGCCCAAGCGGGTGTAGAGATTGGGCAGGATGTTGATCGCCTGCGTCATCTCGGCGAGCGAATAGCCGCCCGCGTCAAACGGGTTGCGGGTGATGGTCATGGGGAACTCCGGGGAA
>CAJXNU010000092.1 GCA_913057255.1 uncultured Wenzhouxiangella sp.
GGCCATTCTCACCTCCTTTAACGAGGTTGACCTGAGCGAAGTCATGGCGCTTCGCAGCCGCTACAAAGACGCCTTTCAGGAAAAACATGGGGTCAAATTGGGCTTCATGTCCTTTTTTGTCAAAGCAGCCTGTGAGGCACTTCACAAACACCCGGTGGTGAACGCATCGGTCGATGGTGATGAAGTCATTTATCACGGCTATCAAGACATTGGCATTGCTGTATCCACAGACCGCGGACTATTGGTGCCCGTGCTTCGCAATGCTCAACGGCTAGGCTTGGCTGAAATTGAGGCTGGTATTGCAGACTATGCCACCAAAGCTAGACAAGGGACCATCGGTCTTGAGGACCTGCAAGGCGGCACATTCACCATCACCAATGGTGGAGTGTTCGGCTCACTGTTATCCACGCCTCTGCTGAATATGCCGCAAAGTGCCATCTTGGGGATGCACACGATCAAAGAACGACCCGTTGCCGTTAATGGCGAAGTCGTCATTCGGCCCATGATGTACATCGCCCTATCGTATGACCATCGCATCATCGACGGCAAAGACGCCGTTCAGTTCTTGGTCTCGATCAAAGAGTCACTCGAGGACCCAGCGCGTTTATTGCTGGATCTCTAAGGAGCTTTTAATGTCTGGAAAAGAATTTGATGTTGTTGTGATCGGGGGTGGCCCAGGGGGCTATGCAGCTGCCATCAGGGCTGCTCAACTCAAACTCAGCGTCATGCTGATTGATGATCGCAAAGCAGACGATGGCAAGCCAGCACCCGGTGGCACCTGCCTCAACGTGGGGTGTGTCCCATCCAAAGCATTGCTGGACTCCTCAAAACACTTCCATCATATCCAGCACGACTATGTGGCTCACGGCATCAAAGTCAAAGATGTTGAGATGGACGTCAAGCAAATGATCACGCGCAAAAATGGCGTGGTCAAGCAACTCAATGGGGGCTTGATGCAACTGTTTAAGGCCAACAAGATTGAGTTTGTTAATGGAACGGGTTACCTCTTGGCCGATCGCCAAGTGCAGGTCACCACCGATGAGGACACCACAACGGTCACGGGCAAGCATGTGATTTTAGCGGCCGGTTCGGTCCCATTCACTATCCCAGGGGTGGAGATCGATGGCCAACACATTGTGGATAATGTCGGCGCCTTGGCCTTTGAGAAGACACCCAAAAAGCTCGGGGTGATTGGTGCCGGCGTGATCGGCCTAGAGATGGGAAGCGTTTGGAAACGACTTGGCAGCGAAGTGACCCTGTTCGAGGCCGCTGATGAGCTATTGGCTGTGGTCGATACCGACATGGCTCGCGCCGCCGCCCGTGAATTTAAAAAGCAAGGACTCGATATCCGCTTGGGTACAAAAGTCCAAGGCGCTAAAGTCTCGCGTTCCAAAGTGAAAGTCACTTATGTAGAGGGTGAGAAGGAACAAGAAGCGACCTTCGACAAACTGCTGGTCGCCGTTGGTCGTCGCGCAGCCAGTGAGCAATTGGTGGCCGATGACAGTGGCGTGACCCTCACTGAGCGCGGGCAGATCGAAGTCAATGATCAGTGTCAGACCCAAGCCGATCAAGTCTGGGCCATCGGCGATCTGGTGCGTGGCCCGATGCTGGCCCACAAAGCCTCCGAAGAGGGCATTGCGGTGGCTGAAACCATCGCCGGTCACCACGGTCACTTTAATCTCGACCATGTGCCATGGGTGATCTACACCGACCCAGAGATTGCCTGGGTTGGAAAGACCGAAAAAGAGCTCAAGGCCGAAGGTGTGGGCTATTGCTCCGGCAGCTTTCCTTTTGCGGCCACCGGTCGTGGCTTGGCCATGGGAGAAGCCAGTGGCCACGTCAAACTTCTTGCTGATGCCGAAACGGATCGCTTACTGGGCGCACAAATCATTGGGCCCAATGCCTCTGAACTCATCGCCGAGTGTGTCGTAACCATGGAATTTGCAGGTTCAAGTGAAGATTTGGCCAGAATTGTCCACGCCCATCCGACCCTGTCTGAGGCCGTGCATGAAGCCGCGCTGGCTGTTGATGGGCGCGCTATCCATAAGGCCAATTAATGCCCATGTCTGCCCTGCCCTCCAGTTTTCAGGCCTTCCGCATCCACAACGATGAGGAGGGCTTTCGCGCGAACTGGGAGCCTCAGAGCATCGATGAACAAACCTCTGGGGATGTGGTCATCGAGGTTCATTACTCCAGCGTCAATTATAAAGATGCCCTAGCTGGGACCAATCGCGGAAAGATTCTAAGACGCTTCCCACTCAATGGCGGCATTGATGTGGCGGGCGTGGTGCTTGCATCTGAAAGCGATCGATTTGCGATCGGCGACTCGGTTCTCATGACAGGCAGCGGTCTTTCAGAAACAAAAGATGGAGGCTACAGCGAGTACTTGCGTGTCTCATCCGAATTTCTGGTTCCCCTGCCAACGAATTTAACTCTGCACGAATCCATGATCATTGGCACCGCCGGCTTTACCGCCGCATTGGCCTTGTCCCGGATGGAGGCCAATGGCCAAACTCCGGAGATGGGTCCAATTGCTGTAACCGGTGCCACGGGCGGCGTGGGCTCACTCGCTATCGATATCTTCACCAAAGCAGGCTATCAGGTCAGCGCCATTACAGGAAAAACTGAGGCTTTCGACTGGCTCCACTCCCTCGGAGCTGCCCAATGTATCGATCGTCATGGGCTCTATTGGCCTGAGTCTCCTTTGGCCAGCGCGCAGTTTGCAGGTGCGTTGGATAATGTGGGCGGAGACATGCTCAATGGACTCACCCGTGTGATTCGGCCATGGGGTAACATTGCCAGCTGTGGCATGGCCGCTAGCATGGGACTCAATACCACTGTCATGCCATTTATTATTCGTGGTGTGAGCCTTTTAGGCATCAACTCGGCTGGGTGCCCCTATTCGCTTCGAGCGAGTATTTGGGACAAGCTGGCCAATGACTGGCGGCCCAACCATTTAGCAAGCATCCATACCAAGACCATCGGTCCCGATGAACTTAAAGATGCATTTGAGGCGTTGATTGATGGCACCAATCAAGGTCGCATCGTGGTCGATCTACGCCCGCAGCCACCAACACGGAAAAAGACCACCAAAAAGAGAGTCGCCAAGAAAAAAGCGACTCGGAAAAAAGCTGCCCAAAAAAAAGCTAATCAAACAAAAGAGAAAACATCATGATTCAAGTTGGCGACCAAATTCCTGAAACACCCATCATGCAGATGACAGACAATGGCCCCACCCCAATCGCCGCCAGCGATCTGCTTGGCTCTGGTCGAGTGGTGCTGTTCGCCACCCCGGGGGCCTTTACACCCACTTGCTCAGCTCAACACCTACCGGGCTTTATTGAAAAGCACGCGGACCTAACAGCAGCAGGCATCGACCAAATCGTTTGCATGGCCGTCAATGACATTTTTGTTGTCGACGCTTGGGCCAAAGCCAGCCAGACGGGTGACAAGATCACCATGGTGGCTGACGGCAACGGTGACTTTGCTCGCGCGATGGGGCTTGAGATGGACATTCGCGCCTTTGGCATGGGCGACCGGTGTCAACGGTTTGCCATGATTATTGACAATGGGATTGTCACAGACCTCATGGTGGAGGCTCCGGGCGAATTTAAAGAATCTAGTGCGGAAGCCGTATTGAATAAGCTGCTCTAAACTTACTCGCCTGCAGGATAGCGGACAGGGTTCACGCCTTGGGGCTCAATGACACCCAGTTGGAAACCAGCCCACAGTAAGAGCACCAATCCCAACGACAGGCCGATTCTCCAACTCAACCGCTTCACAGTGCGATCACCCTCACCATGATCGGTGATCAAGAAGTAAAAGCTCGACACCAGGGTATAGAGAATGGCTAAAAACACACCGATGATAAAAATTTTCCCAAGCACTGTACTGCGTCTCCTAGTAACAAGTTACCCAGTATAAGGTCTTTGCGTGATGACTCGTCGGTTTAACCCATTTCTTGCTCGCATCGTCCCACATCTGGTGGCCATTGGCCTGATCTTTGCCTGCATTGAGCTCGCTCTCTGGCAACAAGACCGAGCGCAGGAGAAGGCCGCCTTGCTGAATCAGTGGGAAACCGCTGCGACCATTGAGATCAACAGTCCCTTGGAGCTTGAGCAAGCCCCTCTTTACACGGAGGTCCGCCTCACGGGCCGATGGGATCAGCGACGTCATATCTTGCTTGATAATCAAACTCGACAAAATCACCCCGGCGTCCATGTCTTCGTTCCATTCCGACCGACAGGAACCGATGTGATTTATTTTGTGAATAGGGGATGGCAGCCGTGGTATCGCGTGAGCGGGGAATGGCCCGAGTATGAGACACCGCAGGGGATACAAACCATTCAAGGGCGCCTGAGTTCGCCCCCGAGCGTTGGCTTCCAGCTGGGCCAGGCGAGCCCTCTGGACCCTGATCAATGGCCAAATCTAATGACCTACTTTGATCTCTCCAGACTACGAGCGGTATTTGGGCCGGATGTGGCAGACAGAGTCATTCTGCTTGACCCGAGCGACCCAGCGCATCTGTCGAAAGACCCATGGCCAAGTATCAATATGGGCCCAGACCGCCATCAGGCATATGCCTTCCAGTGGCTGGCCATTGCTTTGGCCATTTTCGTCATTTGGCTTGCCCTCAGCTTTCGGTTTTATAGGAAACGGCATGAATAAGAAAACAATTCTTCTGGTTTTTGCGATGTTTGGCCTGCCAGTGGTCCTGGCGACCTTGATGCACAGCCAGTGGTTAGACTGGCGTCCAGCTGAAACCCGCAATCACGGGACACTCATACGGCCCGTCATAGAATGGACAGCTGAAGAGGTGGTCGATGTTTCGGGGCAGCCCGTCGGTCGTGAGCAGCTCCTCAATCGCTGGTTTCTGGTGTTTCATACGCCCGAGCTCTGTGGTGAGGAGTGCCTGGACACACTCTATTGGATGCGGCAAATCCGCCTAAGCCAAGACCGACACGTGCCAGACATCGGTTTGCTGTTGATCCATGAGCCTGAGATGCCGGAGGAATTGGTAAGCGAGGTGCAGGCACTGTCTGATGCCTTCATTATGGTCGATGGCAGCGATGCCCGGGCGCTCGCTCAGCTGTTTCCCAGCACGACTCAAACAGGGACGCGCTACATCCTAGACCCCATGGCCAATATAATAATGAGTTACGAGAACGAGCAGTCGCCCAATGAGATTAGGAAAGATTTGGGGCGGTTGTTGACCTGGACGCAAAGCCAGTCATCAATGTAGAGAGGATAATGGCAACACGATGAATAAAACACGGTACAGCAGGGTTGCACTCACGGCCGTTGGATTAACGCTGATCGTCATCGTGTTGGGCGCTTGGGTCCGACTGACCGACGCTGGATTGGGCTGCCCAGACTGGCCTGGCTGTTACGGTGAGCTGACGTGGCCAAAAACAGAAGATCAAGTACTTGCTGCCAACACACGTTGGGCTGAAAGGCCGGTAGAGACTGGCAAAGCCATTCGCGAGATGGTCCATCGCTATGTTGCGGGCCTGCTGATTTTGCTGGTGTCCTATTTGACCATCAGCGCCTGGCGGCGGCGTCGCCACGACCCCAACCACCCCGTGATCCTACCCTCCGTCATCCTCGGTTGGATATTGTTCCAAGCAGCGCTTGGCATGTGGACGGTGACCCTCCTGCTCAAACCCGCCATTGTTTTGGCGCATTTGGCCGGTGGCATGTTCACACTGGCCATGCTGTTTTGGTTGTACCTAAAGACTCGACCCAAACAGAGTAAGCCAAGCTTACCTGAGCGAAGCCTGAAATGGCCAGTAAGAATTGGCTTAGTTTTGATCGTTGCCCAACTGTTGATGGGCGGCTGGGTGTCCACCAATTATGCAGCGCTGGCCTGCCCTGACTTCCCCACCTGCATGGGTCAATGGTGGCCAGAGGCCGACTATGAAGAGGGGTTCAAAATATGGCGCGGCGTTGGCGTTGACTATGAAGGGGGTGTGCTCGATCAGCCCGCCCGAGTTGCCATACACATGGCCCACCGCATTGGCGCTGTTGTGGTGGCTATATTTTTCGCCTGGCTACTCTGGCGACTCTACGCGGTGCGCTCACTGGCGCAGCCAGCACAGGTGTTGACTGTGTTGCTGCTCACCCAGATCACCTTAGGAATCTTAAACGTGGTCTTGGGCCTACCGTTGAGCCTTGCGGTCGCGCACAATGGCGTGGCGGCTTTACTGGTCATGGCCATGGTTTATCTCGGTTATCGAACGGCCAACCAAGCGATGAGCATGGGGAGTTAATTCAGAATGATCGCGAGAGCTGTGGCCATTTCAGAGAGCGTTGGACATCGTGCGGGTTATTACCTGGGCTTGTGCAAACTCAAAGTGGTGGGCCTGATCGTCTTTACGGCGATGGCTGGAATGGCCCTCTCCGTTCCTGGCTGGCTCCCCTTGGGCCCCTTTTTACTGGGCTCGATTGGAATTGGCATGGCCGCTTCCAGCGCGGCTGCGATCAATCATCTGCTGGATGCCAAAGCCGATGAAATCATGGCCAGAACCAGAAATCGCCCATTGCCGCAGGGGCAACTCACTCAAAAAGAAGTGCTGACTTTTGCGGTTACCCTCGGCGCTTTGGCCATGGTGATCTTGGCCGCGTGGGTGAACCCACTCACCGCCGCCCTGACGTTTGCCAGCCTAATTGGTTACGCGGTGATCTACACTGCTTATTTAAAGCGCGCGACTCCTCAAAACATTGTGATTGGTGGCGCAGCTGGCGCTGCCCCGCCGGTCTTGGGATGGGTGGCCATCACTGGGGAGTTGCACGCCCATGCTCTGATTTTGTTTCTGATCGTGTTTGTCTGGACGCCCCCACATTTTTGGGCCCTGGCAATCCATCGAAAAGATGACTATGCAGCAGCCGATGTGCCCATGCTACCGGTCACTCATGGCAACGAGTTCACTCGATGGCAAATCCTCTTCTACACCATTATCTTGTGCTTGGTTACCCTACTGCCTTGGCTGACCGGCATGAGTGGGTTGGTCTATCTGGCCGGTGCCACCATTCTCAACGTGGGCTTTTTAGGTTATGCCCTCGCCCTCGTAACCACGCGCAGCCCGGCGTTGCCCATGCCGATGTTTCGTTACTCCATCATTTATCTGATGGCGTTATTTGCTTTTCTATTATTGGACCACTACCTCGTCGCATTTATTGCATAGGGATTGACTGATGTCTACAGCTGATCATTCAAGCGAAAATACAACCCCGTTTAGTGAGTTTGTTCCCAGACACATCGGTCCAGACACAAACTCCATCCGGGCCATGCTTCAAGCCGTAAAAGCGACGTCGCTCGATGGACTGATGGCCGATACGATGCCCGATGCCATCTTACAAAAAGAAGCTCTGCAGCTAAAAGATGCGGTCAGTGAGCACGAGATGCTTGAGGAACTCAAAACGATTGCCGCCAAAAATACGGTGCACCACTCCATGATCGGTCTGGGGTATCACCCGACCATCACACCCCCGGTCATTCAGCGGAATGTTCTCGAGAATCCGGGCTGGTACACCGCGTATACACCCTACCAAGCCGAGATCGCTCAAGGGCGACTCGAGGGCATGCTCAATTTCCAACAGATGGTCATTGATTTGACGGGGATGCCCCTGTCAAATGCCTCACTCTTGGATGAGGCGACGGCAGGTGCAGAAGCGATGGCAATGCTCAAGCGGGTCAATAAGAAAAATAAGAGCGATACTTTCCTAGTCGATGCCAACTGCTTTCCACAAACCATTGATGTGATCCAGACTCGTGGCGAGCACCTCGGGCTCGACATCCGTATCGTCGAAGACTTGGTCAGTGAGTTGCAAACCACAGACTGCTTTGGTGTATTTGTCCAATATCCCGGCAACAATGGTGGTGTCGTCGATCTGAGCCCAATCGTAGAGCTGGCTCACGCCAAAAATGCGTTGGTCAGCGTGGCCACCGACTTGATGGCCTTGGTGATGCTCAAGCCACCGGGCGAGTTTGGCGTGGACGTGGTCATTGGGGCCGCACAGCGCTTTGGTGTACCCATGGGCTATGGCGGACCACACGCTGCGTTTCTAGCCACGCGTGAAGATTACCGACGCTCAGTGCCCGGGAGAATCATCGGCGTTTCAAAAGATCGTTATGGGCAGCCGGCGCTTCGCATGGCTCTGCAAACACGAGAGCAACACATCCGGCGCGAGAAAGCGATGAGCAACATCTGCACGGCCCAGGCATTGCTGGCACTGATGGCGGGTTTTTACGGCGTATGGCACGGGCCCGAAGGGCTCACTCAAATCGCCAAGCGCATTCACCGCTTGACGCAGCACCTTGCGGAAGCCTTAAAGAAGGCTGGCTGGCCGCTGGAAAGTGAGACATTCTTCGACACCATCAGCATCAAAGTGGATGAACCCAAACGGCAAACCATCCTTCACCAAGCCAATCAAGCGGGCATCAACCTTCGCTCAGACCGCGAAGGCTTTATAGGAATCTCGGTCAACGAGTGCACGCGCCTTGAACACATCGATGCACTGTTGTCTGCCTTTGAAGCTGAGACAACCGATCCGCTCTCTGATGCGCAAACCCAAACTCTCTCGCCCAACCTTCCGGAAGCATTGGTCCGAACCAGCCCATTCATGACGCATGAGGTTTTTGAGCAATTCCACTCAGAAACAGAAATGCTTCGGTATTTAAAGCGCTTGGAAAATAAAGACCTCTCGCTGGCCCATGCCATGATCCCTCTGGGCTCATGCACCATGAAGCTCAATGCCACAGCAGAGATGGTCCCTGTCACCTGGCCCGAATTTGGTGCATTGCATCCTTTTTGTCCACATGAGCAAGCCGCTGGCTACCATCAGCTG
>CAJXNU010000093.1 GCA_913057255.1 uncultured Wenzhouxiangella sp.
TCATCCGATGTTTTTGGATGGCGATGGCAACACGCGCCTGGTTGCTGAGGCCTGCTTTTCAACGACTTTTTCAGGTCATGAGGCCACATCATTGTGTCCGGGGGGTGTCCAGCAATCCACTAATGGGGGTTCTGGCGAAGACTGTGATCTGGTGTCTTCGGGTTGTGGCCATGGCACCCATGTCGCTGGAATTGCGGCCGGGGGTCAAATCAGCGTCGGTGATGTGACAGTCTCTGGCGTGGCGCCAGCGGCTGATATTGTGGCCATACAGGTGTTCAGCCGCTTCGACTCTGCAGAGAACTGCACGCCTCACGCGCCTCCTTGTGTGTTGAGCTACACCTCAGACCAGGTCAGCGCCCTCGACTGGCTGCTGACTCAGCACACCGATGGTGTCCTGAATGTTGCTGCCATCAATATGAGCGTGGGCGGCGGCCGATACTACAGCGCGTGCGACGTTGGCAGTATAGCCAGTGTGATTAAGAGTTTGAAAGCTCAGGGAATCGCCACCGTTATTGCCTCGGGGAACAGCGGATACAGCGATTCTGTGGCCCGACCAGGTTGTATCAGTGATGCGGTGACCGTGGGGTCGACCACAAACGCAGACCAGGTCTCTATTTTCAGCAATACAGCGCCGGATCTGATTGATCTATATGCACCCGGTAGCAGCATCCTATCGGCCAAGTTAGGTGGCGGACTGGTCAGCTTTGGTGGCACTTCGATGGCTACCCCACATGTCACAGGCGCCATGGCACTTCTTAAGAATGGCACTGACCCCAGTAGCTGGAGTGTGGAGGACGCCGTGACTTTGTTTCAGGAGACGGGGTTGGATGTTTCGAATCGGCAAAATGAATCGGAGCCTCTGACCTTTAGCCATCCACGCATCCAAGTGGATCAGGCGATCGCAGCAGGCATCTCCGATGAAACACAAGCCGGCTTGACTGTCAGGCGCGTTGGAGGGGGAGAGGTCTATGTCGAATCGGGTCCATCGGGCATTGATTGTGGCGATCGGCTTGAGTGGATTCCGGGATCGGTGTGCAGCATCACAGTGAATCGAGGAGATACCTATGGGTTACTGGCAACGCTGGGTGATAATGCGGTATTTGATGGTTTTAGTGGGTGTGATTCCAGCAGTCAGGTGGGCAGTCGATATCAGTGCCTAGTACTCATGGATGAATCGAAAAGCATTACCGTTTCGGCGCGGCCCAAACCCCCAGTCAACGACAACTTAGCTGATGCAACAGCCATCACTACTGCCACGGGTTCACTGAGTCAAACAACCGTGGGTACTTCGAAAGAGCCAAATGAGCCATTACCTAGCTGTGATGATAGTGCCGCTTCGTCGGTCTGGTTCACTTATCAACCACCCCAAGGTATTTCACAAGGCGCCGTCTTCATCGATACCGAAGGCAGCAACTTTGACACGGTAATGACGGCTTACTTGATCCCTAAAGGTGGCGCGTTGGCATTTGAAAACGTAAACGGTCAGACTGAGGTCGCCTGCGACTATGGCACACAACCTGGGGATTGGACAGATTCTAAAGTGGGCATCGAGGCCAGTGATGATGAGGTTTATGCTATCAGTGTGTCGGGCTATGACGGTGCCACGGGTGATCTGACGCTCAACTGGACTTTGCAAGCCACGCAGTATGCGTTGAGCGCGTCGATTGCCGGGGCTGGGGGAGGTCAGCTCACCTTCTCATCGAATGACCAAGCACTTGGCACCTGCCTATCCGATGCCGACTCATGTGCAGCTCTAGATATCCCCACCAGTCAGGTGGTCACTATTGAGGCAACGCCCGATGCCGACTCCGTGTTTGTTGGTTGGGGTGGTGCCTGCAGCCAGTTCCTGACCAGTGGCGATGGGAGCGGCACCTACACTTGTAGCTTGGTGATGGACGATGCCCAAACGATGTCAGCCCTGTTTGAGGAAAAGATTCCGAATGATGATTTGGCTAACGCAGAAGCTCTGGCTGTCTCCATTGGCACACCATTCCAAGATGCTCTTGACACTGAGTTGGCGACAAAACAGACCGAAGAACCTTCGCCTTCCTGTGGGGCACTGGGCGCGACCTTGTGGTATCGATGGAGTCCAGCCAGCACCGAGGGCATCATCGTGGATACATCGGGATCAACCTTCGATACCGTGGTTGGTGTCTATACCACCACCAGTGCGAACCCCACTTTTACTGATTTGACGCCGGTGGCTTGCAATGATGACCCGGGTCTCGATGGTCAAGCACAAGCGAAATTGCGAATTGATTCCATCGATGACTCAAAATTTTACTATTTCCAAGTGGGTGGATCGCTGGGCAAAACGGGGGATTTGAAACTCTCCATCGGGTCCACCAGCCGAGTGCTGACCGTGAATCCAACCAGCGATGGCTTCGTGGAAGTGGATTTGATTCAAACAGGCTTTTTGCAAAGCACCAATACGGCCATCTTTTCTGATGGGGAGGTGGTCCGATCCACCGCATTTAGTCAAGCCGTTGTGGATTATGATCTGTTTAGTCAAAACTTAGCCTTTAATGGCTGGACGGGTGATGCGTGTAACAACACGCCGGAACTGCCAGCCAATGTTTGCGAAATCGTGATGGATGCTGATAAAGAAATCACCGCCAACTACGTGGCCGGAAACAGACTCGAGGTCACTTTTTCAGACTCGGCGGCTGGGCGCGCCGAGGACTTGGTTCGGTCTCGGGATAAGGACATCTATTGCTATCGAAACGAGTTCGAAGCGGGTCTGGCCGATCCGAGTATAAACGCAGAACTCACCATTGCCGACCGAGATCCGTGCCTGGCATCCTATAAAACAGGCGCAACCATTGTGCTTACCGCCTCGGTGCGACCGGGTGCGATCCCAGTATGGCCTGGTGAATGCACAGTCGATGATGCAACGCCCAATCAATGCACTCTCACGATGGATAGTGATAAATCCATTGAGGTGGGGTTGACGAGAGCCGTGACTCTGACTCAGTCAAACCTCCAACTCGGACGTAGCACCGCTGGCACTGGCTCGGTCGCCACTGTGATCAGTGGCGGAGGCACTGAGCTGGGTTCCTGTGGCGAATCATGCACTCGCTACACCGAGGGCACTGAAGTCACGCTCACTGCTACACCAGCCGCTAAGAGCGCGTTTGGCGGCTGGACGGGTGCGTGTAGCGGCAACGAAACCACCTGCACCATCACCCTAGACCGCGATGAGAATGTCGGTGCGATCTTTAGCATCGTGCCTGAAGTCTTCTCAGATCGGTTCGAGCCATCGACATCCAACTAAGTAAGTTCTTTCCGGGGCACGCTAGAACCACTCAGCGTGCCCCATGATGGCCAGCACTAGCCACCGCTCTTGGGGTTCATCGCCCCGTGCTAACATTCAACCCATGTTGATCAACCAACCCATCAGGCCCCATCCTTTTGTTGGCTGTGCAGTGGGCCTGTGGCTGGTTATCTCCCTGTCTTGGTGGGCATTCGAGGTGCAGGCCAAGCCATCGGTGAGCCATCAAGCCAATGATGCCTTTCAATGGGCCTCCCGCTTACCTCAGCCCAGAGACCAGGCCAGTGCGCTTCGCTCCACATTAGAAGTCCAACCTGAACTTCGGGTCATTGTGTATCTAGATCTCCCCGTCGTGGCAGAAGACCCTGCGATGGGCGCGCGTGCCATTGCTGATCAGCGCAGGAAAATTCGGGAAGTCCAAGCCCGAGTGATTGCGGCCATGCCAACAAAAACGCTGGAGATCAACCGGCGGTTTCAGACCGTTCCGGCGTTTGCCACCACCGTGGATTTAGAGGCCATGGAGGCTTTGATCAGACAGCCGGAGGTCACTGCCATTGTGCGTGATGTGGCGGTTCCTCCAATATTAGATGGCACCATCGCCATCATCGAGGCAGACCAAGTGCATGCCCTGGGTTGGACCGGAAAGGGACAGGCAGTGGCCATTTTAGATACCGGCGTGGATCTTGATCATCCAATGTTTCTGGACAGTGAGGGCAACAGCCGAATTGTTGCCGAAGGGTGCTTTTCCTCGAACTCTAGTATCAGTGAGTCACTGTGTCCAAGTGGTTCCTCCACTCAAACCGGACCTGGCTCAGGCGCCGATTGCGATGGATCGATCAGTGGCTGTGGGCATGGAACGCACGTGGCCGGAATCGCGGCTGGCAGTGAGGTTACCCATCAGGGTTTGACGTTTTCAGGCGTAGCGCCTGAGGCTGACATTGTGGCCATTCAGGTGTTTTCTGAGTTTCCGCCCAGTGAGTGTGGGTCAACGAGTTCCTGTGTGATGTCGTATAGCTCCGATCAGATGGCCGCTTTGGAATGGTTATTGGAACAAGACGTCTCGAAGGGAGGCAATTTAAACGTCGCCTCTGCCAATATGAGCTTAGGCGGTGGGCGTTATACCAGTCACTGTAACGATGCATTCATCGCCCCAGCCGTTGCCGCTCTAAAAAACATTGGAGCAGCGACGGCCATCGCCTCTGGCAATACGGGATACAGTGACGCCATCTCAGGGCCTGCCTGCATCGCCGATGCCATTGCCGTCGGTGCCACAACCAATGCAGATGAAGTGGCCTTTTATACCAATGCCTCAAAAGATCTCATCGATGTGTATGCACCCGGCAGCAGTGTGCTCTCTGCCGGCAGTGGTGGAGGGTATGTCTCTTATAGCGGCACCTCGATGGCTGCGCCACACGTGGCCGGTGCTTGGGCGTTGATGCGAGAGGCCGCGGTCACAGGTCGGACAGCCGCTGGGGTTGAGGCCATCGAAACGGCCATGCAAGATACCGGTCGGTTGGTGTCGGAAAGACAATCCAGTGCCACGCCGCTGGGTTACTCGCATCCCAGAATTGAGCTGAAAAAAGCACTGGAGCGTGCGGCCTCAGAAGACGATTGGCTAAGCGTGCGGGTGTCAGGGAGTGGGTCTGGCACCATCACCTCCTCGCCGGCAGGCATTGATTGTGGAAGCCAGTGTTCGATGGTGGTGGTTGCAGGCGATGTGGTGGTCTTAGAAGCCACGCCTGATGCCGATTCTGAATTGATGGGCTTTCAGGGTTGCGATGAGGTCACCGGCAATACCTGCCGTGTGGATATCACCGGTGATGCGGTGGTTGATGTGGTCTTCGACCGAGCACCGCCCAGCAATGACAATTTTGCTGATGCCAAGTTGCTCAGCGGCTTCGAGTTTTCTGAGGCATTTTATACAGACGGAGCCACTTTGCAAGGCGGTGAGCCGCTGCCTGTGTGTGATGACTCAGCCGGTGCGAGCGTTTGGTTTGTCTGGCAGTTGCCCGAAGGGGGCGTGCCGAGTACGGTTCGAGTGGACACAACAGGCAGTGAGTACGACACCATCTTAGATGTGCTCACGGGTTCAAGTATCACGGATCTCGTCTCTCTGGGTTGTGATTTTGGGACCTTCAATGGCGGCTGGACCGATTCGACAGTTGAATTTGAAGCCACGCCAGGTGAGCTTTACTTTTTTAGAGTGGCTGGGTTCTTCGGGGCAAGCGGTGCGGCACAAATCAATTTGACACTGAGTGCTCTGACATATGATTTAACTGTATCAACGGACGGGGGCGGCAATGGCGAGGTCACGGGACCCAACATCGCCTGTGGCGAGTCGGGCACGGATTGCACGGCAACCTATACGGCCAGCGATGTCATCACCATCAATGCCACACCCAATGCGTTTTCACGATTTGACGGTTGGACGGGTGCTTGCACATCGTTTGCAGCAGGGCCTGAGTGTCAGGTGACCATGACTGGCGATCAAGCCACGGTGGCTTTTTTCGAAACCATCTTACCCAATGACAATTTCGCTGACCGGATCGCCATCTCGTTTGCCCCTGATCAAGATTTTGAGGCCAGCGTGGATACCCAGCTGGCCTCAAGACAGACCGATGAGATGATCTCTGAATGCGGGGCCATCCAATCGAGTGTCTGGTATGAGTGGACGGCACCTGCTGATGTTGGCCCGGAGCCTGTGACCATTGATTTCAGCGAAAGTGATTCGACATTCACGCCGGCGGTTGCGGTGTATACGGCGCCCGCAAGCCCGCCGAGCATCGACGGTCTGGTGGAAGTCGCTTGTCGAGGCGACACCAGCGTCGATCAGCAGGCCTCCATTCGCTTAGTCAATGAATCAGGCCAGTCGATCATCTCGCCCAATGAGACCTACTATATCCAAGTGGGGCGGATCAGCCCGCTCGCTGGTGTGGTTCGTTTGAAGATATCCTTCGGTGATCAGCGCTTAACGATTGAGCAGTCCGTGCTGGATCCGCTCGAAGGTCAGACCAACACGCCCGGTGGCATCGAGGTGATCACCAACGGCGAGGTGTGCTTTACCACCGACTGCGTTGAGTCCTTTGCCAACGGCACATTGGTGATGCTCAGAGCCTATACGCCCACCACCGGTGGAACCAACCCAGGCGGCATTGCGACCCATGGATTTGTTGGCTGGCAAGGCTGTGACACGGTCAATGGGCGGCTTTGTGAGGTTCGTTTATCCTCCGATCGAACAGTCACAGCAGAGTTTGAGCAGGCCGATGCCAAGCGACTGGAAGTCCAGTTTGTTGGTCGGCCCAAGGGGCGGGTGCGCTCATCGGGTTTGGGCATTGATTGCAACAACACCATCACATTAGATGATGACCGACTTTTTTGGCAAACCTGCGAGGCGGGCTATCGCCTCAATGAAAAAGTTTGGTTGCAGGCGGCATCAGATGAAGCCGTTGTGGTCCAGTGGAGTGCCAATTGCGAGGTGGATGCCGGTGATCCCTGGCGATGCCAAGTGGAAATGAACCAAGATGAGTTGGTGACGGCTGAGTTTGTGGAGACATCGGTCTTGACCACCTCGGTGATTGGTATCGGAGAGATTCGGTCCGATACTGCCAATTTGGGTCCCGATCCGAGCTGTGAGGGCAACTGCTTCTATTATCCCGCTGGCCAAATCATCACGCTCGAAGCCGTCGCTGATCCGCGCTATCGATTTCAGCAGTGGACCGGTGCCTGTCAAGGGACGGATTTGACCTGCGAGTTCACGTTGGATCAAAGCCGAAATGTGGGTGCAATTTTTGAGATCGTCCCAACCATTTTCAGCGATCGATTTGTGCAGCCTGATACGGATTCTTAACGCCCACGGGCGTACACTCCATCCATCCGGCATCGGTGAATTGAGGAGTTAAGCGATGGGTCGATGGATCATCATGTTGTTGTCTTTCGTTGTCGGGATTGTTTTGGCTGCGCTGGGCTTTATCAATTTGTTTTGGGGCAACGACCCATTTTTTGGCTTGGGCATTTTTGCAGCCTCAGGTCTCTATTTCTTCCCAATCGCCAGCGAAATCCGCTCGCTGGTTGAGCCCAAATGGTGGCGTTGGGCTTTGGTCATCCTCGCGTTGTTGATTGTATGGGCTGGCTTGGGCGTCGGTGATTTGGAAGGCAAGCTCGAACTGATGCAGGATGCGTTTCCCATGCCCAATATCACCGGCATTTGATCCCTAGCACATGAGCCCTCGCTCGCAGAGCTCAAGCGCCCAATCATTCGGGTCTAGCCTGACAAGGTGCGGGTAGAGCGGGCTTCCATCGATGTCATTGACTGTGTCGGTTTGCTGATGCCGAGCGCTTAAAAGCGCGTAGTCACTGGGGAGAGGCAATCCATTGGCCTCTAAAAACCAAAGGCCCAATTGGTAACTGGCATCGGGCTGCCATGTCGGTGGGGCCTTGGGCTCAGTGTGCAAGAATAAGTAGGGGACGGGATGGGTGAGCGGCTCAAATCCTTCCTCAAAACCCACCTGCTTGAAGGTGTCGTGAAGCCCGGGGAGATGATCACCAAAAAAAAGAATAGCCGTCGGTCGTTCTCGGTTTTGTGCGTATTGCCAAAGCTTGTTCAAGGCATCGACTGCTTGTCTTTGGTGATAGAGATAATTGCGGTAGGCATGCTCACCTTGTCCGTCTAGCCCCTCAATCGAAGGCAGGCTTGAGCGTCTGCCCTCATCCATATTGGGCCGCTTGGCATGCCAGGGTCCGTGATTTTCCATGCTGATGGCAAAGACAAACTGGGGCGTATCCGATGGCTCCTTTAACGTTTGAATGACCTTCTCGGTCAGATCTTTGTCGGAGATCCAAAAGCCTGAGCGCGTATGCGGCCCAAACTCTTGCTCGCCTATAAATGTATCAAACCCCAACAAAGGCATGGCTCGATGTCGTTGCCAAAAGTATCGATCGTGTGGATGAATTGCGGTGGTCTCATACCCTAAAGATTTAAGCCACCACGCGATCGATGCGGTGGGTTGCAAGACGATGCTGTTGTATGGGTAGAGACCCTGTGGAAGTGTTCGATAAGGGACTCCTGTGAGCACCTCATATTCAGTGCGGGTGGTGTTGCCACCAAAGGTCGGCACCGTCATCTCGCCCCACTGACCTTCTTCAATTAGCGTGCACCAGTGCGGGAGCAGAGTGCATGGTTCGGCATTGGTCATGTACCGGGACTCAAAAAAGCTCTCGCTCAAGAATAGGATCAGGTCAGGTCGAGTGCTTGGATCGAAGGGAGTATCTGACGCTGTCTGAGTGAGGGTATTTTTTAATTCATTGATTGTTTGTAGATCCGGCTCGGGCAAAGAGACCAGCTGAGTGTGTGCATCTCGAACCGCAGCTGCCATCAATCCTTGAGTTTTGATTTCCTCAATGGGCGCCCACGGTCTCTTTAGGCCTGTGTTTTTTTCATACCAAGACAGACCCCAGGAGCTGGCTAGAAAAGCCAACATGCCAATGCCCACCACAGCGCCGGCGACTTGTCCCGTTCGTTCGAACCATTGGGGTTCGGTAATCCA
>CAJXNU010000094.1 GCA_913057255.1 uncultured Wenzhouxiangella sp.
TCGCTATGCCTCTTTAAAACAGTGCCGCTATGAAGTGGAGGCTGCTGAGGCCATGCTTCGAGCCGAAGGTGTCCCGCAGCTCTCGTCGACGGGATCGTCTGTTGAGGAGTTGGCCAGTCGCATCCTTTTGAGCCAAGGACTCTATCGCGAAGAGCCAGAAAGCGCCTCAGCCTAGATTTGATATAGTGCCAAACATGCTGACCAAGGTCGAAATTCAACGTCCGCAGATACAGAGACTGGCGCGCCAACTGCCGAACTTGCACGCGGCCATTCATGGCGCCTTGAGCTTGTTGCTGCCTGATCAGCTGAGTCGTGCCGATTGCTTGGTCTCCAAAGTGCCCAACAGCCCAGACTTGTATCTCAATGTGTTGGAACGTCACGACTACACCTCGTATTTGCAGTTGACTTACGTTTTTGCTGACACTCAGGTGCAAAATCCCAACGCCTATATTCGTCTATATCACGATGCCCATCTGGCCGAGGCGACTGCGTTTAGCCCAGAGCAGGGCATTCAGCGCTTTGCTGGCCCAGATTTGCCCATCCACGGACAGGTGGTGCGGAGCTGGCGCTTGAACCGCGCGTTGGTCAAATGGCTGGACTTCTTGTTGGCGCAGGGCCATGGAGTCGACACTTTCGTCGCAATCGACGAAATCCCTGAGTTTTTGGCGATATAGCTGGCTCGAACCGCGCGCTTTGTTTACAATAGACCTCCGGATAAGGGGTATTTCGTCCCTGCCAACCGGAGGTCTCAAACTTTGTCCCATTTAAAGGCGATTTTGGCACTAGAAGACGGTCAGCTGTTTTCTGGTTTGGGTTTTGGCGCGCCCGCGGCCGCCACCGGCGAGGTGGTTTTCAATACCGCGATGACCGGCTATCAAGAGATCCTGACCGACCCCAGTTATGCGGGCCAGCTCGTCACACTCACGGCGGCCCACGTGGGCAATACTGGGGTCAACCCCTTAGACCAAGAATCTGAACGGATGCATTGCATGGGATTGATCGTGCGTGACCACCCACGCCTGTATCGGTCTTGGCGGGCCCGAACCTCCCTCGATCAATTTCTCAAAGACCACGGCCGCTCAGGTATTTCTGAGGTGGATACTCGATCGCTGACCCGCCATTTGCGTGAGGTTGGGGCACTGAATGGGTGTTTAATGGTCGGAACCTCGGTCGATCCCGATGAGGCTCTTGAAAAGGCGCGGGCGTGTCCACCCATGCAAGGGCTGGATTTGGCTAAAACCGTGACCACGGACTCGCCCTATGAGTGGCGCGAGGGGGCGGTTGATCTGACCGAACCTGGATGCATGGGGCAGGTGCCTGAGGCCAAGCATCATGTGGTGTGTGTGGATTATGGAACCAAGCGGAACATTCTGCGGCTGCTGGTGCAGGCCGGTTGCCGAGTGAGCGTGGTGCCTGCGCAATCGACATTTGAAGAGGTGATGGCACTCAAACCCGATGGGGTGTTGTTGTCCAATGGGCCAGGGGATCCGGGGCCTTGCGACTATGCCATTGAATTGGTGACCCAGCTCTTAGCGGCCGAGGTCCCCACCTTTGGGATCTGTTTGGGGCATCAATTATTGGCACTGGGTGCCGGCGCTAAAACCACCAAAATGAAGTTTGGTCATCACGGCGCCAATCACCCGGTGCGGGATGCATCGACAGGCGAGGTATTCATCACCAGCCAAAACCATGGCTTTTGTGTGGATGAAACCGATCTTCCTTCGCACGTGATTGCAACGCACCATTCGCTGTTTGATGGCAGCATTCAAGGCATCCGCATTGAAGGAAAGCCTGCGATGGGATTCCAAGGGCATCCAGAGGCCAGTCCCGGCCCGCATGATTTGTACCCATTGTTTGGCCAGTTCGTTGGATGGATGGAGTCAGGGCATGCCTAAAAGAACCGACATACAGTCCATCTTAATTATTGGCGCCGGCCCCATCGTGATTGGGCAAGCCTGCGAGTTCGACTACTCGGGCGTGCAGGCAGTTAGAGCGCTGAGAGAGGAGGGTTATCGGGTCATCTTGGTGAATTCCAATCCAGCGACCATCATGACCGATCCGGAAGTGGCCGATGTGGTTTACATCGAACCCATTCGCTGGCAAACGGTTCGGGAAGTCATCGCCAAAGAACGGCCCGATGCCTTGCTGCCCACCATGGGTGGGCAAACGGCACTCAACTGCGCGCTGGACTTAGATCGGGAAGGCGTCTTGGCCGAGTTCGGTGTCGAGATGATCGGCGCATCAAAACAAGCGATCGATATGGCCGAAGACCGCGAGCAATTTCGGGTCGCTATGGGGGAGATTGGTTTGTCGGTGGCGCGCGCTCAAGTTGCCCACAGCCTAGAAGAGGCCATCGAGGTCCAAAAAGACATTGGTTTTCCCACCATTATTCGCCCCTCTTTTACCTTGGGGGGCTCGGGCGGTGGCATTGCCTACAACCGAGAAGAATTCCATGAGATTGTCTCCCATGGCCTTGACCTCTCACCGACCTCTGAGGTGCTCTTGGAAGAATCGGTGCTGGGTTGGAAAGAGTTTGAGCTTGAAGTGGTTCGCGACCGTGCTGACAACTGCATCATCATCTGCTCGATTGAAAATATTGATCCAATGGGCATCCATACAGGCGATTCCATCACGGTAGCGCCAGCGCAAACATTGACTGACCGTGAATACCAAGCCCTTCGAAATGCCTCCATTGCGGTGTTGCGAAAGATTGGTGTCGATACCGGTGGGTCCAACGTTCAATTTGCGGTCAATCCCGATGATGGCCGGATTGTCGTGATTGAAATGAATCCTCGGGTCTCAAGGTCTTCTGCTTTGGCATCCAAAGCCACTGGATTTCCGATTGCCAAGGTGGCCGCCAAGTTGGCGGTGGGTTACACCCTAGATGAGCTGAAAAATGAAATCACAGGGGGAGCAACGCCAGCGTCCTTCGAACCCACATTGGATTATGTGGTTACCAAAATCCCACGTTTTGCGTTTGAAAAATTCCCAGCGGCCAATGACCGTTTGACCACGCAAATGAAGTCTGTGGGTGAGGCCATGGCGATCGGTCGGACATTTCAAGAGTCTTTCCAAAAGGCTCTATGTAGCTTGGAGACAGGTTTAACCGGCCTCAACTCCCCCGAGGGCGTAGGTGAGGGCGAGGGGGATCTCGGTTGGCTGAAGCGAGAGCTGTCGCAAGCGGGTCCGGAGCGTCTGCTGTATGTGGCCGAAGCGGTTCGTCTGGGTCTATCGATGGCTGAAATTCATCAACTGACGCGCATCGATCCTTGGTTTTTGGATCAGATGATCGAGTTGGTTGAGATGGAGATGGCGCTGGAAGAGCAATCATTCGAGGACTTAACGCAGGAGCAAATGCTAGATCTCAAGCGTCATGGTTTTTCTGATGCCCGGCTGGCCGAATTGTTTGAGGTCAGCGAAGACCAGATTGCCCAGTTCAGGCAAAAGCATGTGCTCTATCCTGTCTATCGTCGGGTGGATACCTGTGCTGCCGAATTTGAGACCACCACGGCCTATATGTACTCCACTTGGGGTGAGGCCTGTGAGGCCAGCCCAAGTGACAGGAAAAAAATCGTGGTCTTGGGTGGCGGGCCCAACCGGATTGGGCAAGGCATTGAGTTTGACTATTGCTGCGTGCATGCAGCCATGGCCATGCGCGAGCTGGGCTATGAAACCATCATGGTCAATTGCAACCCAGAGACGGTCTCAACAGACTACGACACATCCGACCGCTTGTATTTCGAGCCGTTGACGCTTGAGAGCGTTTTGTCCATTCTTAAAGTGGAGCAACCCGACGGTGTCATCATTCAGTTTGGTGGTCAAACGCCATTGAAGTTGGCCCGAGCGCTCGAGGCCCATGGCGCGCCCATCGTGGGGACAACGCCAGACTGCATTGACTTGGCTGAGGACCGAGAGCGTTTCCAGGCCTTACTTGATCAACTCTCGTTAAAGCAACCGCCCAATCGCGTCGCTCGAACCAACGACGAGGCACTGGTGCTGGCCAGAGAGATCGGTTACCCGCTGGTGGTTCGTCCGTCCTACGTCTTGGGTGGCCGAGCGATGGACATTGTCCATGACGAATCCGAGCTGGGTCGTTACATGACCGAGGCAGTGAAAGTTTCGAATGACTCTCCAGTGCTGTTGGATCGTTTTCTAGACCATGCCATTGAGGTAGACGTCGATGCGATCTGTGATGGGTCGCGTGTGGTGATCGGCGGCATTATGGAGCACATTGAAGAGGCTGGCGTTCACTCGGGTGATTCCTCGTGCAGTTTGCCGGTGTTCTCTTTGGCACCAGAGATTGTCGAGGCGATTGCCGAGCAGACTCGGCAAATGGCACTGGCCCTTGAAGTGGTGGGTTTGATGAATGTCCAATTTGCCGTTCGAGGCGATGAGATTTTTGTTCTCGAAGTCAATCCACGGGCATCAAGAACGGTGCCTTTTGTGGCCAAGGCCACGGGCACACCCATTGCCAAGATCGCAGCCCGCTGTATGGTGGGCAATACCTTGGAAGAACAGGGAGTGATGGCCGATCTAAAGTCTCGCTTCTATGCCTTAAAAGAGCCGGTCTACCCATTCATTAAGTTCCAGGGTGTCGATCCCATCTTGGGCCCTGAAATGCGCTCCACTGGCGAGGTGATGGGAGTGGGTTTGACTTTTGGCGCAGCCGTGGCGCGCGGACAAAAGGGTGCTGGAATCAATGCGGCCGCAACGGGACGGGCATTTTTGAGCGTGCGTGATGCGGACAAAGACCGACTCATACCGATTGCTCGTGAGTTGGCTGGGCGCGGGTTTGAGTTGGTCGCCACTGAAGGGACATATCGAGTGCTTCAAGCGGCGGGTATCGAGTGTGAGTATGTCAACAAAGTCACGCAAGGACGGCCCCACATTGTCGATGCGATCAAGAATAGAGAAATTGACTACATCATCAACACCACCGAAGGCCGTCAGGCAATCGCGGATTCCTTTTCTATCCGCCGGCAAGCGCTGCAGCATAAAATCAATTACTCTACAACCATAGCGGGCGCGAAGGCGACGTTGAGAGCGTTGGATCATTGGAACGAAACCGACGCCCGCAGCTTAAACGAACTCTATGAGATTGAGGAGGGGCCATGAGTCAAGTGCCCATTACCAAGCAAGGCGCGGAGCGCCTGCGTGAAGAATTGAATCAGCTAAAAAAAGTCGATCGGCCTGCGGTTATTGAAGCGATCGCTGAGGCCAGAGCACATGGTGATCTAAAGGAAAATGCGGAATATCATGCCGCGCGCGAGCAACAGGGGTTTATCGAGGGTCGGATTAAGGAGCTTGAGTCGGCGCTCAGCCATGCCCGAGTGATTGATTTGGCTGAGCTAAACCCTGGAACCAAGGTCGTTTTTGGAGCCACCGTGGTGTTGGCAGATGAGATGGGCGAGCAAGACGAAGTCACCTGGCAGATTGTGGGTGACTTAGAGGCCGATACCAAAGAGCGGCGTTTGGGCATCAGTGCGCCATTGGCGCGTGCACTGATTGGCAAAGAAGAGGGTGATGTGGTTGAATTTGAAGCCCCCGGAGGCCAACGCGCTTATGAAATCGTCGAGGTCCGTTACGAAGTCTAAGTCGCCAGCGGTCCTGTTTGTCCCCGCGCTCGATGATTGGCTCACGAGCGCTTCAACAATACCCTCGGCAGTTCAACGCTGGTTGTCTTTGGGGACTCAAGAGGTCTTTGCGCATGATGCCTATATAGGTCAGCTGTTGCTCGGTCAGCCCATTGGCTCGGCCGCCCTCAATGCCCTGGTGGATGGCGCCGATTGTGTGCATGAAACCATCATCGAAGTTGCGCTGGTTTCGCTTCAGCCCGATTTGAACGCCGTGTGGGCCAGCCCCTCGGCCAGTGTTTCAGACCAAGAGACCCTCGATGCCTTAGATCAACTATTTCAAGCATTCGAGTTGTCGTTATCACGCGCTCCCAGTGGCCGGATGTATGTCTCTATCCCACAAACACCAGATGTGGTGTTTTCGCCATTGTGGCAAGTTCAAGGCGTGAGCCTAGATGAGCTGATGCCCACAGGAGCGGATGCCAAACCGTGGGTCTCGCTGATTAGTGAGAGCCAGATTCTATTGCATCAATTAAAATCGAATGGGGCACAGACGGGCGGCGATAGCATTTGGCCTTGGGGGATGGGGCGCATGCCAGAGCCGACCAGTCTGACTCCCAGACTGGACTCGGTGGTGGCCCGCCAACCCGATCTTATAAACTTAAGTCAATGGCTGGGCGTGGAAGCATTGACTGCCTCTCACTCGGTTCTTCCAGTGTCAGGAGAGCTCACCGAGTGGCTGGGTGAGCCAGGTATTGGCGCCGATGAGCATTTGATTCAACTCAACGCCGTAGTCAAGTCATTGATGCGCCGACTTCGTTGGGGACGATTAAAAGAGGTGGAGTTGGCGACCCAAACTAGGCGCTGGGTGCTGTCTACTGCACAAGTCTGGAAGAGCTTGGGTTAGATATTTCTATGCGTCAAGTCAAACTCCGAAGAGCGACGGACTCAGCCACTCAAAACAAAACCGATGTTCAATCGGTGATGGAGAGCATATGGCTCTCGCGCGGTCTTGAGGACGTCCCAGATTACTCGCTAAGCCAACTCCTACCTCCAACGTTGCTGGGTCTGGATCTGGCCATTGAGCGGCTGATAAAAGCACTTCAAGAGCATGAGCGTATTTTGGTGGTGGGTGATTTCGATGCCGATGGCGCCACAGCCACTGTGCTTGTGGTGAGCGCTTTACAAGCCATGGGCGCTCGCCGCGTCGACTGGAAAATTCCCGATCGATTCCGCCACGGCTATGGTTTAAGTGAACGTCTCATTAACGAATTGGATAAGCCTCTGCCGGATGTGCTTTTGACTGTGGATCAGGGCATTTCTTCGGTGGCTGGGGTGGCGCTGGCCAAAAGCCGTGGGATGGATGTGATCGTGACCGATCATCACTTGCCGGGGTCGACGCTACCCAATGCCGATGCCATCATCAATCCAAACTTAGCCGAGGACCCATTTCCATCCAAGCATTTGGCTGGGGTGGGTGTGGTGTTTTATTTGATGGTAGCGCTTCGTCAGCACCTTCGAGCGAAAGGCTATTTCAACGACATCGAAGAACCCCGCCTGGATCAGTGGTTGGACTTGGTGGCATTGGGCACGGTTGCCGATTTGGTGAGGCTCGATGACAACAACCGGCGGCTAGTGGCTCAGGGAATCAAGCGGATCCGCGCAGGGCACACGCGTCCTGGGGTTCGTGCTTTGCTGGAGGTCGCCAAACGAAATTTGAGATATACCAGTGCGGCGGATTTGGGTTATGCCGTCGGACCTCGGTTGAATGCGGCTGGCCGTCTGGATGATATGGGTTTGGGGGTGCGGTGCCTGCTGGCCACCACAGAAACTGAAGCCTTTGAGTTGGCTGGGGCGCTCGATGTGATCAATAGCAAACGTAGAGCGATGCAGGCAAAGATGCAGTCAGAAGCCATGAGTCAGGCTGAGCAATTGACGGCGACTTTGGAGAAAGGGTTAGCAGGTGCGTGTTTGTTCGATGCCAACTGGCATGAGGGTCTGGTCGGTTTGGTCGCCGGGCAGGTCGCAGAGCGCATTCAACGCCCCGTGGTGGCTTTTGCGCCTGAAGCAGAGGGTGGAGACTACTTAAAGGGCTCTGCTAGAAGCCCTGGAAGCATCCACATGCGCGATTTGCTGGTAGAGCTAGACACCAACCATCCAGGCATGATTGAGCGCTTTGGAGGGCACTCTGGGGCGGCTGGACTGACCATTGCCAGCCACCAGCTCGATTCATTCAAAGCGGCCTTTATGCAACGGGTGGAGAAAATACCGGCGAGCGAAGCCGTTGTGCACAGCGATGGGTCGTTGTCTGTCGAGGCTTTGTCCGTCACCTTGGCCCAGTTGATTAGCGATTCGGGTCCATGGGGGCAAGGCTTTCCAGAGCCTCTCTTTGATGGTCAGTTCATGGTGGTCGACCGCCGCGTGGTGGGAGAAGAGCATTTGAAGCTGCGGTTGCAGCCTGTGGGTGGTGGCGAGGTGGTTGATGCGATTGCCTTTCGGTCTGCTCGATTGTTCCGCGAGACGCTACCCGAGCCTTGGCATGTCACCTATCGTTTGGAGGTCAATCGGTGGCGGGGACAAACAGCGGTCCAGCTTAACCTTCAGCATTGGGTCTTAGAGGCTTTGGATTCCGCATAGACCATCAGCATCATGTGAGGAACCGTGACCGCTGCCAAACCAACAAAGACCAACCGCACAATGCTCTCGCTCAACGAGACGCTGGACCACAGCCAAAGCATCGGGATGATGAGCAAAAGCGTGGCTAAGGTATAGACAATCAGCATGCGCCATAGGCGTTTGTGCTCGCTGGCATCTGCACGTTGGAAATGCTCGCGAAGATGCCGTGGGCTATGGAGCGAACAAAAATAAATAATAAAAAATACCAAGGGTGGGGCGAAAATGCCGATCAACACCAGCGCGGTCAGCTCCATCGCGCTTGACCATTGCCGTTTGACCAGTGCGAAGCTCGCCACGAAGAGCATGGCCAATGGCACCCACCAACCCAGCTGCGCTAATGTCTGGGCCACCACGGCTCCGCCGGGGCCTGATAGCATGACAAAAATGTCGGCCACTTCTTGGGTATGGAAAATGATGGGCAATAACAGCAACCCGGCACCACCAACGCCTTGAGCCCAGCGAGGTAGGGTGTCTCGCCAATCACCGGCAAAGTGCCATGCGCTCACGGCCAAAAATAAAATAAGACTCAAGACTGGGGCGATCCACCAGAGTGCAATGA
>CAJXNU010000095.1 GCA_913057255.1 uncultured Wenzhouxiangella sp.
GCCTCCGTGATCCCAAACCCATCTTCTGTAATGAAGTGATCAGGCACCACTTTCTCGTGATTGGCGATCTTCTCGACATCGGCTGCCTCAATATGCCACTGGTAGGGGGCATCGGAGGTCCTCACAATCACCGGCATTTGGCCGGTGGCACCATCAATGGCCATATCGACCGCAAATTGGCCCACCGCAAACGCCTGTTCGGCATCGGTGGCCGATGCAATGTGACGCGCTGAGCGCTGCAGATAATCACTCACCGCCCAGTGGTACTTGTATCCCAGCTCACGGGCGACAATGCCAGCGACCACGGGGGCCACGCCACCAAGCTGCTTGTGTCCAAAAGCATCGGTGGTACCGGCATCGGCCAAGAATTGGCCGGATGCATCGCGCACCCCTTCAGAGACCACAATCGAGCAATAGCCATTGTGTTCCACCGACTGTTTCACGGCCGCACAAAAGGCAGCCTGGTCAAACACACGCTCCGGAAATAGGATGATTTGTGGCGGATCACCGGCTTGCTGCGCGGCCAAACCGCCAGCGGCTGCGATCCAGCCGGCATGTCGGCCCATGACCTCCATAATGAAGACCTTGGTTGAGCTCGATGACATGGACATCACATCCAAACTTGCCTCCAAGATAGAGACGGCCACGTATTTGGCCACTGAGCCAAAGCCGGGGCTGTTGTCGGTCACGGCCAAGTCATTGTCAATGGTCTTCGGCACGCCAATACAGCGAATGGGTGCTCCCACCTGTTGGCAGTAACGGGCGACTTTGGCCGTGGTGTCGGCCGAGTCATTGCCGCCGTTGTAGAGCAAGACATCAATCTTATGGGCTTGGAGGACCTCCACCAAGCGCGCATAATCACTCGGGTCGGTGTCGGGATCGCCGAGTTTGTAGCGACAAGAGCCAAACACACCGCCAGGGGTGTGGCGAAGGCCCATCACCTCAGCGGCACTGAGTGCCGAAGTATCCACCAAGCGCTCTTCTAAAATCCCCATCACCCCATCTTGGGCCGCATACACATGACCAACGGCGTCAGAACGCTCTCTGGCTTTCGAGATCACACCGGCGGCACTGGCATTGATCACCGGCGTGACGCCACCGGATTGAGCATATAGAATATTGAGTGTAGACATGACGCCGTCCTTATCCCCTTAGCTGTTTGGCTGGTGCGATCGCTCGACTCAAGGTCAACTTCTATTATCGCCGATTTAGTGACTGATTTGAGGGCTGATTTGACAGCTCAGTGGAACAAGGGTAAGTTTGAGGGTTCTGCGTTCAACAGACCAACTTTGGGAGCGATACATGCGATTGGTACTTCTCGGCCCACCAGGATCTGGCAAGGGCACCCAAGCCGCCTTGCTCAAAGACCGCCTGAATGTCGTGCACATTTCCACCGGGGATTTGCTGCGTGCCGCAGTGGCTGCTGGCACTGAATTGGGGAAAATCGCCAAAGCGACCATGGATGCTGGTGAGCTGGTGTCTGATGATCTGGTGTTGCAACTGTTAGAAGACCGCTTGGGTCAGCCGGATGTGGCCAACGGCTATATCTTAGATGGCTATCCCAGAAACTTGGCTCAGGCCAAAGCACTGGATGCTTTGCTATCCCGCCTAGAGCAAAACATCGATCATGCACTGGCGTTGATCGTGGATGAGGAACAAATCGTTGCTCGCTTGGCGCAGCGCGCCTCGGAACAAGGCCGGACCGATGACAGTGAGTCCGTGGTTCGTCATCGACTGCACGTCTATGCCGAACAAACCGCACCCGTTGTGGATTACTACGAGGCCAAGGGGCTTTTGGCCCGCATCGATGGTGTGGGTTCGATTGAAGAAATCAACCAGCGCCTGATGGATGCGATGTAGCCCGCGCTCAAAGCGCTGAGCCTTTATCTTTTTTCATCCTTTTTCGATGGTGGTCACGACGCCCGAATCTTTGGGCGCATGTGAGATCAAGCGGTGGCCGAGTCGCTCGCACAACACCTCTAAATCTACAGGGGCCAATGGATCGGTGGTCCACACTTTAAGTTGAGCACCCTCAGATAGCACATCCAATTGCTGTTTGGCCCTAGCTGCGGGCACAGGACAAAACTCGCCGCGCACATCCAGCCAAATCTCATCGGGATTGCTCGACTCATCCATACCGAATTCACTCACATCATTCATTGAAATGAGTATACTTTTTTGTCACCAAAAATATGGGTAGTGGGCGGGTTTGTGAAAATACATATCTTAGGCATTTGCGGCACATTCATGGGCGGCTTGGCCGCGCTTGCGCGGGCCGATGGGCACGAAGTGACAGGCTCAGACGAAAACGTCTATCCACCCATGAGCACGCAGCTGGAATCATTGGGCATCACCTTGCATGAAGGCTATGACCCCGAAGCACTCGACCCCGCACCAGATCTTGTTTTAATTGGTAACGCGTTGAGTCGTGGCAATCCAGCCATTGAATATGTTCTAAACGAACACATTCCGTTTAGCTCAGGCCCTCGCTGGCTGGGCGAGCACTACCTCCACCAACGACGTGTCTTGGCGGTCACCGGCACGCATGGCAAAACCACCACCTCGTCGATGCTCGCGTGGATCTTAGAACACGCCGGTTTAAGCCCAGGCTTTTTGATTGGCGGCATCCCCAACAACTTTGGCATCTCAGCGCGTTCAGGCAGCGACTGGTTTGTGGTCGAGGCCGATGAATATGACACCGCGTTTTTTGACAAGCGCGCAAAATTTGTGCACTACCGTCCAACCATCGCGATCTTAAATAACCTGGAGTTTGACCATGCCGATATCTACCCGGATTTGGCGGCCATCCAAACGCAGTTCCATCATTTATTAAGAACCATCCCCGGCAACGGCTCGGTGATCGTTAACGAACACGACTTGGCACTCAAAGAGGTGTTGGCGCAAGGCTGTTGGAGTCAGGTCCGAAATTTTGGGCTCGCCGATGAATCACTCGATCTCAATTGGTCGGTTGAGCTGACAGAGGCCAGCGGGGCAACGCTGGTGATCAAGCACGACAACCAAAGCCATGAGCTGAGCTGGTCCATGCTAGGACAGCACAACGCACTCAATGCCGTGGCCGCCATTGCGGCAGCCGCCGAGGCCGGCGTGGAGATGTCAGTGGCCATCGAGGCATTGAAAAGCTTTACCGGCGTCAAACGCCGACTTGAATGCATCGGTGAGATCAACGGCATGAAAGTCTATGACGACTTTGCCCACCACCCCACCGCCATTCGCCTGACGCTAGAGGGCTTGAGACGAAGCATCGGTGGCGCCCGATTGCTGGTGGCGTTAGAGCCTGCGAGCAACACCATGCGTGGCACCCACCACGTCAAATCGCTCGGCCCTGCGCTCTCAGCTGCCGATCATGTGTTCCTAAAAACCTCCGAGGGCATGGATTGGAATCCTGCTGAGATTTTAGAGGCAGCCGGCGGGGAGGGCTGTGCTCGCGCACAAGTCAGTAACTTGCTAAAAGACATGCGCGATGTGGCCAAGCCCGGCGATCATGTGGTGTTTATGTCCAATCGAGGATTTGATGATGCGCCCCATCGCTTCGTCAACGGCGAGGATTGAGTGGGTGTCTGAAGCCACCGAAAACATTCCGCTGTTTCCGCTCTCGAGCGTGCTCTTCCCGAAGGGAATTATTGGGCTTCGCATTTTTGAGTCGCGCTATTTGGATATGGTGCGTGCCTGCCTGCGCGCCAATCAAGGTTTCGGTGTGGTGGCCAATTTAAGCGCCAACGAGCATGCGCTTGTTGGCACCGAAGCGATGATCATTGATTTTTCGACCTTGGAAGATGGGCTGTTGGGCTTGCAATGCCGTGGCCATCGTCGCTTCATTGTGCGCAACACCCGCGCACAAGCCGATGGCTTGCTCATGGGCGAGGTCAATTGGCTGCCTCCTGAACCGGCCACCGCCGTCCGACCCGAGCATGCGGCCCTACAAACCATGGTCCGCGAAATGCTCAAGCAAGAAGTGATCGCCAAAGAATTGGATATCGATACCGATCTCGCCAGCGAATTGAGTTTTGGTTTGTCGACCATCTTGCCGCTGGAGGTGATGGCTGCCCAGCACCTCTTGGAAATTCAAAGCCCGGATGAACGACTCAACGAGCTCACCGATTGGGTGCAAACCCATGCCGGCGAGCTGGGCTAGCGGACACGAATCAACACCTCATCACCGAACTGCTCTTGCAAGGCCTCGACAGGGGATGGGTCGGGCCGATCACGCCAACGCCTAAAGCCCAAAAGGCCCCGGTCCAACTGCACCACCCGCGCCTGACCCAGCCATACTGGAATCAATGGACTGGACTCATCGGTCTCGAGCAGTAGCCCTGAGTCCCACAGCCGCAACACCTCCACCTGGCCGTTTTCCCCTTGGGTGCGTGTCATTAAAATGGCCTCGCTTCGACCATTGAGTGCCCTTGGCCAGTGCATGGGCGAGTCATTGAGCCCCAGCATCACCCCGCGCCAAGAAATTGCTGGCACCGACACCCAGCCCTGGGCCTCCAATTGAGCCAGCAATCCCCTCTTCCCATCGCCATTGCCGCCGCCAATCAGTGGTGCGGCCAATTGAAAATCAATGCTTTGTGCGATCTCAGGGCCCAGCAAAGAACGGCGATCGGGCAAAGATTGCCAACCACCAGAGCGCCAGCGCTGTTGACTCATCACTTGGGGGTTGATGGGGACTTCACTCTCAGCCAGACGAGTCTCAAGCTGTTGATGCACATGCACCCCAGCGAGCAGCAGCCAAGCACCGAAAAACAACGCCAGCATCCTCACTGGAAACGCTCGCACTCTCGCCCGGTGGCGATAGCCCATGCCCACCAGAGCTGTCCACCCAATACCCAAGGCTAGAGCGGTGGCCAGCCCCAAAATCGATGCGAGTTCCAGATAAAAGTAAGAAAAAGCGGTGGGGATCAAAATCAAAGCGGCAATCACATAGGGCCACTTGCGTGCCCGCGCGCTCATGTCTTTGGCGACCATTAAGGCAAAAAAACCGACCACGGTGACGAGCAAAGCAAACCCTCGATGAGGCAAGTCAGTCAAACTCTCATGCGCCACTGAAGCCGGTGGGGGTTGGTTGATCAAAAGGCCCATCAGACCATCAATCCCCCAGGCCAACAGCCACACACCCACCACGGCCACCAGCCAGTGTCCCACCGCCATCCAGCGCCGCGCCATGATGAAGCTCACAGCCATGATGGCCGCCAAGACACTCAGCACCCAACCATCGCCAATGAGAGAGACGATCACAAAAATGGGATCAGCCCACTCATTGCGAAGGCTCGAAGCCCAAGTGGCCGGATGGAATGGCACCGACCATTGGGGCAATAAGCTCGGCGCCAAAAACAATAAGACAATCAACACGCTCAAAGAAATGGCCAGCACCAAACCCAAAAACACCATGGCAATGACTTCGCGACTGCCCGGGCGAGTGAGGTCCCGAAACCAACCGCCCAAGATGCGGTGCCGGTGAGACCATTGCACCCCACGCTTGATCCACCAGCTGCTCTTCCTGGCACTCACGCCATAGACCAAGCGCACCAACCACAGGCCAAACCACGTGCCCATCACCACCACGACCATGACCACTGCCAACCGGCCGGCCATGGCCGCGGCCATTTCCAAAGAGGCACCGAAAATCATGCCGGGCAGTAAATAGACCGGCGCCCACAGCACACACGCGGGGATGGCGAACTTCAAAAACGTTGGCCAATGCATCCCCAGCATGCCACCGACCAAGGGGATCACGGGTCTGACTGGGCCAATGAATCGACCAATAAAGATGCTTTTTCCACCATGGCGCTGAAACAAGTCTTGGGCCCGCGCCACCACCTCGCCATATCGCTTCGGCTGCCAACGCCGGCCCAAAGCAAAGCTTGCAGAATCACCGATAAAAGCGCCTAAGGAGGCAGAGATCCATGCCCAAACAAAAAGCATTGGGTCGAGCCCAATGGCCACGCTCAAAGCAAACAACAGCACAATGCCGGGCACCACGAGGCCAACCAAGGCCAAGGCTTCGATAAAGGCCACCAAAAAGATCAGCGCCATGAGCCAGCCCGGCTCGGCTCTTAGAGTGTCGATCGCAATGTTCATCCAATCGAGAAGCATAGAGGGTAGGATAATGGGTTCTGGCTCAAAAGAGAGATGGAAAAGCGGATCCAACACCATGTCGCAGACGCTCAAAAACAAAACCCTATTTATCACCGGTGGTTCTCGAGGCATTGGGCACGCCATTGGTCTTCGCGCGGCCCAAGACGGGGCCAATGTGGTGGTGGCCGCCAAAACCAACCGACCACATCCCAAGCTGCCTGGAACCATTCACACTGCTGTGGATGCGATCAATGAGGCGGGTGGACAGGGGTTGGCCATTCAACTCGATATTCGTGATGAAAACGCGGTGGCCGATGCCATGGCCCAGGCTGCCGATCACTTTGGTGGGATTGATATCTTGGTCAACAACGCCTCAGCGATTTATTTGGCACCCACCGACCAAGTCCCCATGAAGCGGTTTGATTTGATGTTTGGGGTCAACGTTCGAGGCACTTTTGTGTGCTCGCAAGCGGCCCTGCCGTATCTGGAAAAAGCCGATAACCCGCACATCTTGAATCTCTCACCTCCGTTGAATATGGATGCCAAGTGGTTTGCGCCACACGTGGCCTACACCATGGCCAAGTATGGGATGAGTCAGTGCGTGCTGGGGATGGCTGAAGAATTTAAGCCCCGAGGCATTGGGGTCAATGCACTCTGGCCACGGACGGTGATTGCCACCGCTGCCTTGGCCATGCTGGGCGACGCGGTCAAACCTAAAAATTGCCGAAAACCCGAGATCATGGCCGATGCCGCCCAATGGATCCTGACCCAAGATGCCCATGAGGTCACCGGCCAGTTTTTCATCGACGATGAGGCGTTGGCTCAAGCTGGGGTGACGGATTTGGATGGTTATGCGGTTGAGCCAGGCCAGCCCTTGCTGCCTGACTTATTTTTGTAAACTTTGATCGATCGGTTGAATAGGCTCAACACTTATGTCAAAACAATCCACCCACACGGATTCCACCGCATTCGATGTCGCCATTGTCGGTGGCGGCCCAGCGGGTTTGTGTTTGGCACGCGCACTCGATGCATTGGATCTCAAAGTCGCGGTGTTTGAATCGGCGCCATCATCGGCGCTAGAGACACCCGAACCCGATGGTCGTGAAATTGCCCTGACCCATGTCTCAAAAGCCTTCCTCGAGTCGTTGGGGCTTTGGGCGCGCTTGCCTGAAGAGCACATCTCTGAGCTCAAAGATGCTGCGGTCTATGATGGTGAAGACACCGAGCCCATGCGCATTACCCACGAAGATGGCGGACGGGACTGTCTGGGATTTTTGGTGGGCAACCAACACATCAAAAAGGCCGCTTACGAGGCAGTCGCAGAAGACACGGATGTGCATTTAGAAACCGAGGCGGTGGTGGAGAGCACCCAGCTGGTCGATGGCCATCGGACATTGCAACTGGCCGATGGCCGGACCATTGAGGCCACGCTCGTGGTGGCGGCCGATTCTCGATTTTCAAACCTCCGTCGCATTGCCGGCATTGGTTCTCGCATGCGTGATTATGGTCGGAGCATGTTGCTGGCTCGCATGGAGATTGATATTGATCACGAGCATGTGGCTTGGGAGTGGTTTGGCTATGACCGCAACCTGGCATTGTTGCCTCTCAATGGCCAACAAGCATCGGCGGTGATCACCCTGCCACACGAAAAAGCTCAGCACTTGGCCAGCGTCTCGGAGGAGACATTCAATGAGACCGTCACCGAGCTGTATCGGAACCGTTTGGGTCCAATGCGGCTTCAGGGCAAGCGCCATTTATATCCGCTCATTGGCGTTTGGCCCGATCGATTGGTGGATGACTCGCTGGTGGTCTTGGGTGATGCGGCCGTGGGCATGCACCCGGTCACGGCTCATGGCTTTAACTTAGGCCTAAAGGGCGTGAAAATTTTATCGGAGGAACTCGCCAAGGTCTCAGCTGAAGAAGTCTCCGACCCTGCCCGGCTGGCAGCCTATCAGCGACGTCATCGCATGGCGAGCTTGCCGCTGTATCTGGCCACCAGTGCCGTGGTGGGACTGTACTCCGATGACCGCTTTCCAGCCAAAATTGCGCGCCGCTCACTGCTTCGGGTGGCCAACAAGCTGTGGCCGTTTCGACGCGCGGTGGCTAGACAACTCACGGGTTAACAATTCGTGGGTGAGTAAGGCACCTCATTAAGTATTAAAAAAGCAGACGGACTTTGGAGTCTCGTCTGCTTTTTCATTGCACTGACCAAACTTCAGCCAGCGCCTGTTTTGCTGATGGATCGCCTAACGCTTTTCAATCGCGGTGTAATCGCGCTCAGTCGCACCAGTATAGACCTGGCGTGGTCGGCCAATCCGATGCGGGCTACCGCTTTGTTCCAGCCAATGGCTCACCCAACCCACCGTTCTTCCAATGGCGAACATGGCGGTGAACATGCTGGTGGGAATGCCCAGGGCTTTGTAGATGATGCCTGAATAGAAATCGACATTGGGATAGAGTTTGCGCTCAACGAAATACTCATCTTCCAGCGCGATCTTCTCCAGCTCCATGGCCAAATCCAACAGTGGGTCGGCCTGCCCCAATTCTTCTAAGACCTCATAACAGGCTTTCCGAATGATGGTGGCACGGGGATCGAAGTTCTTGTA
>CAJXNU010000096.1 GCA_913057255.1 uncultured Wenzhouxiangella sp.
GCAATCACGCCGCCCGATGCGCCCACTCGGACCGGCTACTCCTTCGATGGATGGTCACCCGCCATACCTCAGACAGTTCCAGATACCAATTCAACACACACCGCCCAGTGGACAATCAATCAGTACACGCTCACCTTCGACTCCGCTGGTGGGTCGGCTGTGACTGACATCACCCAGGATTATGGCTCAGCAATCACGCCACCCGATGCGCCCACTCGGACCGGCTACTCCTTCAATGGGTGGTCACCCAGCATCCCTGAGACAATGCCGGCTGGTAATTTGTCAGTTACGGCCACCTGGGTCGAGAAACCGACCGATGATGAAGTATTCAGTGATCGATTCCAAAATGATGGCTCTTAGAGGAACATGGTTTTTCACTGCCCACAGGCCTGACTAAATGGGGGAAGATCACTGTCACTCATCGCCGATGACACCTCAAAAAAGAATGGCTTGGTGCCGATGTTCTCAACACACCATCCACTGAGGTCCTGATCGAACACACTGGCTTTATAAAACATGTAATCCATGTTGACCGCCTGCGTGGTATCCCAATGCGAAAGATCTTGATTAAACGCCGAGGCCCCTTCAAACATCGACAAGAAGCTCGTCCCATCCGAGACATCCCAGTGCCCGATGTCCTCATTAAAACCCGTGGCATTTTTAAACAGCTCACTGAAATCCGTGATGCCA
The DNA here is from genome assembly GCA_913057255.1 of uncultured Wenzhouxiangella sp. Lineage (GTDB taxonomy): Bacteria > Pseudomonadota > Gammaproteobacteria > Xanthomonadales > Wenzhouxiangellaceae > Wenzhouxiangella. The sequence continues at coordinate 691 of CAJXNU010000096.1, forward strand.
CTGGTGCATGTGGTGGCGGCATTGGCGGTCGTGATATCGCCTTTGGCTCGTTTGGTGAAGGTCTCCCCACCCAGCTGAGCACTATCTCCGATCTGGGCCGCATCACACACCACCGTCACGCCGTTGTCGGCCAGATAAAACGCGCTGAAACTCACGGCGATCGAGCAATCTGCAGTAATCACCCCACTGACGAAGCGATCCCCTATGACCTCACCTCCACAACCGCTGGCACCGGCCACCACGTAACCCGGATCACTGAGCAACTCAATCGCGACCCGCCGACCGTGCCAGATCGCAAAATCTCCACTGGGATCGGTGGCCCCACCAGCACCGGCTGACACCGAGACTCTATGGGCTTGATTGAGGAGCGGGCAATCCATGCCCCAGTTGGGCCGGGCGTTGGCGATATCCCAACTGCTGGCTCCGGCATCAAAGTTCAGAGGCTCCGTGGCCATTTGCGAGACACACCAGCCGCCTAAGTCTTGGTTGAAGGCGCTGGCATTGGCAAAGAGCTCATCCATATTCGTCACGGAAGCAGTATCCCAATGCGTGATATCGCCATTGAATTCAGGGTTGTTTTTAAACAGCCCGCTTAAATCCGTCACCCCGCTGATGCAGCTGGTCGCAGCATTACCCGAGGTGATGTCAGTTTTGGCTCGCTTGGTGTAGGTGATCCCCGAGACCACCCCCGACTCGCCGAAGGCCACTTGGGGGCAGAGAATGGTCAGGCCATTGTCCGCTCGAGAAAAGCGTTGATAAAAAGTGAAGGTCACATCGCAATCGGCCGTGATGGCTGAGGTCGTGTAGGTTTGGTCTGACAGCGTTCCGCCACAGCCACTGACTTCGATCCCATCCAAACCCGTCGGCGGGGTGATGGTCCAACTCAACACCGTCCCGTGAGGCACGGTAGCTGACGGCGCCGGCGTGAGACTCGCACCCTCGAGGCCAGTGATGCTAACGGCATACTCTTTTAGGACAAACTCAGCGGCAATGCTGCAATCGGCGGTGATGGTGTCTGTCACATAAAAGGGTGCAGACCACACACCGCCACAGCCGGTGATGGCGTTTAATTCATAACCCACGTCGGCGGTGGCCTGTAGGCGGAGCTTTCTGCCGTGATAGATGCTGATCTCGCCGACCGGTTCCAGCACACCGCCACTGGGGTCATTCACACTCACGGTGTGTTGTTGAGCCAACAGCGCACAATCCATGCCCCAGTTGGGCCTGGCTTTGTGAGTCTTCCAGGACACAGCCCCGGAGGCAAATTCCTCAGGCTCGTTGGGGATCGAGGCGACACACCAAGCGCCAAGGTCTTGATTGAACGCACTGGCATTTTCAAACAGGCCATCCATATGGGTGACGGATTCTGTATCCCAATGGCTGATGTCGCCATTGAATGTGGTGTTGTTCTTAAAGAGCCCACTTAAATCCGTTACCCCAGTGATGCAGCTGGTCGGGGCATTGGCTGGAGTGATTTGGGATTTGTTTCGCTTGGTATAAGTGATGCCATCGATTGTGGCCATATCGCCCAAGCCGGCTCGGTCACAGCGAATGGTTTGTCCTTCGCGAATGTGTTCAAAAGTCGCAAAGACATCGATACTCAGCACACAATCGCCCTCCAAGGCTTGGGTGGTGTAAACCTGCTCTTCCAACTGACCGCCGCAACCGGTCACCTCCAGGCCATCGAGGCCTGCCGGTGGGGTGAGGGTGAAGGCCAGGGCTTGGCCATGTTCGGCGGTGATGGGCAAGGCAGGCGAAATCCCTGTGCCTTCAGGCACGATGCCAGTGATGGTGTAGCGATTGATGGCAAAGCTGGCCTGCAGCTGACAGTCTTGTTGGACGGCCTCGATGGTGTAGGTGTTTTGAGTCTCATCCAACACCCCACCGCAATCGGATGTGATGCTCACCAAGTGATGCCCGAGATCGGGGGTGATGGTGGCAATGAATGATGTATTCGGTGCCTGCCACTGGGTGCCGGTGGGTGTAATGGTGCCTCCTGCGGTTTGGGTGATGGCGATTTTGTGGGCCAGGTGGTCCAAGGTTTGGACTAAGAGCTCGGCCAATGGGGTCTCGGGGCTGGATGGATTGGTTTGGGTATTGAGATCAAGGGCCGCCTGCCACTGCGCATCAATGCTCTGCGCTTTAGTTTGGGCAGCCAGCGCCGAGGCAATCAGCGCTTCTTGGTGCGTGTCCGTTAACTGACCATCCTGGGCATCCTCTCTAAGTGTAGTGATCCAGGCTTGCAGATCGGCCATGTCTCTGGGGCTGGCATCGGCTTGGATCAGCACCAGGGTGCTCATTAGGCGAAGCGCGTCAGATAAGTTGCCCGTGGCGCTGATCTTGGCCACATCAAGAGGGCTGGGCAGATCATCGGTCTCATAACCCAGAAGCGCTAGCCATTCATGCGCGGCTTGGGTCTTGGCTTCTGCCAAACTCAAGCCCGATTGGACCAGCGTGCGGACCCGCTCGGTTTCTAGGTGGGTGAGCACATGGACATTCATTGCCTCGCTGGCGGTGGTGATGGCATCCAATCGAATCGGGTCTGGGCTGAGCGTGCCGGTGAGTTCATTAAAGAAACGGCCTCGGGCGGTGAGTTGGACCGGACCTTGGGGGATGAGGGCGGCGAGTCGGTAATGACCGCGGGCGTTGATGACATCCCCCCGGTAGGTGCTGGCGGTTTGTAAGAGATTGGGATTTAGGGGGGTGAGGATGACTTCGCTGCCGGCCTGATAAGGGCCTTTGATGATTTGGCCGGTGGCTTGTTGAATGGGTTCAGGCGGCTGGGACTCTTTTGTTGGTTGAGCCTCAAAGCGGTCTGAAAAGATGCTCGATGGCGGGCTTTGTGCCACTTGGTTGATCGCGTGTGGGTTGATTGCGTCTGAGTGAATGACGTCTGGGGCTGTGGCCCAAGCGACGCGCCAAGTCCAAATCAAGATCATGATGATGTGGATCACCCCAGTCCAAGCCATGCCCGCTTGGACGCCCCCTGTTTTTCCTCGTGCCATGGCCATGCCCTCCCTTTTGTGGTGCCTGGCATGCCAGCCAACTGAGAGCATTCAGTGATTGACGTGTGATCCCCCTAAATCACAAACCCCCGCGTGGTTGACTGGCGTTTAAGATCAGGCCGAGAGCGGGTGCTCTCGACTTGATGGTGTGGACAGCCGCTCAGTTCGGTGCAATCTTGAACTTCATGTAGTCGATGACTTCTTCGACGGTCTTGAAGTGAAAGTGATGCTCGTTCTCAACGGTGTCCCCAGATCGGAACTCGACCACGATGTAGCCTTCGGTGGGCGGCTTGGCCATATCGGCTTTTTTGCCCAGTCTCAGCAAACTCAGATCGGTTTCAATCTCCAGTTGCAGTGGCTCGAGTGGCTGCTTAGTCTCTGGGTCCACATCGCTGCCGATCTTGGTGGTCCGAATCAGATCATCTTCGACCTCAATGTTGAGCCGGCCTGGATATTGTTTCTCCAGATCATAGACGGCCTGAATCATGGCCTCGGTTTTCTTTTCTTGATGTTGCATTATCAAATCCTCTATCGGTGTAGGGGTTTTGCAATGCACTGTGGTTTTATCATCTGACATAAATCCCCCTAGTTAGTTAAATCGCTCGGGCACATGCCTTCGCTCGGTCTCATGGTCAATGGAATCGCTCGTTGATTGAAAATGCCGTTTGAGACTTTTCCGATCTGAGTGTTTCCACATCAGCGCAAACCAAAGTGAGATTTCATTGCTTTCGTTTGCGTTGATAAAAACTCTAGCGCACTCGGTGGGCTGGTTTCAATGGCAAAACGGCCTTGAACTGTCAACCATCGTAAATTGTGCGGGTAAGTTATCCACAGGTTAGGGTCAACAATGGCCGCTGTTCATTAGATGAACGCAATGATTCACGGGCTTTTGGCCGATATCCGGCGGCTAGGATGTGTTAAATCAGGCTGAGCTGGCTCGCGGCGTGTCTTGCCCGTTCAATCTCTTGCCGGTTGTGTTCTTTTAAATACTCACACATTGCTAACTGGGCGCTGGCTTTTTGCTCGGGGGTTCTTCGATCGGTCCAATCGAAGCGGCTTCTGGGTTCAGATTGTTCTGAGCACGAGTGAGAGTGCACCGGGATGACACCCACGCCCATCGGGCGTGGCGTGCGTGGTGCTGTTAGCGGTACCGGAGGGCAAGTGGTCATGGTGCCCCCGAGCTGTTAATATCCACATAAGTAGAGGGTTGTCTGTTCGAGGGCATGCCCCACCCGCCCTGAATGACGTTTGCGTTGGTTTGTGTTGCACTGATAGGTGATGGAATCATCGAAGGAAGGCATCATGTCTGCGTTACGTTGGTTATTGATCGGTGGCTTTTTGGCTGCTGCCCCCCTCATCGGCTGGGGGCAAACCCGTGATCAGGTCTTTCATGACCGCTTTAGTGAACTCTCTGGCGTCACAATCACCGTCACTGTCACGGGCAATGGTCAGGCGACGCCTCTCACTCAAGTGGTGCCCGTCAATGGCGCCACTTCGGTTTTGGCCGTCCCTGACGCGCAACATGGTCTCACGCAAGCGACCGGGTGTGGTGGCACCGTTCAGGGCAACTTATATGTCATCAGCAATGTCACAGCCGCCTGTACCGTTGAGATGACGTTCAAACCCAATTTTTATCTCGCCGATAATGGCGTCACCATTGTCTGTTCGAATGCCAGCATCGGAGATAGCATGGCGGTGAATGGTCAGACCTATACCCGAAGAACGCGCGAAGGACTCACCGCACAAAACAACTTTGCCACATTGGCTGCGACCACCTGCATCTCAGGCATCACCGATCTGAGTGAGCTCTTTCTTGATGAAGCCACGTTCAATGGTGACATTTCGCATTGGGATACCAGCTCCGTGACGAACATGTACCGAATGTTTGAAGGCGCCTCGAGCTTTAACCAAAACATCGGCGCGTGGGATACCAGCTCCGTGACGAACATGGACCGAATGTTTTTTAACGCCTCGAGCTTTAACCAAAACATCGGCGCGTGGGATACCAGCTCCGTGACGAAGATGACCCGAATGTTTTTTGGCGCCTCGAGCTTTAACCAAAACATCGGCGCGTGGGATACCAGCTCCGTGACGATCATGTACCGAATGTTTGCTGGCGCCTCGAGCTTTAACCAAAACATCGGCGCGTGGGATACCTCTGCTGTAACGAATATGGAACAAATGTTCGCAGATGCCTCGAGCTTTAATCAAGATATCGGCGACTGGGATACCGGTCTTGTCACGGATATGCGGAGCATGTTTAACGGGGCATCGAATTTCAATGCCGCCATTGTGGGATGGAACACTGTCAGTGTCACGGATATGAGCCTCATGTTTAAAGATGCCACAAGCTTTAATCGAAACATCAGCGACTGGAACACTGGCAGTGTCACGGATATGGGCAACATGTTTCAAAATGCCACAAGCTTTGATCAAGACATCGGCACGTGGAATACCGGTCTTGTCACGGATATGAGCTTTATGTTTAACGGAGCAACGAATTTCAATGGGAACATTCGGGGATGGGACACCAGCCGTGTCACGGATATGGGCTTCATGTTCTTTAATGCCCCAACCTTTGATCAAGACATCAGTGCATGGGATACTGGGAATGTCAGCGATATGACTGGCATGTTCTCGAATGCTGCCAGCTTTAATCAAGATCTAAAATCTTGGTGTGTTCCAAACATTACAGACTGGCCCACAAACTTTGATAATGGGGCGACCAGCTGGGTGCTGCCCTCCTCTCGGCCCATTTGGGGGGCATGCCCGTCGCCCTAGTTGGCTGGGGTGGGTTGCGTCGTAGGCTGCTGTGTTGGGCCGGAGCTAGGGGCAGTCCTAGCTATTCTGGGCATTCAACCCGATTTGTCTCGCCCGTTCAATCTCTTGACGGTTGTGTTCTTTTAAATACTCACACATTGCTAACTGGGCGCTGGCTTTTTGCTCGGGGGTTCTTCGGTCGGTCCAATCGAAGCGGCTTCTGGTTTCAGATTGTTCTGAGCAGAAGTTGATAAAGACGTGGTCCTTGCTTCTTTTGACCGTGGGTGGGCTTTGAGTGAGCTCATGAGCCTGAGTGTCTCGGATCAGGGAAATGAGGGTCTCATCCGAGAGTGGGGTGATGTCTTTTAAATCAAAGATAAATGACCAACCTTGAATCCCTTCCCAGTTCCAAATATCCCACATGGCCTCGTAGGGGCCAACTTTGATGGGGTGGCGAAACAGGGTGTGGGTGTCTGGGTCTTCAGGAATCTCCATAAAACTTGTCATAGTGGTGTGGCTCTCCTCTCATTGTCAGTGCATGGTCAGATAAGACGGGCTGTCTCATGGCCAGATTAAGTCACTCAGCGACAGATGCTGTCGCATGAGAGACGGTGACGGTGAGTCGTAACCGCGGGCTTTATTGGCTGGTTGGGGGTTGGGTGTCCCCCAGATCAGTCGTGGGGGACGCCGGCACAGGCGAGACTGAGCTCATCTAAGCGGTCCAGCCAGGCCTCGGGCTCGAACAGCATGATCTCGGCCTCAGGCTCAAGGAGGTTGGTTTCTTGCAGGGGCAGGCCTGCAAACCATTCGCGGCTGCATTCAACCAAGGTGTCTTTGTCATAGAACATCTCAATCCGGAGATCGTTTTTGATGCCGATGGCAAAGAGCTCACTCTCTCCTGTCATTGGGTCGACTTGTTTAAACAGCTCGCCGGCGCAGCACATCGCGCAGTTGTCGACATCGGTATAGGCTTCCCAATCCATAAAGCTCTCGGGCAGGTCGATTTTGTCGCTTTCGTCTCTTGTGTATCGATTGAGTAGAAAGGCCTGGCGCTGATTGAAGGTGTCCGTCAAGTTGAACAGCCGAAATGGGGTGGCGTTTTGGCTGTAGCTGATTCTGCCATCATCAAAGACGTTAATGACTTGGAGGTTGCCGTCGTTGCAGCGGTCGCCACCGATGATATCTAACTGAGGCTCGAAGACGTTTAGAAAGTCGGCTTGGTGCAGTACCCAAATCGAAGCAAAAATGCCGGTGCCACCGGTTTCGGTTTGTACATCAACATAATAGGTCTGCTGATTGTCTTTCGTGGTCTGGTGTTTGACCTGATAAAAAATGCTCCCTTCCGAGCCAGGTTCACCGTACTCGGCAGGTCTCCAAGACCACATGGCCGGGTTACCTTCATAGTCTCGGATCTCGATGGGCACGGGGTAGGATGGTTCACACACCATAAATCCGATGGTCAGCTGGTTTTCAGCAAAAAAGACCAGGCCCAGCTGATCTAAACACGCCGGATGGAATGGGACGGCTTGGGCGAGTGAGCGGATATAGTCGGCCGCTTGGGCTCGATCTGGGTCGGCGGTCTCTGTGATCTGGGTGTTTAGTGAGGTGTCGATTTGTTGGAGGGTCTCTAGGGGTTGGGCACCGGGTGCTTGGAAGTGACTGAGTGCTTGGGTGAGTGAGTCTAGGGCTTCATTGAGGCATTGCTGTTGGGACGGGCTAATCTCATCGGTGAGCACATCGCAAGCAGCTTCCAGGCGGGCTTGCCAGAGGTGGCTGATGGTATTGAAGGTAAGTTCGCCGGGTTGTTCTGATGTTGGGGTGTCTTCAGCGGGTGTCTTGGCCTGGGTGAGTGCTGTGCTGGCAAAGAAAGTGGCGAAAGCCAAGAGATAAGGGCTGAGGTTTAGCATGGGCGTGGGGTCCTGGTTGTTTGAGATGGCCAAGTGGTCCTTGTGGTTTTGATCATGGTGTTCTAATCATTCTGGGTGTCTTAATTGGACGTCTCACTTCGGTAGATCTCACTATGGTCTCTCAATGGTGATGGGCTGGCTGGGCCAGCCCAAGGGTTGTCCCCGGTTCGTTGTCCAATCGACTCACTTGACCCTGGACTGGCTTGCGGGGTGTCTGGA
>CAJXNU010000097.1 GCA_913057255.1 uncultured Wenzhouxiangella sp.
CCAGCCGCTCGCGACCGCCTTTGCCAATCACTCTCACCAGACCTTGGTTCAAACTCAAGCGCGCCAAGGTCAAACCCACCGCTTCGCTGACGCGCATGCCCGAGGCATAGAGTGTCTCAAACAGCGCACGGTCTCTCTGACCCAGCGGGGTCTCGGGATCGGGCGCGTTTAACAAGGCCTCGACTTGGGTTTCTGAGAGCACATCGGGGAGATCTCGGCGGGTCTTGGGTGGCTCCAGATCACTCAAGGGGTTGATCGACACCTCGCCTTGCATCACGGCCCAAGCATAGAAACGGCGGAGCGCTGAGAGCTGACGGGTGATCGAAGAGACCGCCGCACCCGCTTTCAGGCGAGAGGCGAGAAAAGCCAAAACATCGGATTGGGTGAGCGCGGGCCAAATCTCGGCGTGCGCTGGCAGCTTAGCCACCCCCAACAAATCATCGCGATAGGCATCGAGGGTGGCGGGCGATAAACCCCGCTCGGCCCAGGCCGCGTCTAAGAACCGATCAATGATTCGGTCAGTTAATGTGTCTGCACCCATCGTTATCCTTCATCGTCACACCCATCAACCAAACCATCCCATCACTGCTCTCCATTACAATAGCCACCCATGTCACCCGATGCCCCCCATTCTACTGCCACCGCGACAGATACGCGCCCGTGCCGATTGGGCCGACGATTGATGGCCATGCTCTACGATGGGATGTTACTGATTGGGCTTTGGATGATCGCCGCGGTGGCCGTGGTGGTACCAACGAACCAAGGCGTGGGCCCAGAGACCATCTGGTTTCAATTGTATTTGCTGGTGGTGGCCTGGTTGTACTTTGCCGTGAGTTGGCGAAAGGGGTGCACCTTGGGCATGAAGGCTTGGCATATCCGGATTGAGACCACCTCGGATGAGTTGCCCATGAGCTGGCCAAGAACAGCGATCCGATTTGTGGTGGCGGTGGCCAGCCTCGGCAGTCTCGGGTTGGGTTTTCTTTGGAGCGTCTTTCATCCCCAAAAAGCCACTTGGCATGATTTGGCATCCAACACCCGATTGGTGGTGATCCCAAAATCAGCGTCGCGCCAGAAGCGCCAACGCCAGCGTGGAGATCAGTAAAGCCGGAAGCAATGAGCCCAGCCAGATGGGAATGGGCCACAAAGTCACCACGCCTTGCACCAAGCGGCTGAGCACAAAAAACGTCAGGCCCAAGGCGATGCCTGCAAACACATTGAGCCCCAAACCACCCCGTGGGCTTTGTCGAAACACACCACCCAGCGCAAATGGCAGTCCGATTAAGACCATGGCGAGCACGTTGATCGGGAAAAACACCCGCTCCCACAAAGCTTCGGTGTAGGGGCCTGCATCCAATGCGTTATCTTTGAGAAACGATTGCATGTCAATGAGATCGCGGGTGGCCAAGAGCCTCGGCCGCGTGACCGCGGCGTTAAAAAGCTCAGGTGAGATGGTGGATCGCAAGTACCAGCTGGTCTCTAGGCGAGTGACTGGGTTTCCATTGAAAGACGTCAAGATCACCTCATCAAACGTCCATTGACCCGTCTCATGGTGAGCGCTTTCAGCAGTCAGTGTCGCCTCTGGCTGTAACCCTTCGCCGAGTTCATAAACCAGCACATCGGAAAACTGCAGCTCACCAGACTCACCCCAAATCGATTGGCCAATACGAATCATGTAGCGCCCATCTCGAACCCACAACGCCCCTTGGCTGTCGAGCCGAATCTCGCCGCTGCGGGCTTGGTCTCGATTGGCTTGAGCGTTGGTCTCCAACGCCGGCACAAACAACTCAGAGATGGCCACCAAAACCACCAGGCACCCACCGATCACCGCCAGCGCATAGCCAGAGATTTGTTTGCGATGCACACCGGCTGCACGCATCGCCACCAGCTCATTGGACTGAGCCAAACTGCCCACACCAATTAAGGTCCCAATTAAGGCGGCAAAGGGGAAGATGTCATATAAGCGCCTAGGACTCGTTTGTAGCACATACCAAGCCATGGATAAGGCGTTGTAATCGCCGGTGAGGTGGCGCGCTTCTCGAATGAGCTCGATCAGCGTGTAGAGCCCCAACAAGACCACCGAGACCCAGCCCACGGCCAACAAAATATTCATCGCCAAATAGCGAATCAATAGCGCATCGCGAGGCATGCCTGATCTCATCACAGCATCACCATTGTCGCCACCGCCAGGTCCAAAGGCCGATCACCAACAGCGCCAAAGCACCATGGATGGGCCACAAACCAGGACCCGATAAGGCCTCTGCCCCTTCCATCCAGACCAAGCCCACATGCACCCAGTTGGAATAAATGAGATAAACCAGCACGGCGAGTACCACTGACCCATACCGACCTCCCCTTGGACGACGCCAAGCCAGTGGGATGGCCAGAATCCCCAACAGCAAAGTACCAATGGGTGAAGCTAGGCGCCAATGCCATTCACGCCGCTCAGCCGAATCGAGCGGTGGGGTGAGCTCAGGCAGTGATAAAGCCATCTCAGGGAGACCCACGCCATCGCCGGCAGGCGGCGGCAGGCGCACGTCGTTTCGCACAAATTTGAGCTGCATTAAATCTCCACCGGCACCGCGCCTGATTTGGTGGCCTTCATTGAGTGAGAGGTATCGGCTTTGGTCCTCGGGGTCTTGCCACAGTCGGCCGGTGGGCGCGGTGACCACCTCTTCGATTTCAGCGCCACTGTGCTGTAAAAAGACATCTTGCAATTGCCCTGCTTGGGTATCGACGCCGGCCACATACAGCGTCACTCGCCCCTGATCAAAACGGTCGAACTGACCGGGTTGCAGACTGGCCACCAGTGCCTGTTGACTGGCATCGGCCATCACCTCGCCGGTTTGCTGAACCGTCCATGGCAACACCCAGCCGGCCACCACCAACACCAGCAGTGACCAGACAACAGACAGCAGCGTCAGCGGTCGGAAACACGCCCAGTACGAGACGCCAGAGGCACGCGCGATGGTGACTTCACCGGATTCATGTGCCTGGCCCAGCGCAAACAGCACGCCGATCAAAAGCGCCAGAGGCGCCACCATCAAGACCGCTTCTGGGATTTTTAAAAGCAGCAGGGCCAACACACCCATGCCGGGCAACTGACCTTGCGCTGCCTGCGACAAGAGCTCTGCCAAAAACAGTGCGCTGACCACGCCCATCAAGACCAGCAAGGTCATGAGGCTGGTGCCCAGCGCTTGGCGATAGAGGTAGCGTGGCAAAATCATTGGGGCAGGCTCATCGTGGCACAATCCACATTTTCATAAATCAACACGGTTACAATGATTTGGTGGTGTCATTCTGACACGAAACCGCGGCATGTCGGAGTTGCACGCCCACTTGGCCTCTATTTAAACAAAAGGTACGACAGATGGATTTTAAGACCACCCAACAGCCCCTAGACCAAATCCGAGTGGACTGCTTGATCATTGGTGTCGGTCTCGCCGATGAAGACACGCCAAGCTTTGGTCCATCGGCCAAGGCGACCGATGAGACACTGGGCGGTCTCCTCACCCAACTCACCGAGCGTGGCGATATCCAAGCCAAAGTCGGTCAGACATTGATGCTGCCAGCCACCAGCCACCCCAGTGCCGAGCGCATTTTGGTGGTGGGCATGGGGGAAGATGCCAAAAGAAATCGAATGGTGTTTAAGCAAGCCGTCGAAGCCGCTGGTGAAGCCTTGCGGAAGTCCAGAGCCAAAAATGCCCACTGCACTTTGGCTGAGTTTCCGATCACTGATGCCGATACGCATTGGGGAGTCAGGCAAACCGCATTGACGCTAGTCCATACCGACTATGTTTATGAGGCCACCAAAAAACCCAAACCCGATGCGGCGCCAGCGACTGACTGGGTGAGCTTCCCCGAGGAGACAGGCGTTGAGGCTGAGCTTGCCATTGCCAAAGGCATCAGTCAGGGCGTGGGTTTATGTCGCAACTTGGGGGACTTGCCCCCAAATGTCTGCAACCCCGTTCATTTGGCCGAGGTGGCCAAACAAATGGCCGGCGAGCATGGTGGCCTGGCCGTCGAGATCTTGGAAGAAGACCAAATGGCCGAGCTTGGCATGAATGCCTTACTGGCCGTGGGTCGCGGCAGCGAGTGCCCGTCTAAATTGATCCATCTGAGATGGCGCGGTGGGCCTGAGGGCGAGCCCCCCTTGGCACTGGTCGGTAAAGGTGTGACCTTTGATACCGGCGGGATCTCCATCAAGCCCGGTGCTTTGATGGAGCAGATGAAGTTTGACATGTGCGGTGCCGCCACGGCCTTAGGTGTAATGAAAACCGTCGCCAGCCTCAAGCTCAAGATCAATCTAGACATCGTGGTAGCCGCGGTTGAAAACATGCCCGATGGCAAAGCCTATCGTCCGGGTGATGTGATCACGTCGATGTCAGGGCAAACCATTGAAGTCCACAACACCGATGCCGAAGGCCGAATGATTTTGGCCGATGCCTTGACCTGGACGGGTGAACACGTCAAACCCAAAGCCATGGTGGACATTGCCACACTCACGGGTGCCTGCGTGGTGGCCTTAGGCCATCACGCCAGCGGCATCATGACCCAAGACGATGAGCTGGCCGAAGAACTTCTCGGGGCCGGTTTAGAGGCCGCTGATCGCGGTTGGCGTTTGCCCTTGTGGGATGAGTATCAAAAACAACTCGACTCACCCTTTGCTGATATGCAAAACATCGGTGGCATGGCCGCAGGCACGATCACTGCGGGGTGCTTCCTATCGCGCTTTGCCAAAGACCAACGCTGGGCACACATTGACATCGCTGGCTCTGCTTGGGTGTGGGGCAAACCCGGCAGCGCCACCGGCCGACCCGTGGGCCTGTTGGTTCAGTGGGCGGTCAACCACGCCGGCGGCTGGTCCAAAGCACTCGATCAATAAAGGCCCATCGACGCATGCAGGTGGACTTTTATCAAATGGGGGGCCGTTTTGTAGACCCCCTACAAGTCACCTGCATCTTGGTTGGCAAAGCCTGGCCTGGCATCACCCGCATCGCCATTGTCACCACGGCTGAGCACATCGATGCCTTAGATGAGGCACTGTGGGCATCGCCCGACGGCCGATTTTTACCGCATGGGCGCGAGGGTGAAACAGCGCCCATTCAGATATTGACTGAGGCACCAGCCAAGGCCGATCTGTTGATCAATCTAGATCCAAGCGCACCGCTTCCCGATGGGCAATACGATCGCGTCTTAGAAATTGTGCCGGCGACTGAGGAGGCTCGCGAACCCTTGAGACAGCGTTGGCGGGACTGGAAAACCCGAGGCGCGTCACTCAACCACCACGCATTGAAATAGTGATATGGACAAACACTACCAACCCGCCGAGATAGAAGATCAGTGGTATGCCACTTGGGAAAACCAAGGTTGGTTCAAGCCCACCGGTCAAGGTGAGCCTTATTGCATCTTATTGCCCCCGCCCAATGTCACCGGCACCCTGCACATGGGCCATGCCTTCCAACACACCTTGATGGATACCCTGATCCGCTATCAGCGCATGCAAGGCCGAGACGTGCTGTGGCAAGTGGGGGTGGATCATGCCGGCATTGCCACGGAGATGGTGGTCACGCGACAAATTGAATCCGATGGTGGGAAACGCGATGACTACACCCGAGAAGAATTTATCGAGCGGGTGTGGCAGTGGAAACACGAATCGGGCTCGACCATCACCTCACAAATGCGCCGCTTGGGCGCCTCGGCTGATTGGTCGCGTGAGCGCTTCACCATGGATGACGATCTATCTGAGGCGGTGATTGAAACCTTTGTGCGCCTGCACGAACAAGGCCTGATCTATCGCGGCCCCCGACTGGTCAATTGGGATCCGGTCTTGCAAACCGCGATCTCTGACTTGGAAGTCATCAATACCGAAGAGCAAGGCCATTTGTGGTCGATTCGCTATCCCAGAACCGACGGTCGAGGCGATGTGGTGGTCGCCACCACACGACCCGAGACCTTACTGGGCGATGTGTGCGTCGCCGTCCACCCAGACGATGAGCGCTACACCGACCTGGTGGGCAAAACCCTCCTGCTGCCGCTGACCGATCGAGAGATTCCGGTGATCGCGGATGACTATGTGGATCCTGAGTTTGGAACGGGCTGTGTGAAAATCACCCCAGCCCATGATTTCAATGACTGGGAGGTGGGTGCCCGTCACGGCTTTGAGCCCATCAACATCCTAAATCCCGATGGCACGATTCATGCCAACGCCCCCAAGACCTATCAAGGCCTCGATCGCTTTGTGGCCCGGAAACGCATTCTTGAGGACTTGAAAGCTCAGGGACTCTTAATTGAAGAAAAACCACACGCCATGGTGGTCCCCAGAGGCGACCGTTCTGGCCAAATCATTGAGCCATTCTTAACCGATCAGTGGTTTGTGAAGATGGACTCGCTTGGGAAGCTCGGCCTAGAGCTGGTCGAATCGGGGCAAGTGAATTTTGTGCCTGGCAATTGGATCAACACCTATCGGTCTTGGATGGAAGATCTGAAAGACTGGTGTATCTCTAGACAATTGTGGTGGGGCCATCGCATCCCTGCCTGGTTTGATGAAGACAACCACCTCTATGTCGGCCGATCAGAAGCCGAGGTGCGTGAGAAACATCAACTCAGCGAAGATGTGGTTCTTCGCCAAGACGACGATGTCTTAGAGACTTGGTTTTCTTCTGCACTGTGGGCGCATTCGACCATGGGCTGGCCAGATGCTGAGCGCATGGCCGAGTCAGGTTTCGACCGCTACTTGCCAACGCAAGTCTTGGTCACGGGCTTTGACATTATCTTCTTCTGGGTCGCTCGCATGATCATGATGACCGGGCATTTCACCGATCGAGTGCCGTTTAAAGAGGTCTACATCACCGGACTGATTCGGGATGCCGAAGGCCAGAAGATGTCAAAATCCAAAGGCAATGTCTTAGACCCGATCGACATCATTGATGGCATTGAACTTGAGCCACTGGTTAAAAAGCGCACCCAATCGTTGATGCAGCCAGAAAAGGCCAAGCAAATTGAAAAAGCCACGCGCAAAGAGTTTCCCGATGGGATTGATGCCCATGGCGCCGATGCGCTCCGATTCACTTTTGCAGCGCTCGCTGGCCACGGACGAGACCTCAATTTTGATCTCTCCAGATGCGCAGGCTATCGCCATTTCTTAAACAAACTCTGGAATGCGGCACGCTTTACTCTGATGAACGTGGGCGATGAGCCCATCCCAGCGCCAGAGGCCAAAGATTTAGATGTGCCGTCCCGCTGGATTCTCTCCAGGCTCTCACAAACCATCCAAGCGGTGGATGCAGCCTTGGCTCAGTACCGCTTTGACCTGGCCAGCAAGGCGCTTTATGAATTTGTGTGGCATGAATTTTGTGACTGGTATTTGGAATTATCCAAACCTGCCCTATCCGAGGCGGCCATCAAAGCATTCCCCAACGTGGCATCGGCCACACGCCATACCTTGGCCCATGTCTTAGAGACCATCACTCGAGCCTTGCATCCGTTTGTGCCATTTATCACCGAAGAGATCTGGCAGCAGGTCAAAGTACCAGCGGCTGTTGACGGCCCATCGGTGAGTTTGGCTGCATGGCCCACGCCACAGGCCATCGATCAAGAGGCCATGGATGATGTGGAGTGGCTCAAAGCCGTGATCTCAGGACTTCGCTCTGCCCGCACGGAGCTCAATTTAGCGCCGGGCAAACCGCTGCCACTGATGATTGAACAAGGCAGTGAGCAAGACCGCGAACGCATGGACCGCTTGGGCGCTTGGGTCAAACACTTGGCTCGCTTGGAATCTGTGGAGTGGCTTGAGCCGAGTGATGAAAGCGAGGATCGGTCGGCTGGTTGCTCAGTGACGTTGGTGGGCCAAATGCGCCTATTGATCTCTTTGGTGGGCCTTGTCGATGTCAAAGAAGAACTTGATCGCCTGAGTAAACAGCTCGAACGCGAACAAAAAGGTCTTACAGCCACCCAAAACAAACTTGGCAACGAGCGTTTTGTTGCCAATGCGCCCCCAGAGGTCGTGGAAAAAGAACGCCAGCGTTTGAGCCAACATGAGCATGCAGTCGCAGAGCTTGGCACCTCCATTGAAAAACTTCAGGCATTGATTTGAGTTAGGGTGAGCACATGACCCAAGACCCCGCATCGGCCATTAAAACCATGAAGCTCTACACCCACGTCGAGCGGGTCGAGCGTGAGCTCAAAGCCAAGGGTCAGGCCAATGGGCCACTGGAGCCTTCTGACTTGGTGAGCATGGACCAGCTTCACTACGGTGGCACTCAAGCCGTCGATGAGGCCATGAAAGCACTGGCCATCAGCGCCGATGACCACGTCTTAGATGTGGGTGCAGGTCTCGGTGGCCCAGCCCGACACATGGCCAACGAAATCGGTTGTGCCGTCACCGCCGTTGAACTCCAACCCGATCTGGATGCCTTGGGCCAACAGCTCACCGAACGCTGTGGGTTGAGTGAGCACATCACCCATCACTGCGGCGATATATTAGACACCGATTTACCCAAGGCCAAGTTCGATGCCATGGT
>CAJXNU010000098.1 GCA_913057255.1 uncultured Wenzhouxiangella sp.
GGCCGTAAGCGCTGAAGGATAGCCCATCTGCCCACCCATGGTGAGTAACGCCAACTGCACCGCACGCCGGCACGCATCTCCAGCTGCCCAGCTTTTTCTTGGGCCCGTGTTGGGCGCGTGTCGATAGGTTCTCAGTGCCCCACCATCAATCCAGGCCTGACTGAGCGCATCAATGACCTGCTCTCGGCTACCACCAAGCATCCGGGTCACCACCGCCGTCGATGCCACTCGCACCAATAACACGTGGTCTAGGCCGACCCGATTAAAGGAGTTCTTAAGCGCTAAAACACCCTGTATTTCATGGGCTTGTATCATGAACTTCAACACATCTGAGAGCATGAAGGGCGCCTTACCATCGGCCACCCGCTGCTTGGAGACATAATCTGCCACGGCCAAGATGGCGCCCAAATTATCCGATGGATGGCCCCATTCGGCTGCCAGCCAGGTGTCGTTAAAGTCCAAATAGCGAATCAATACGCCAATATTGAACGCCGCTTGCACGGGTTCAAGCTCATCGAATCGGCCCGGAATTGGAACGCCGCCTGGCATGTCAGCACCCTCGACCACCGGCCCCATCAGGCTCACGCAATCAGGGAATTTCAGCGCCAGCATCGCGCAGGCCAATGAGTCTTTTAGGCAGTAATGAGCGGTATCGAAAGCTTCTGTGGATTCGATGGGTGTTTGGCACACATAATCGGCAATCTCAACCAACAAAGCATCGGGCTCTGGTCGTGCGGCAAGGCGGGTCTGTATTTCACTGGTCATGGCGCGTCTCTTAAATTTTGGTTGCAAAACAATACGTCGGCGAATGCAAAGGCACTCAAAGAGGGGTTATTCTACACGCATCACATCAGATCAGGAGCCAGAGACTGATGCCAAAATCCAGCAAATATCAAGCCAAAGTGGTCGATGATCAAGGATTCATAGACTACTCAGAAGCCGAAGATGCCGTCTGGGCCACCCTCTATGCCAGACAAATGGAGCTGCTACCAGGGAGAGCCTGCCAGCCTTTTCTAGATGGCCTTGATCTCCTCGCCCTACCCTCAGATCATGTGCCCCAAGCCAAAACCTTATCCAAGCGTTTGGATGAGTTGACTGGTTGGTCGATTGAGCCAGTGCCAGCACTGATCAACTTTGACCGCTTCTTTACCTTATTGAGTCAGAGACGCTTTCCTGCCGCTTCATTCATTCGGATGGAAGAGGACCTTGATTATTTACAAGAGCCCGATATCTTTCACGAGATATTTGGGCATGTAACCATGCTGACCCACCAAGCCTTTGCAGATTTCACCGAGGCCTATGGCAAGGCGGGACTGGCCGCTTCTCCAAAAGATCGCGTGATGCTCGCCAGGCTCTATTGGTTCACCGTGGAGTTTGGCCTCATCCAAACGCCTCAGGGGGTTCGCATTTGTGGGGGCGGCATCGCCTCGTCTCCCGGGGAGACATTGCATGCCATCGAGAGCGATCTGCCCACGCGACGACCGTTTGTGCCCGTTGATGCCCTGCGAACCCCATACCGGATCGATATCTTCCAAAGCGTTTACTACATCCTAGACAAAATGGAGGATTTGTTTGATCTCGCCAAGACAGACCTGTTAGCGTTGATCCAACAGGCGCGGGTCTTGGGTGATTTTTCTCCCACCTACCCGCCGAAATCCGCATAAATAACCAAAGGCAAACACCATGACAGATTCGACACTGCTTGAGAAAAAATGCCAACCCTGCGAAGGTGGCATGGAACCTTTAAAACCAGATGTGTCTAAAACATTACTGGAGCAAGTTCCGGGCTGGACCATCAGCGATGACGGCACCACGATGACCCGGCGCTTTGAATTCAAAGGCTTTTACAAAACCATGGCCTTTATCAATGCGCTGGCCTGGATCGCCAATCGCGAGAACCATCACCCGGATTTTGAAGCTGGCTACAATTATTGTGTGGTCCACTTCACCACTCATGCCATCGGTGGCTTGAGTGAGAACGACTTTATTTGTGCAGCACACACCAACGCACTCATCGAGGAGTAAGTTCTATGCACACGGCCATTAAAACGATTGCAGCGGTTGGACTCATTGGCTTTGCGGTAGGATGCGCCAGCATCCCTCAACCACTGCAAGGCGATCCAACGGCATTCGCCCCGATCATGGCCAATCAAGCAACCGAGCAGACGGTGGGCTCACGCGTGCGCTGGGGTGGCGTGATTGTCAATACCACCCCACAAACCGACCGTACCTGCATGGAGATTTTGGCCAGAGAGCTGGACCGAAATCTCAGGCCCGTGGTTCGCAATGACATCCATTTTGGACGCTTTATGGCCTGTGGTGCGGGTTTTCGGGATCCAGCCATCTACACAGAGGGTCGTGAGGTCAGTCTCATCGGTCGCCACGATGGCTTTGTAGAGGGCCCGATTGGAGAATTCATCTATCGCTACCCCACGGTGAGCATCGATCAGCTCTATCTTTGGCCTGAGCGGATGGAGGAAGATCCGTATCGCTTCCAAAGCCATCTCTACTACCATGGCTGGTGGGGACCTTTTAACCCGTATCCGGTCAGACGGGTGTATGTTCCTGTCCAACCCAAGCCACCCAAGAAAGACAAGCCATGATCGCGGGGGCTCTCGCCCCTGCAATCAGCACTGTTTTTTGATACAGTAGTGCCATGTCTCTGACACGGCGCCAACAAGCGATCTACGACTTCATCGTCGAGCACATGGAGTCCACCGGCTTGCCACCCACGCGTGCGCAAATCGTCAGCCACTTTCGCTTCGCCTCTCCCAATGCCGCGCAGTGCCATCTCAAAGCCTTAGAAAAGCATGGCGTGATCGAACTGCTATCAGGGACTGCCCGGGGCATACGCCTCACCACCGCCACCAAAGGCAGGAGCGCGATGAGCTTGCCGGTGATTGGACGAGTGAGCGCAGGTCGCCCGATTTTAGCTGTTGAGCACCACGAGGCGCAGATGCCCATTGAGCCAAGCCATTTCTCACCCAAGCCGCATTTTTTGCTGCGCGTGGATGGGGAGAGCATGATCGATGCCGGCATTTGTGATGGCGACCTTTTGGTTGTCCACAAAACTCCAGAAGCGCGCAGTGGCCAGATCGTGGTCGCTAGAATCGATGATGAAATCACGGTGAAACAGCTCAAGCGAACCGGCCGACGGGTGGAGCTCATTGCTCACAACCCAAACTATCCGCCCATTCGCATCGGCAGAGATCAAGAATTTGCGATCGAGGGTTTGGCTGTGGGTGTGATCAGAGCTTTCTCAGGCGGGCAAGTTCCACTTCGCTAAACCCCGCTCGGCGTCTAGCAGGCTCGTTGTACGGCCCTTTCGGCGGCGGCTTGAAATAAGTGTGCAGCAACTCATCGAAGGTGGCATCTGGCTCTAGGCCTTTCAACTGACAGCAGTAGCGAAACCACCGCGTGCCAATGGTGACATGCGCCTCTTCTTCTTCGAGAATGATCTCTAAAAGCCCAACGGTCTCATCATCACCGACCTGTTTGAGTTTGGCGATCATGCCCGGTGTGACATCCAACCCTCGGGCTTCTAACACACGTGGCACCAAGGCCATGCGCACCAACACATCATGCTCAGTTTTTATGGCCATCTCCCACAAACCATTGTGGGCGGGCAAATCACCATAGCGAGCACCCAGTGTCTCTAAGCGACCCGAGAGCATCAAAAAATGTCTGGCCTCATCGGCAGCCACACTCAGCCAGTCCAAATAAAAATGTCCTGGGTCATCGGGGCTCGATTGATCAGGCATCCCGGAAAAGCGACATGCGGCATCGAGGCCTAAATTGATGGCATTGAACTCAATGTGGGCGATGGCATGAATCAATGCCACCCGACCTTCAAGAGAACCCAAGCCACGCTTAGGCAGTTGGTTGGGTGGAATCAGTTCAGGGGCGTTTGGCCGACCGCAGGGGAGATCGTCCGTAGACCAGTCGGGCTTGCTGTCGGCATGGAGGGCCTGGAGGTTGGATTTGGCCTGCGCGAACAACTCAGTGACTTGCTCGCACTTTGCCCATGGATCTGGCTCGGCCAATGCTGACCGAGCCATTTGCCAGATGCTCATGAATCTGCCTTTAGAGATTTAGCTCTTCTCAATGGCATCGACTAGAGCATCTGCAAACCCACTGGTGGGGACTTTGGTGGCACCATCCAAAAGGCGCGCGAAATCGTATGTGACGACCTTTTCGCCAACCACCTTCTCAAATGCCGCTTCAATCAACGCAGTGACCTCTGGCCAGCCAATGTAGTCAAACATCATGCAACCAGAGAACATCAACGAGCTTGGGTTGACCATGTCTTTGCCGGCATATTTCGGTGCGGTCCCATGCGTGGCCTCAAACACCGCCACGTGATCGGCCATGTTGGCGCCTGCGGCAATGCCCATGCCCCCGACCTCGGCTGCCAGTGCATCGGAGAGGTAGTCACCGTTGAGGTTCATGGTGGCCAATACATCAAATTCAGCGGGACGCAACAACATCAGCTGGAACATGATGTCGGCAATACGGTCTTTGATTACAATCTTGCCCTCAGGCACTTTCCCATCATGCTTTTCCCAGACTTCGTCTTCTGTGATGGTGACATCACCAAATTCTTCAGCCGCCACCTCGTAGCCCCACTTTCTGAACGCGCCTTCAGTGAACTTCATGATGTTGCCCTTGTGGACCAAGGTCACGCTGGAGCGATTGTTGTCGATGGCATATTGAATGGCTTTGCGCACCAATCGCTTGGAGCCAATCGCTGAAATGGGCTTGATGCCAATGCCAGCATCTTCGAAGAAATCAGCGCCCATTTCTTCACGCAAAAACTTGGCGAGCTTTTGGTTTTCAGGCGTACCGGAGGCATATTCCAATCCAGCATAAACATCTTCGGTGTTTTCTCTAAAAATCACCGCATCGACTTCTTCTGGTTTCTTTAATGGCGAAGGGACACCATGGTAATACTTAACAGGTCGCACACACGCATACAGATCCAAGGTTTGGCGCAGCGATACGTTCAGCGAGCGAAATCCCTCGCCCACCGGCGTGGTCAACGGGCCTTTGATCGCGACCGTCAAATCTTTGATGGCATCGAGAGTCTCTTCAGGGAAGTAATCACCGTCATAAATGCCAGCGGCCTTCTCACCCAGATAGAGCTCTGCCCAGTGCACTTTACGACGCCCACCGTAGGCTTTTTCAATGGCGGCATCCCAGACCTTCATACAGGCAGGCGTGATATCCACACCGATCCCGTCGCCCTCAATAAACCCAAGAATGGGCTGGTCTGTGACCACAAGCCGGCCGTTCTCAATGCGGACCTTATCGCCTGATTCAGGCATTTTGACGTGTTTAAAACCCATGAATTCTCTCCTTAGCTAGCAAGCATCCTAGTCTATCACCGTCTTGATTTGAATAGGCACTCAGCCTCTATTCCTAGGGCTCATGGCCAGACAGGCGAGACAAAAATTTAACAGCACCTAGACTACTCTCGATCGGATGTCAGAGCGCATGATATTGGCTGGATTTCTGACCCTGTCGATTCTGGGTCACTTTGCTTTATTGAGCCTGATCGCTCTGCAAAAGCCCAGCCAGCTACTGAACAGCCCCAAGACACTGCAAGTCTCGCTGATCGAGCAGCCCCAGCCCGAGCCTTTGAGCGAGATGGTGACTGAGACTCCAGCTCCACCCCTACCCTTGGAGTCAGTGAGTGATGAGTTGCCCATTGAGGACCCGCCAGAAAAACAAAGCTCATCCGATAACGATAGGGTCATGCAGAATTTGACGGCACCGTCTGAGATCAGCGAAACAGAGGATAATACTGACACCGCAGGTGCTCGACTGATCACGAACCTCAATGCACAACTGCCCAATGTGGTCGCCGAGCTAAATCCCACCGAGCCGCCCGAAAATCGAACCGGCCATTTGGGGAAAAATCTACCCAAACTCCCGGGCGGACCGAGCTTATTTGATCAATGGCTGGGTCCAGTCAAACCGGATCTGGATCGTTGGCGCGATGCCTCGGGTGCAACAAATGCGATGGTTACCTTGCCCAGTGGAGAACTGGTGTGTATTAAAGTGCGCGCGCCGACCACGCAAGAGCTATTCAATCCATGGATGTCTGCTGCCGTGCCCATGAGTCGATTGTGTGGGCGAAAAAAGCCCGAATCGGTGAATCTAGACAATCCATGGCTTAGGACTCGGCCCAAGTAGCGTCGAGCATGCAGTGGAGATCGGGAAGCAAAACGGCCCCGTTATAGTGGGACCGTCAGACTCGCCATCACCCAACGATCGGTGCCCCGATCGCTGTCGTGGCGAAGATCCAGATCAAGGCCGAGTCGAATACCGTTATCAAACCTATTCATCGCCCCGAGGTTAAGCGTCGCGAAATTTTTCTGCGGCGCATCCAATGACAGCGTCATCTCGCCTCCCGCCCAACTGGTGAGCAAAAGATTGCGGGACTCACGATCAAACTCTTGGTTCAGGGCAACGGAGCCATAGAGCGTCCACGAAGTCCCAGAGCGGACGAACTGCCAACCAAGTGCACCCAGCAGCGAATCGAAACGCTGGCTGCCCACGGACAATCGGGTGGATTGCTGCCCTTCCGATGAATCCTCCGTGTAGGCGTCGACCTTTATATGTTGGGCACTCAGCCGCCCGAACGGGCCATGACTCAGCACACCCTCTCCAAGGTGGTAACCGATTTCTATGCCTCCGGTTACCATGTCCCCTTGAGTATCACCGGTGTGACTGCGCGTTTCATCCCCGATCGCGAACCGTCGTGTTGACTCGTAGTCAAGACGGCCGAAGGTGAGTTCCCCGGTCACGGACAATCTCTCCTGCTGGTAGCCACCGTAGACACTCGCCTTGTAGTCCCGGCGCCTGAGCTCTCCGGCATCGGCCCAGTCCGAGTCGCTGTCATCGACACGCAGCGCGCCACCAAGGATCCAGCTTTCACTGACTCGGTGCTCCAAACCGACCATCGCCGCTCGTGGCTGGCGATCGCCACGGATGATATTAGCCTCCCCACCCTGGGCACTGGCCCAGACATCTGTCTCACCCACCGGGGTGGTTTGCAGACCGATGCCAGCCCGGCGCTGCAGCTGTAACTGATAAGCCAACTGATCCCGACTGGCCGACTCGGGGAAATCACCGAAGAAAAAGCCAGCGGCACTCACACTGGCAATAAAGTCCTGCACACGCCGCGTATCGATCGAATAAATGGCAAGCACGCCATCGCCTTCCGTAAGGATGTATTTCTCGGGATCATAAGGCAAATTACCGGCATACTGAAAGTAATCCAGCAGGAGAATACCATCTGCGGGATTGTTCCATATCAAGATCTCAGTGAACTTTGCACCACCCCCCGGCAAGCCATCGGGGTAGGTTTCTGAGGGGTCAAGCGGATCGACCGCATACAGTATGGCACCTTCGGATTTCTGGATAATGCCATCACCATTTGCATCATCCCACTCAAAACCGGTGACTAGGACGGCATGACCTCCCGTCATACCCGGGTAGAACAGATTGAGTACCGTTACATTTCCCGCAGCGAGTGAGGATTGAATGAACTGCCAGGTTGGTATCTCGTTGATCACTGTGTCCTGGCCGGGATACGCCGCTTCGACGCCCCGAAAACCCGTCATGGTATTGACTGAAACAAGATCAAACCCATTATCACCGATGAGGTATTTCCCGACCCCCCTGAGGAAACCATTTACAGAGGTCCCAGATTGCGGCGCGGTGTCCATGTAAGGCTCCGAAATGAGCAGCGTATCGGTCGCAATCCAGTCTTCGTAGGAATTACCGGTCAGACGGTCACCAAAATAGAACGAGTAGGCATTCTGCATAAAGGTCATGCCGTTCGTGGCAGAAGTCGGCATGCAGGCCTCAGGACCGACGAAATCGTGGATGGAATCATCGAGACTGTACTGACTGAGCCAACCAAAGTGCGCTTGATTCTGAATGACCCTGTACTGGCCGGACACCATCGAGACGCCGCTCATGAGATCCGATAGCGCACCGAGATCTGCATCGGTCCCAGCGTTATGAATCGACCGAGCCAGATCCAGCTCTGATGACTCGGTGAACACTGCCTCAGCACGCTTGACCTCCCCATACTCGACCGCAGCATACCCAGCGTCTGTGCCGAACGACCATTCCGTTCCGTTGTGGTCGTCAGCGACCGCCTGAGAAGTGAGAAGAGCACCCATCACGGATGTGGCAGCAATCAGCTTTTTCATTTTCAAGACCTTCAGTTGGCTATCAGGGGGGACCAAACACAAAAATAACACTGAACTCAGTGGCCTATTATTTATTTGGCGGAGAGGGAGGGATTCGAACCCTCGAAGGGCGCTAACCCTTGCCGGTTTTCAAGACCGGTGCATTCAACCGCT
>CAJXNU010000099.1 GCA_913057255.1 uncultured Wenzhouxiangella sp.
TTGAGCGAGTCAGGCAAGCCTCTGAGAGACTGAAGAACTCGATTGTAGTCAGCCAACTCCTGAGCGTTGGGCAGATGCCCTTTAAGTATCAAGTGAGCCACATCGGTAAAAGTGGTTTTCTCTGCCAACTCGTCGACGGCATAGCCACGGTATCGAAGACTGTTGCCTTCTGCACCCACCGTGCAAATGGCTGTCTGGCCGGCTGACTGCCCTCTTAACCCCTGACCTTGGTCGGTTTTGCTCATGGTGTCTCCTGACTAAATAATTCATCAAGTTTTTGTTCAAAGTCGTGATAACCCAACACGTCGTACAGCTCATCTCGAGTTTGCATGCGACTTTCCATGCCGCGCTGAGTCCCTTCCCTCAGCAGACCCTCGTAGACTTCAATCGCCGCCTTAGACATGGCTCTGAAAGCCGACAGTGGATACAAAGCCAGTCCTACACCAGCCCTGCGCAAATCATCTAGGCCCAACAAAGGTGTCTTTCCAAACTCAGTGATATTGGCCAACACAGGCACCGGGCAGGCTTGACAAAAGGCCTCAAAATCCTCGAGTGAACTCAACGCCTCAGCAAAAATCATATCCGCACCCGATTCAACATAGGCAGCGGCTCTATCAATGGCGCCGGCCATGCCTTCATTGGCAAATGCATCGGTTCTGGCCATCACCACAAACTCCGCGTCGTGCCTTGCATCAACAGCCGCCTTGATGCGATCGCTCATTTCTTGACAGCTCACGATGGCTTTGTTTGGACGGTGGCCACAGCGTTTGGCCTGAACCTGATCCTCAATATGCACCGCCGCTACACCACATCGTTCGAGCACTTGAACGGCACGGGCGATGTTAAACGCACCACCCCAGCCCGTATCCATATCGACCAGCAAAGGCAGGGATGAAACTGAGGTGATGCGAGCCGCATCCTCTGCCACATCAGATAACTGGGTCATGCCCAGATCGGGTAAGCCGAAAGACGCATTTGCAACGCCTGCCCCCGATAGATAGAGCGCTTCATGCCCAGCCCGCTCGGCGAGCAAGGCGCAGTAGGCGTTGACCGCACCCACCACTTGTAGCGGTGGCTTGGTGCGAACCAGCTCACGAAAGCGGCCACCGGGGCAAGCAGATGGATTTGTGTTTGACATAACAAAGTCGGCCATCGATTTTGGATAATAGTGATTTTACCATGTGCTCAATGCGGTTAAATGGCGGATCCAGCGCTCGCCAAGCATCCCACTCGAGGGCATTGGGCGTCCGAGATCCAGCTTGTGTTGGCGGTGACCTTCCCCGATTGCGAAAAGGCTGCGCTTTGATCCTATCAGCGGCCCTCTCTGCCTGCACGCTTTCGCTCATGCTCTTTTAACAAGCGCTTTCTCAATCGGATGTGGGTCGGTGTGACCTCAAGCAGTTCGTCATCGGCCAAAAACTCCAGCGCCTGCTCAAGACTCATCTTGACTGGCGGGGTCAATAACAATGCATCATCCTTGCCCGCCGCCCGAACATTGGAAAGCTGCTTCTTCTTTAAAGGATTAACCACCAAATCGTTGTCTCTGTTATGCAGACCAACAATCATGCCCTCATACACTTCTTCCCCAGCGCCCACAAAGAGCTTCCCACGCTCTTGCAGATTGAACAGCGCATAGGCCACTGTCATGCCCATGTCCATGCTGATCAACGTGCCATTGATGCGTGCACTAAAGCTCTCAGTAGGCTCTCCCCAGTGGTCGAAAACCCGGAAAAACAGACCCGTTCCAGCCGTCATGGTTCGGTACTGGCTCTGGAAACCGATCAGACCTCGTGCCGGTGCCAAATAATCCAATCGAACCCGCCCTCGCCCATCGGGCTGCAGATCCCGCAGCTGGCCTTTGCGCTCACCCATGGCCTGCATCACTGCCCCCTGATAATCCTCCTCACAGTCTAAAACCACCGACTCCCATGGCTCTTTTATCTCACCATCAACCTCACGCTTTCTCACTCTGGGGCGAGACACCGCCAGCTCAAAACCCTCTCGACGCATGGCCTCGATTAAAACCGACAAATGAAGCTCTCCTCGGCCGGCTACTTCAAACTGATCGGGATCAGCCGTGTCGCTGATTTGTAGCGCCACATTGTGGGATGCCTCTTGATAGAGTCGCGCGCGCAATTGTCGTGAGGTCAGAAACTTGCCCTCGCGTCCAGCAAACGGCGAGTCGTTGACCTGAAAAGTCATATGAATGGTGGGCTCATCGACCGTTAATACCGGCAATGGCTCCACCACGCTTGGGTCACATAAGGTCGACGAAATCCCCAGGTTCTCAATGCCTGAGATGCCGACGATGTCTCCCGCACTGGCCTCAGGCACCTCTTCGCGCTTTAACCCCTTAAACCCCAACACCTGCAGCACCCGTCCCGCGGTCTTTTTCCCTTCGGCATCCACCACCGCAACCGATTGGTTGGTGGCCACCTTGCCGCGTCGAATGCGACCGATACCAATCAAGCCAACATAGGTGGAATAAGCCAATGTTGAGATCTGCATTTGGAAAGGACCGTCTGGATCGACGGGCGGTTCTGGCACGTGCTCGACCAACGCCTCAAACAGTGGTGTGAGATCACCTGAACGAATCTCTGGGTCGAGACCCGCGTAGCCATTGAGAGCCGATGCATAGAGCACGGGAAAATCAAGCTGCTCATCGGTGGCATCGAGCTGATCAAACAAATCAAATGTTTGGTTCAATACCCAATCGGGCCTGGCACCATCGCGGTCAATTTTATTGATGACCACAATGGGCTTAAACCCCATAGCAAAGGCTTTTTGTGTCACAAACCGAGTCTGCGGCATGGGACCATCGACT
This sequence comes from uncultured Wenzhouxiangella sp., assembly GCA_913057255.1. GTDB lineage: Bacteria > Pseudomonadota > Gammaproteobacteria > Xanthomonadales > Wenzhouxiangellaceae > Wenzhouxiangella. The sequence goes on from CAJXNU010000099.1 coordinate 2,825, forward strand.
GCGTCCACCAGCAGCAACACCGAATCCACCATCGACAAAACACGCTCGACCTCACCGCCAAAGTCCGCGTGCCCTGGTGTATCGACAATATTGATTCGCCAATCACCCCAATTGATGGCGGTATTTTTCGCCAGAATGGTGATGCCACGCTCACGCTCTTGGTCACCTGAGTCCATCACTCGATCAGTCAAGCGTTCGTGTGCTGCAAATTCTCCAGATTGTCTGAGCAACTGGTCAACGAGAGTGGTCTTGCCATGATCAACGTGAGCGATGATCGCAATGTTTCTAAGTTTCATGAATGGGGTCTCCCGACCCTGGGCGCGAAGAGCTCGAGATTATAACCGCATTACTCAGCCTTGACTGGGCTTGTCCAACAACCGCTGATCCTTCTTGGCTTGGAATTGGAGCGCATTGCGATAATAACGAGCCGATGCTTCAGCATCTCCTTGTCGATCCATCAAACGCCCCAGTGCAGTATAGATCTCAGCAGACGCTCGTTTTTTTAGGGCTTGCTCTAACAAGCGCTGCGCCTTTTCATATTGCCGATCATCCAGATACAACAGCCCCAGGGTTTCAAGAAGTTCTGCATGCTCAGGATCTCTTTGGATGCGTTGCTCACAATCTACAATGCGTCTGGCTCGATGGGTCTCATCACTGATTCGATAAGTCGCCAACACCTCGGCATCCAAGCCATGGTCTAAGAGCTCACCCAAGAGTCGGCCGGCGTGGTCATAGTGGCCAAGCGCTGCTGCGCGACGAGCGTAGGTCAGCACCAATGACTTGTCTTTGCGCTGCCGCCCACGAAGGGATTTCCATGTCTCGCGGAGCGCCGAATAATCATCGCAATGGGCGAGCTCCCGCTCTGCCGCCAATTGAGACAAGGCCTCGGCTTTTTGTTGATCTAACATGCCGGCTCGTTTGAGTGCAGGAGTCAGCTCGCGAAGTTGTTGCCAGCGTCCACTGTCTTGATAAGCGCCCAGTAGCGAACGCAACACCCCCATGTGCTTAGGCTTTTTCAGATGCAATTTCTCGAGCACCTCGATGGCTTGATCGATCCGCCCTTCTTCAAGCGCCAGTCTCGCGCTGGCAAATTGTGTAATGAAATGCTTCCGACCAAAGCGCGCGTTGGCTTTAGCGAGCCAGGCATCCCGAGCCTCTGGATCAGAACGGCCCTGAGCCGCTCGAGCAGCACCCAACAGACCAGCCGTGGATTTTTGGTAGGTCAAAGATTGAGCAAACAGTTGCTCCGCCTGATCCCACTCACCCTCAGTCAAGGCCAAAAAGCCATCCTCAAGTTGCTGACGCGAACGCGACTGCTTGCGCTTTGCCATGGCTCGTCCCGGCCAACGCATCACACCCAAGAGCACAGAAAAAACCAGCCAAGACAGCAAGATGGCAACCACCCAAGCGATGAGCGGCATCTCAATCTCCCAGGCTCCGATCCCAATGACAACAAGACCGGGGTCACGCATTAGCACGGGCGCAACCCAAGCACCGGCAATCAGCAAGACCGCCATGAGTGCAAACATGAAGACCCATTTCATGGCTGGTAGAGCGCCCGTTCGATGCTTTGTTGTACCTCTCTTAGCACGTCAGGTGGCGGACTGTCTTCGAGAGATGCCAAGGTTTGTAGCCCATCGAGAACGGCTTGGGTGTCATTTGCAAGGAACAACCGCTCAATCTCCGACGCGAGACCAGCCGCTTGGGATCGTATGCTGGGCACATTCTGAGAGGCCACAGCCATTTGCAATAGCAGCAGACGTTGCTCGATGTTGGCGCGCGCCACGTGCTGATCGCGCGCTGACAACGCCCCAACGGCTCTCGGCCTGACCTGTACAATCCCAGCAAACAACCGTGTCATCCGAGCCAACCAACCCCCACCATCGGGCTCCGGCTCTGACTGACTGTTTAATCCTTCGTCAAACGCTGCGCTACTGACTTTGCTAAAGCGCCAACCATCGCTCTCACTCAGCCATCCTTGGATTAAAATCTGCCAGTCATTCCACTGAGTCGGTGCCCAATCATTCAGTACTGCTTGCTGCTGGGTCATCAGAGGCACCAGCGCACTCAAATCCGAATTCGGGGATTGGCGCCACTGCGTCAGCAACGCATCAAAGCCAGTCAGCGCTTGAGCTTTGGATCCTTTGTTGATCTGCTCTTGAATTTCTCGGACTGTCCAATAGGCGTCTAAAAGCTCAGCTCGATTGACTATTAAGTCTTGCACATCCTGCTCGGTCACCGGCCGACCCAGGCCAGACTCGACCGCTGATTGAGTCGCATTCACTTGGGCTCTGATTTCTTGGAGCGTTATTTGAAAACCATCGAGTCGATCATTGAATTCTTGAAGCCGGGCGGTTTGGGTTGGATCTTCTCTTTCAATCTCAGCAAGCTTGAGCGAGATTTCATTCACGACAGCATCCAGTTGGGTCATTTTTTCCGAAGCCGTCTCAAGCTCTTTTTTCATGCGGGCCTCGGATTGTGAGCGCGACTGAGCTTGGCTTGAGGAAAAGTCTGCCAATGTCTGCTCAATCTTTTGATCTATGGTTGATTCAAGCGCACTGAAGCGTTCTTCAACTGCGCTCTTTTTAGGAGACCCAAGCCCGGCGGGCCACGCAAAGGGCACGCTCAAGTAGTAGCTGCTGATCCCCACGGCGACACTGAGCAGCACAAGACAAAACAAGACAATTTTAATGACGCGCTTGAACCAAGATCTCTTCGGCTGTTCATCTGATACTGGTGTTGAACTGGCGGGATCACTCATGGAGAATCACTCATCATTTGGGCATAGAGGAAAACAGTTTCGCCATCACCTGCCACTATGTGACCATCACGGGCCTGTGTTGCGATGGTTGGAGTCCGGGCGCCTGGCCAAGCTCTTGGAGCGCTTGGGGGTTGCTTGTTGGCGTTGGCAGTAGGGGTAAGCACTTCAAAAGCTGGCGTCATAGCGGCGCCCGGATAGCTAAACGTGATATCTCCCTCGACCAATAATCGCATCATGCCACCAGCTAGGTCTCTTGTCCACTCGCCAAAGGTCTGGTCAAGGCCGCTGCAATGAATTGATCAATGGCCACTACCTCTTCCATACACACCTCGTGTGCCATCGACCAAGTTTGGAAGTTCACATCCACACCGGCCTGAGCGAGCCGCTGGTGGGCTTGCTCACCCAAGCCCACGGGCACGATGGGATCATGAATGCCATGTGCTAGGTAGACCGGACACTGAGCCTGTGCCGGCGCTAGCCATTCACTCAAAGTCCCAGCTTGCAACAAATAAGTGGACAAAGCCACGATGCCAAATAGTGGGTGCGAACAGGCAAGCCCTGCTCTGAGTGCAATCGCACCCCCTTGCGAGAAGCCCGCCAAACCCACCTGATGAATCTCGGGCGCATCAAACTGCGATTGGACCAATCCGAGTATGGAATTGACCGACTGATCTATGCCTTTGACATCTTGGTCTCGGTCAATATCAAAGCCCAGAATGTCGTACCAAGCCCGCATGGCCATGCCACCATTGAGCGTCACCGGTCGAACGGGCGCATTGGGAAAAATGAACCGAACGCCGGTGTCTTTGGCGCTTTGTAGCTGCGGTACAATGGGCACAAAGTCATTGCCATCAGCCCCTAGGCCATGTAACCAAATGACGCTGACGCTTGGCTTGGGCGCCGTCTCGACCACGATGCACTCAATGTCGTTGATAGTGAGGATATTCATGTCATCAAGTTTAACGCCTGTGCCGAATCAAGCGCCAAGAAAGTGGTCTAAACGCCTTCTTTTTTGTTCGCTGGTGTGTTGGGGCGCGTTGAGTGGGTGCGGCCTCAAAGATGATTTAACCCTGCCCGATAGGGACAAACCAGAAACATCTATGGCTGCGCCTGTGACAAGCCACGACAAAAAGACCGGGCCTGAGCCCAAGAAGACCGCAGAATGAAACGCATTCCAGAACCTGAACTCATGGATTCGCCAGAACAGACCCGCGCTTACGCGGCCGCTGATTTTTCTGAACCCAACCAAATTTTTTGCCAAGCCGTCGGTGCGGCTTTGGCCAATCATCCAAACGCTCACGGTGGTCGTCTATTGGATCTAGGCTGTGGCTCGGGTGGCTTATTGGTTGACTTGGCACTCAGTCTACCGGCTTGGGAGATGGTGGGCATAGATGCTGGTCCGAATATGCTAAAGCTGGCAGACCATGCTGTGATCGAAAACGAACTTCAGCATCAAGTCACCCTTTTGGAAGCCCACCTGCCCAGCGATCTGGACTTGCTTCAAACCAAAGGCCCTTTTGATGCCATCGTCTCAAACAGTTTGGTGCATCACCTAAATGACCCAATGACCATTTGGGAGAGCATCGCCGCGCTCGCCCAAGGCGACACGGTGGTGGTGGTGATGGACTTGATTAGACCGTCCAATCTCGATGAAGCCAACGCCTTGGTTGAAGCCCATACCCAAGGGGCCTTGCCCGCGCTACGAGAGGATTTTTACAACAGCCTACTGGCCGCATGGCGCCCCGATGAGATCGAATCCCAGCTTGCCTCGATGGGCTGGGGGCACTGGTCAATCACCTGCCCCAGCAATCGGCATTGGCTGGTCTCAGGCAGACTTTGATGGCGCGGTCTAAGCACGGCAAAAAGGCCATGTCCAGTCACCCAGATTGCCCATGACCCAAGCCAGCATTCCTTACGCCAAACTCAGTGCTCAAGGCAACGATTTCATGGTGGTCGATGGGCCTGATTTTGACGCCAAGCAGGACTTAGACCACATCAGACATTGGGCTGACCGGTCCACGGGCGTGGGATTTGATCAGCTGCTGGTGCTCCACCCCACTTCAGCACCCGAGGCATTCGATGTCAGCATCTATAATGCCGACGGCTCTCAGGCTGAGCAATGTGGTAATGGTATGCGAGCACTCGCTCACTATGTCACGATGCGTCACCCAGATCGGGTCATCACTGACATCACTTTTCACCCCTCTGCTGGGGAGGTTCGCGTGAATCGACTCGAACGCATGAGTGAAGACAAACAAAGCTGGGTGTCAGTGTCACTGCCAGGACCCACTGCGATCACGCCTTGGACTGTCGATGAATGCCAGCCGGCGACTCACGCCGTCCAAGTCTCAATGGGCAATCCCCACCTTATTTTGGTCTGGCCAACGCCACCGACCGAAGCAGACTGTTTGGCGTTCGGTGCGAAGTTTCAAACCCACCCAGCTTTCCCCGAGGGGGTCAATGTCAGCCTTGCTCATGTCGGTGATTCGGGCACCTATGTTCGCGTTTATGAACGGGGTGTGGGCCCCACACTGGCCTGCGGAAGCGGTGCTTGTGCCACAGCGGCTGCCTTGAGCACGCTCGGCCTAACCCCACCCAGCGGCGAAGTCCATCAGCCCGGCGGATGGCTTGTGATACATT
>CAJXNU010000100.1 GCA_913057255.1 uncultured Wenzhouxiangella sp.
TCCGCCCAATCGCACAGGGCTATTGATTGAGCCCGTCGGCATCAACCCCCTAGTGATGATTGCCCATCCCAACCACCCGTGGGTGCAAGATCCAGCGCATCCTCTGAAAGATTTGGCCACTCAGAAAGTCTTATCTCGTGAGCGGGGTTCTGGCACACGGTTTTGGATTGGGGAGTGGTTGGAGAGTCGGGGGGTGGCATTTAACCCAGCACTGGAGCTTGGTTCCAATGAGGCCATCAAGCAAGCCGTGATGGCTGGCCATGGCATTGCCATGATGTCTTTGCATGCCGTATTCAATGAGCTTCAAAATCAGCAGCTGGCGCTGCTGCACTTGCCGGATGTGCCCAGGCCCTCTTGGTGGTATGTGGTGAGGCCATTGGCCAGGCAAGCGACACCGGCCACCACTACGTGCATTGACCACTTACAACTCGCTTGGGCGGATTTGGACGCCTCACTGATCGAGGTGTTGACCCAACAGGGGTTTCCCGTTGGGCATCTTACACACGAAAGCCAGCAATAAAGTGTTTGTAGAAAAACTGTCGCATTAGCTTCAAGTACACGTCATCTACAGGTCATCTCTGTTAAAAAAACGCAAAGCATCCTATAGGCTCCACAACCCAAAAGAGCTTATTAGGAGTATCTGTGCATGTACCCGCGTCATCGCTCGATTCTTACCTTGGCCATCCTCGCTACGCTGTCTGCCACCACGGTTGGCGTGGCTCAAGACAACACAAACAATGACCGTGAGGATTTAGGGACTGACGATGTCATCGTCGTCACCTCTCAGTTCCGTGAGCAGGTCTCTGCCGAGGTGCCGATTGCCGTCACCAGCTACGACCAAACCTTTTTAGATGATGTGGGCATCGACAAGCTCGATCAGCTATCCACTTTTGTACCGGGTTTGCAGATTCAAGAACAAAGTGTCAATAACCCCGGCTTTGTGATTCGTGGCATCACCTCAGACAGTGGCTCAGCTGTGATTGAGCCTCGTGTGTCGGTCTTCCAAAACGGTGTTTCTATCTCTCGTTCTAGAGGCTCTTACGTGCCGCTTTTTGATCTCGAGCGAATTGAGGTCATGAAAGGTCCTCAGGGTACTTTGTTCGGACGGAGTGCCCAGATTGGTGCCGTGCATATGATCACCGCCAAGCCCACCGACACCTATGAGGCCGAAGGCTTCTTCGAGGTGGGCAACCTCTCTGCCCAGAAATTCAACGGCATGGTCAACGTGCCCATGGGTGAGTCGGCGGCGCGATTGGCCGCCACCTATCGGAAACGCGATGGCTCGATTGAAAATCTTCTCGGGGGCCGGTTGAACGGCACCGACACGTTCGCACTCCGCGGGAGCTGGAGAATGCCTTTTGGTCAGGGCGGAACGTTTGACTTAATTAGCACTTATGTTGAAGACGATGCACCCGGTACCTCGTTCAAATCCGGCATCATTCCCGCGCTGGGTGGGGATAACAATCCCTTCACGGCTGCCTCTTTAAATGCCTTTGGTGGATTTCTTGGCGGGAGAGAGTTGGGGACCCAGCGAGATATTTTTGATCTCACTGCCATCATCAATTACGACTTTTCCAATCGTTGGAGCTTAAACAGCACCACAGCCTATCGCGAGTTCAACTCATATGAGGCCTTTGATCCCGATGGCACCGCATTTGATTTGTTCTATTTCGGAGAAGATGCGAAAGGTGAGCAATTTAGCTCAGACATTCGTTTCACGTTTACGCCCAATGAGCGCGTCACGGCCTTTTTTGGTGGCGGTCTCTTTTTAGAAGAAGGCACTCAGCGGATCCCGCTGGGGCTTGATGGGTCTGTCGTGAGTGCGTTGTTTCAATCGATTGCGGCCACTGGGCCAATCGTCGATGGTCGGGCGGCTTTCTTTGGTAACCCGCTGCTCGCCCAGTTGTTCCTCACTGGCAATCCACAGGCGTTGGCACAAGGTTTGGCTGCCGGCGGCGTGCCGACTGGCCTGTATCAAGAAGAGTTTTTCACCAACGCCTCAGACAACAGCTCGTATGACGTTTTTGCTGATGTGACGTTCTCTGCCACGGATCGTTTGGACCTCACCGCCGGTCTCCGATACACCCGAGATGACAAGGAAACCCTCTACTCGTCAGGCGTGCTCAACAACAATCCGTTCCTGCCGAATTTGTTGGTGGCCGACATCAACACGCCCGTTTCATCGAAAGATGACCCGAATGTAGAAGACAGCTTTGACGGCTGGGCGTGGCGCTTGAACGCCAATTTTGCGTTCACCGATGACCGCTATGGCTACTTTAACTATGCCCGCGGTCGCCGCCCCGAGGTGTTGGCAGACATTGCCGGTCAGTTCAATGAGGCCTTGGGCGTGCCAGTGAGCTTCGAGGTCATCCCAGAAGAGCGTGTGGATAGCTACGAGCTCGGGTACAAAATGCTCTTTATGGAAGGCCGCAGCCAGTTTGATATTGCTGCCTTTTATTACGACTACGAGAACTTCCAAACCACGGTGGCGGTGGATGCAGGCCCTGGCGTTCCGCCGGATTTCCAAACCATCAATGCAGGCACCGCATCTTCTGAGGGCATTGAGACACAGCTACGGTTCAAAGCCACTGACTACTTAGAGGTCTTTGCCAACTACGCATACAACAAGTCGCGCTTTGACAAAGAAGATGCCAACGGCAACCCACTCGTTTTCGCTGGCAACCGGTTCAGACTGTCGCCCGATCACACCGCTTCTTTGGCGCTTCGCTTCACTCGGTCGTTTGGGCAACATCAGTTTTATGTGACGCCATCGATGACCATGCAGTCAAAGGTCTTTTTCCAAGACGACAACCAAGGATTCTATGCCGTGGTGGATCCAGCCACAGGCGCGATGCTCTTCCAAGTGCCGGCCCTGAGCGAAGATGGCTATGCGTTGTTTAACCTAAAAGCAGGCTATACCTTTGGCGATAGTGGTATCAGCGTTGAGGCTTATGTCAACAACATCGCAGATAAGGATTATTTGATTGATGCAGGCAACACGGGCAATAGCTTCAACATCCCGACGTTCATTGCCGGTCCGCCACGCTTCTATGGCATTGGTCTAAACATCCGTTACTGATAGACGCTACCGATAAAGAAGGATCGCCCCGTCATGGATCGACGCTCACTATTAAAAATCGCTGGCCTGTCCTCGGCGGCCATTGCGCTGGCAAGGCCCGCCAGCGCCGACGAAATGACCCAAGCCACGGGGGTGTTTGCCCACGGTGTGGCCAGTGGAGATCCACTGCAGGATCGGGTGATCTTATGGACTCGGATCTCAGGGCCAAAGGGCACCGATCACATCGAGGTCAACTGGAAAGTTGCTGAGGACAGGGCCTTCCGGCGCGTGGTACAGCAAGGCCAAACCAAGGCCAGTGCCGATCGAGATTTTTGTGTCAAAGTCGATGCAGACCAACTCGCGCCGGGCCAGTCTTACTTCTACCAATTCGACGCCTTGGGGAGTCAGTCACCGGTGGGACGTACCAAAACCCTGCCCGATAGCGGCATGGGCGCCATTGGCATTGCTGTCGCTTCTTGCTCCAATTATCCGGCTGGGTTTTTTTCAGCCTATAGAGACATTGCAGAGCACGATGAGGTCGACCTGGTACTTCACTTGGGTGATTACATCTACGAGTATGCGGCCGATGGCTATGCGTCCCAAATGGCCGCAGCCATCAATCGCGTCTCGGTGCCTGCCCATGAGCTGGTGAGTTTGGATGATTATCGACTGCGCCATGCTCAATATAAATCAGACCCTGACCTTCAGGCCATGCATGCATCCAAGCCGATGATTGCGGTTTGGGATGATCATGAGGTGGCCAACGATGCTTGGAAAGCGGGTGCGGAGAACCATGATCCGGAGACGCAAGGCACATGGAACGCTCGACGTTCGGTCGGCTTTCAGGCCTACGAGGAATGGATGCCGGTGCGCGCGCCCAACCTGGTGCAGGATGGAAAGCTGTTTCGAGCTTTTCAGATCGGAGATTTGGCCTCGCTGCATATGCTCGATACGCGCTACTATGACCGCGCAGAGCAACTCAATCCGATGGCCTACCAAGACAATCCGGAGATGCTCGAGAGGCTCCGGCGTGACCCAAGCAGACAGATGCTGGGTCTGGAGCAAATGAATTGGCTACAACAAAGCCTCTCCAGCATGGATACCCGCTGGCAGCTGATTGGCCAACAGGTCATGGTGTCAGAGTTGCTCCTGCCCGATCTGAGCCAGGTGCTCAATATTCCCGAGGCGCGCCAGCGCATTGGTGATGGCATCGTGGATGCGCTGCTGGCCATGGGTGGTCAAGGCATGCCGATTATGTGGGATTGCTGGGATGGTTACGCGGGGGCTAGGGAAACATTCTTATCCATGCTCGATACCCATGCTTCCAGTCCCGTGATTTTGACAGGCGATCTGCATACCTCGATCGCAGGCGATATCAAACGCATGGGACAAGATGACACAATGGCGGTGGAATTGATCACCACCTCGATCAGCTCACCAGGCTTTGATGACTACTTCCCGACCAACCAGCCCGGTCAGCTACCGCCGGCTTTTCTGGGGGCCAACGCCAAGCTTCGCTACATGGACACGGCCAAGCGGGGTTGGATCTTGGTCAAGCTAACAGAGCAAGACATGGAAGCCAGCTGGCGCTTTGTCGACCGCGTTGACCGACCCAACCAACCCAGTCGGACAGCGCATCGCATGGCGACCAGTCACCGAGATCAAGGGCGCTACGGTTTAAAGCCCGTTTGATTGCGGACAGGCGCTAGAAACTGACTGGCTTGCTTTTGGGGTCAGCGCTGTGGTGGACTAGGGCAATGGCAAGCCCCAGCTCACCCAAAGACCCCAATGCCCTTCCGTTTGTGGCTCCCTGTCGATCGCTGGCGGTTGACGCCCCCTTTCATTGGCTCTCTCTGGCTTGGCAAGACATCAAGCTGGCACCCAGAGCAAGCTTAACCCATGGTTTCTTACTGTGTCTGCTGAGTTATGCGGTCACCGCCGCGGCCTATTGGTGGGGCAATGTCGGTTTATATCTCGGCTTGGTATCGGGCTTTGTGTTCGTCGCGCCGGCCTTGGCCATGACGTTTTATGCCATTAGTGAGGGCCTAGCCCAACAGCGCGCCGTGGGGGTGTGGTCGAGTTTGATCGATGCGCTGTTATCGTGGAAACGCTCTTTGGTTTTGGCGGTGCTGTTGGTGGTCGTGCTGCTCATTTGGGCCAGAGCCGCCAACACCTTATATATCTTTTACCCACAAAACCACCAGCCGGCTTGGTCGGAGCTTGGTCTTTTCTTGGGCATCGGCACCGTGGTGGGCGCATTATTTAGTGCCGTGGTGTTTGCCATGTCGGCCTTCTCTTTGCCCATGCTGATGGATAAAAAAGTCGATGCGGTCACCGCGGTGGTGACCAGCATCAATGCCGTCCTTCGAAATAAGAAAGCCATGTTGGTGTGGTCGGTGATGATTGTGGCCTGTGTCATCAGCGGCATCCTCACTGCTTGGCTCTCGTTTATTGTGGTGATGCCATTGATTGGGCACGCCACTTGGCATGCCTACCAACACACCATTGATGCCAGCGACTGGCCTTCGGCGCGTCCAAGCCCATCGGGCTTGGACACAACAGCTGCCCCCTAAAACCGCAGCTGGCCGCTGACGCCGATGGTTCTTGGTGCACCAAACTGGAAATAAGGCTCGGTGGCATAGCCTTTTCGGGGATCATTGCCAAAGCCACCAAAGCCGCGGGTTTTGATGGTTTGATCAAACACATTCCTCACCCAAAAAGCGACATCCCATTCATCGGCGCGGTAGCTGAGTCGAAGGTGCGTGAGCTCATAGGCATCGGCTCGCGTTGAGTGCCGGCTGGAGAAATAAAACCCGTCTTTGGCTTCGACTTCAGCTCTGAACGACCAGCGATCGGTGAGTTGATACACCGCACCCAGATGGGCCATGTAGTTGGGTGCTTGCGGCACATCTCGCCCATCAAGGTTCACGCCCATGCCGGTGTCTTCATCGGCATCCACGTGTGAGAAGCTCACAAAGTCATCGAATTGCGCATGTAACAAACCAATGCTTGTAAAGATCTCCAAGCGATCATGCACTTGGCCACTGAGTTCAAATTCCAGGCCGTAACTGCTGCCTTTGGCGGCGTTGGACTGAAACTCAATGAACTCACAGGGACAAAGCTCACCTTCAATGGGCACCACCAACGATTGCTGTGTTTGGATGTCATCTCGCCTCTGATAAAACACCGCGGCTCTGGCGCTTAAGCGATCATCCAGCCAGCCAAATTTGGTGCCAAGCTCATAATTCCAAAGCCCTTCGGTTTGGTAGCGACGTTCTCTCTCAGGGACATCGGCATCGGGGTTGATGCCACCGACCTTGTACCCTTTGGAGATGAGCGCATAGACCAACTGGCCCCCGTTGAGGGTGCGTTCGAGTGAGACATGGCCACCCCACAGGTTCTCATCTTGGTCGTAGCGGGCTTGATTGGAGTCGCGATAATCGGCCTGGAAGCGCTCATACCGAAGACCGGTGGTCAGCGCCCAATCATTGGCAAGCGGTAGGTTTAACTGACCGTAGAGCGCTTGGTTGTCGGTGTCATAGTCGCTGGAAAAATCGCTGGCATAGGTGTAGACGCGATCGAGTTGTTGGCTTTGATTTTTGGCATAGACACCCATGACCCAGCCCAATGTATTGCGGTCGGTATTAGAAATGGCGCGAACATCTAGCGTGGCGTTGTCGGTTTGTCGGGTGTAGCGATCGAATGAGGTGTAGCCACCAAAGATGCATTCAAAGACATCACAAATGGCATCAAACGCCCAGTCTTCGTCATAGGCGTAATCGAGATCGGCATTGACGCCGCTGATCAAAGCCTCAAGATCAAATGCCTGACTGGCCCGCCAAGTCATTTTTGCCGAACCAGCGACAGTCTCCTGCCGATCAAAGCCGGGTTGGTCGGACAGCGTGGTGCGAGTGTTATCAAGAGAAAAGGCGTCATAGCCATTGTCGATGTTGAGATACAGGCCGGTGAAATCAAAGGCAAGATCAGAACTTGCCTGCCAGTTGAGTTTGCCCCTCACGGTCTGCTCATCGATATTGGCCGTATCTCGCACCCCTAAAAAGGCATTGTCAGTGAAGCCCGCACTTTCATTGTGGCCAATGGCCAAGCGGTAGGCCAGATTGGGCTGGAGCGGGCCGGAGTAGACGAGGTCCACCGCACGGGTGCCATAGTCACCCACAGAGATGCCCAAACGACCTTGGTGAGTTTGGCTGGGGGTGCCTGAGACGAGATTGATCATGCCAGCCAAGGCATTGGCACCAAACAAGGTGCCCTGCGGGCCTCGCAGGATCTCGACTTGCTCAATATCCAAAGTGCTCGCACCACCACCCAAACCTGTTAAGTCGATGCCATCGACCAGCAGGCCCACTGAGGCATTGGTGGGTTCCACAAATTGGGAGCGCGCCCCAATCCCTCGGATTTGGAAAAACCGACCCCTGGAGGCGCCGGTGGCGAAGTTCACATTCGGGGCGATGTTGAGAATGTCTTCTAGGTGCGCAGCATCTCGCGCTTCGATGCTGGAGGCATCGATGATGGTGGCGCTGGCCGCTAAATTAGATAACTCCGTCCCCCGAAAATCTGAGGTGACGACGATGCGATCGGTTCCTTGTCTCGCTTCTTTTGGCTGCTTGCCTTGTTCGGGATCGGCACTGTCTTGTGCAGCCCACAATACAGAGCTGGCCAACAGGCCGGTGGCCAATAGCACCCCTTGCGATCGTGAGGGCTTAGTCCATTGTTTCATCGAGTTCATCAATCAGGTCTCCTAAAAATGTGGATGGGAGACCCGGTCGTGCACGGGGGATGAGCAAAGAGTGGGGGGTGATGTCAGCACCGAGCCCGTTCTTTGGGTTCCTGTCCCTACGCCGGCATGATCCGGATCAGGTTCAACGGGTCCTTCAAACATCGAAGTCTCAGGCCAGCGGCCACCCCGAGGAATCCCGCATAGTCTAACGCAGCCGCCTCATGATGCGGTGGACAGAGACTGGAATTTGGTCCAAACCCTCGCTATGCTCAAACCATCGAGACTCGGTCAGTCGCCCTTTGATGGGATAAGGAGATAAAGATGCGTCACAGTTTGATGGTTGTATCGCTGGTTTGGATCATGGGCTGGGCTTGGTCGGCCGAAGCCACTCAGCCCAATGATATGCAAC
>CAJXNU010000101.1 GCA_913057255.1 uncultured Wenzhouxiangella sp.
CGTTTGTTTTCTCGTGCGATCTGGACTCAGCTGCGCACCCACTATCTCAACACAACGGACCATTATGTCGATGCGCGTCTGTATCGAACATTTTTCAACACCATCTCTCGTCGTTTGTTCAAAACAGCGGGTGTGGACCCGGCCATTGAGTTCACTGAAAAAGATGTGATCACATCAAGTGATGAGCTACTCAAAGCCAGTAGCGCCGAGTCGGTCAAAGCATTCTGTCTTGACTTAGATAGCTCAGTCAGCGTGGCGGATTTTATCTCGGCCATGAATGATGGCTGGCCACTTGAGAACAGTGCCGAGGCTGTTACCGTCTTGATTGAGCGACTAAACAATCTGGGTTTGGCAGGTCACGTGCAGCTTGAGGTATTGGTGCCAACCTTCTACCGTGGTGGCCGTGCCTATCGAGTCGGGCGTGTGCGCTCGGAGGCGGGTCTTCAACCCCTCGTGTTGGCATTCAAGGCCGATCACGCCTCCGTGGCGCTGGAGGCCATTTTGACCGAGACGCGTGAGGTCAGTATTTTATTTGGCTACACGTTTAACTATTTCATGGCCGATTTGCTGGTCGTTGAGCCTGTGATCGCCTTTCTTAAAAGCATTCTGCCCAGCAAGCCGACCGCTGAGTTGTACACGGTACTTGGCCGTGTCAAACAGGGTAAGACCGAGCGCTACCAATCCTTTTTTTCTCACTTATCCAATCAAGCAAGCGATGTATTGGTCGAGGCTGAAGGAAAGAAAGGCATGGTGATGTTGGTTTTTACGCTGCCATCCTATCCCCTGGTGTTTAAGCTGATTAGAGATCGCTTCGCGCCGTCTAAGCAAGTGACCCGATCCGACGTGCTGGAACGTTACCATTTGGTGTTCCGTCATGATCGCGTGGGGCGCTTGATTGATGCGCAAGAATTTCGTGAGCTGAAATTGCCGCTGTCTTCCGTGTCGGATGCTCTACTGGGTGCATTGGAGTCAGAGTGTGGCCGTTTGGTGGAAAGGCAGGGGGATGATTTGGTGATCCATCATTGCTATGTGGAAAGACGTGTCAGACCGCTGGATTTATATTTGGCCGAAGTCGATGAGGCCTCAGCCACCACCGCTGTGATTGATTACGGTCAAGCGATCAAGGACCTAGCACGGTCCAACATATTTGCTGGCGATTTGCTGCCCAAGAACTTTGGCGTTACCGGATCGGGGCGCGTGGTTTTTTATGACTATGATGAGCTCAGATTGATGAGCGAGTGTCGCTTCAGGCATTGGCCAGAGTCAAGTGATGATCTATTGCAGATGTCTGCTGAGCCGTGGTTTCATGTGGGTGAAGACGATGTTTTTCCAGAGCAGTTTCCATTGTTTATGGGCTTAGGACCTGCCCGTTTGGCAGTGCTGAGAAGCCATCATGGCGAGCTCTTTGATGCCGATTGGTGGGTCGGCATCCAACAAGCTCTGGCCGGTGGGCGCTCGTTGGACGTTCCACCGTTTACGGCTGAGGCCCGCTTGAGTCTGGCTTAAGATATCGGTCAAAAAAGCTCGTGAGCGTCCGATAGACATGCAGCCGTTGCCCAGTGCCTGAGATGGCGTGTTTTTCTCCGGGGTAAGTCATCAGCTCAAAGTCGATGGCTTGATCTTGCAAGAGTTGCATCAACATGGTTGAGTGGGTGAACAAGACGTTGTCATCGGCCATGCCATGAATCAACAACAGTGGGTCGCTGATTTGATGGGCATAGGTTAGAACGTTGCCCTGGTCATACACTACTGTGTCGGTATCGGGCATACCCATATAACGCTCGGTGTAGTGCGTGTCGTATAACCGCCAGTCTGTGACTGGTGCCACAGCGACTGCTGCCGCAAACTCTCCCGGATATTGGCTCACCGCCATCAAAGCCATGTAGCCACCATAGCTCCAGCCAAAGATGCCAATCCGATCAGGGTCAACAAAGCGTTGTGAGCGAAGCCAGTCTATCCCGACCATCTGATCCATCATTTCAATTTGGCCCAGGCGTTGGTAGGCTGCATCTTGAAAGTCTTTACCTTGGCGCACGATGCCGCGGTTATCCAGAGTGAACACCAGATAGCCTCTCTGAGCCATGTATTGATCAATGAGGGCACGTCGACTCCATTGGTTGGTCGCCAGACGTGAGGTTGGCCCACCATAGACATGGACAAACACCGGATACTTGCTTTCCGGATCAAAGTCGGGTGGTGTGATGAGCCGATAGTGCAATTGTTGGGCATCGGGTCCAATCAGCACGCCGAACTCACCCCCGCGGTGTTGATCACGATATGGCCAATAAGGGTGAGCTTCGTCAATTTGGTTAGCGACCAGCCAAGCAAGCCGCTCACCATCGACGCGATGCAGTGAGAGCTGTGGCGGCTGATTCACATTCGAATACCGATCCACGTAAACCTTGGCTTGGCGATCCATCACGATGTCATGCCAGCCTTGGCGTTTTGAGATTTGCGTGACGACCTCAGGTGATTGAGTCACTACCGAGGTCCGCAGCAGTTGCTTCTCAGTCGGGTCAGGGTAGGCGGCCGTAAAATAAACCAGGCCCAACTCTTCATCCACACCAACCAGCGAGTCGACCGCCCATGGCCCCTGAGTTAACGGCCGCAGTTGTTGGGTAGCAAACTCATACAAATAGAGATGGTTATAGCCCGTCCTCTCAGATGACCAAATCAACCCTGAGCCATCGCTTAGAAAAAAGAGATCATCATGCAGGTTGATCCAGGTAGGAGAGATCTCGGTGATAAGGGTGGTCTGATTCTCGGTATCTAGGTCATAGCTGATCAGCCTGAGTGTTTGTTGATCCCGAGTTTGATGCTGGTAGCTCAATCGTTGGCCATCAGGAAACCAGTTAACTCTGGGGATATAAATATCGGTCTCCGATCCTAAATCGATCCAAGTGGTTTCGGGATCGACTGAATTCCAGTCCACATTGACAATGCCCAATTGATAGGTGACGTTATCAGTCCCGGCGTAGGGATAGCGTTGCTCAACCATTTCAATCTGGTCAGCA
Organism: uncultured Wenzhouxiangella sp.; assembly: GCA_913057255.1. Lineage (GTDB taxonomy): Bacteria > Pseudomonadota > Gammaproteobacteria > Xanthomonadales > Wenzhouxiangellaceae > Wenzhouxiangella. The sequence continues at coordinate 3,015 of CAJXNU010000101.1, forward strand.
TTCACTTCGTAACGCTGAGTCACTGCAATGGGCGATTCGTCCACTCGTAAGAAAGCAATGGCGTCGCTATTGGGTGACCACCAAAACCCCGTATCTCGTCCCATTTCTTCTTGTGCAATAAACTCGGCCATGCCATTTTTGATTACACCACCGCCGTCGACAGTTAAAGGCTTGGCCAGTTGAGTGGCGATTTGGGCGACCCAGAGGTTTTGATTGCGAACGAAGGCAACGAATTCGCCATCTGGGGATATTTGAGGATCGGTGTCAAATGCCTCGCTGTTGGTGATTTGTTGGACAGTGCTCGGTGTTTGGGCAAGGTCCAGAATGAATATATTGCCCCCCAGTGGAAAGATCAGAAAACGTCCATCCGATGACCATTGATAGTCAACAATGCCCCGAAGATCGGCGATGCGAGCACGCTCCCGACGGGCTTGTTCTTCTGCGCTCAGCTCACCCTCGTCGGGCATCACATCGTCGGCTTTGACCAAGATGCGGCTGGTTCCATCTTCGATGTCATACTCCCAAAGGTCCATCAGTGACCGATCATCTTCCCGGCCCTGAATAAAGGTCACTCGATCGCCGGCTGGAGAGAGTTTGACTTGTCGCAGGCTGCTGCCTGAGAGTTCTGGGCTTTGAAAGATTCGCTCCAAGGTCAGCGTGGTCGGCTCATTTGACTGGGCCCAGACTGGAGTGAGGCAGCACAATAAAAGTATGCAGAGCGTGCTAAAGCGCGTCATGACAACATCCTGTGATCTATGAGAAGTGTTCGTCCAAGTAGCGGTTGACCTCATCGATCACCGCAGGTTCTAAGTGGCTAATAAAAAAATTCAAATGGGCAGTAACATGCACTTCCTTCGAAGTCACTTGAATATTCCCCGAGACACCCATGCGTTCGAAGTGCAGATGATCGCCCTCCCACTGGTAGTGGACGCCAAACCGCTCGCTTAAGTCTTGAGCCAATTCATTGGCAATGGTCTTGGCTTCAGCCAGCGGTTTGCTATGAGATTTTTTGATGTCAATGGCCATGATTTGTCATGATACTCAAAAGCCCAAGGTTCTTGCTACTATACGACAATGAAGAAGCCTCTTTTGCATCGCTTGGTGATCGCCTTTTTTGTGCTCTATTTTGTGGCCGTCACTTGGCCACTGGCCATGTGGGTGAGCGATCCCTTGCCACTGGTCTTTGGTCTTCCGCTGCCCTTGGCCTGGTCCATCCTATGGATTCTCCTAGGCTTTGTGGTCTTGCTGATTCTTGATTGGTACCAGGAGCGGTCATGATGGAGCAGTGGGTGGTGGTCACGAGCATGATTGTGGCCTATTTAATGATCACTTTGGCGATTGGCCTAAGGGCGGGTAAAGGCCTATCGGCCACCGTCGATGGCTATGTCGCAGGTGACCGTAATTTTGGACTGTTGGTGATGTACTTTGTCACCGGCGCAACGGTATTTTCTGCCTTTGCGTTTCTGGGTGGTCCGGGATGGGCCTACTCACGGGGAGCGGCCGCGTTTTACATTCTTTCTTACGGTGTCTTGGGGATGGCGCCGTGGTATGTCATTGGGCCCAAGGTCGCTCGCATCGGGCGCCGCCTCAGTCTGGTGACCCAAGCTCAGTTGTTGACTGCCCGTTTCCCGTCCAAGGCATTGTCGGTATCCATTGCTTTAGTGAGCGTGGTGGCGTTGATTCCCTACATTACTTTGCAGATGAAAGGTGCGGGCATCGTCATTGAAGCGGTCACGGACGGTCATGTCCCACTGTGGCTGGGTGCCTTGGTGAGTTACGGCATCGTGTTGATGTATGTATTGATCAGCGGGGTGGCTGCTGTGGGGTGGACCAATACCTTCCAAGGTATTTTTATGATCGTCATTGCCTGGGCCTTGGGCCTGTATTTGCCCTATGCCTTGCATGGCGGTGTTGGGCCGATGTTTTCTGAGATCATCGAGGCACGACCCGAAATGTTGGCGCTACCGGGTCTCACGGGCAGTGGCGAGGCTTGGAGTTGGGGAGGGTATACCAGTGCGATCATCATCAGTGCCGTGGGCTTAACGATGTGGCCACACATCTTCATGAAAGCTTTCACCGCGCGCGATGAGCGCATCATCCGCCGGACTGTGGTTTTGTTTCCTACCTTTCAATTGTTTCTAGTGCCGGTCTTTCTGATTGGGTTTGCTGGCGTGATGACTGTCCCCGAGCTAGAGCGGGCCGACTTCATCCTGCCGCATTTAATTTTGAGCATCGACTTGCCCTTGATTGTGGTGGGCTTATTTTGTGCCGGGGCTTTATCTGCCTCAATGTCAACCGGTGATGCTTTGTTGCATGCCACGGCCTCGGTGGCGGTGGAAGATGGCATCCGACCCATGCACGCTATGTCCGAGCATACCCAGCGATGGCTGATACGAATTTTGATGGTGGTCGCGGGCGCGATAGCCTATCTGTTTGCCATCAGTGAAGGCCAGTCATTGGTCGTGTTGCTATTGACCTCCTATGGCGTGATCGCCCAGTTGGCCCCGCCCATCGTCGCTGCCTTATTTTGGGCACGCGCCACGACTCCGGGTGTTTTGGCTGGTCTGTTGGCGGGTGCCTCCGCGGCACTGTTTGGATTTTTTAACCCAGAGCTTATTCCCTTTGGCCTGCACGAAGGCATTATTGGACTCATCGTGCACGTGCCCGTTTTGTGCGTGGTCTCTTGGTTGACCGCACCACAGCCCAGTGAGCATGTGGAGAGATTCTTAAACCCTCAGCCCTTGAACAGTGGATGATTAAATGACAAATACGGATCGAAGTATTGAATTGCTGACTCAACTGGTGGGCTTTGAGACGGTCTCAGCCGACTCGAATTTGCCCTTGATTGATTGGGCCGAACAGTGGCTAACTGGACTGGGAGCGCGGTGTCGTCGGACTTGGGATGATGAGCGCCAAAAAGCCAATTTGTTGGCCTCATTTGGACCGGAGGGGCCGGATGGCATCGTCTTATCTGGGCACACCGACGTGGTGCCTGTGGCCGGCCAAGACTGGTCGACGGATCCTTTCAAACTGACCGAGTCCGATGGACGTCTGTATGGGCGCGGTAGCGCTGATATGAAAGGTTTTTTGGCTGTGTGTATGGCTTGTTTAGAATCCGCCGATCGGACCTCACTGAAAAGACCCATCCACTTGGCGATGTCATATGACGAGGAAGTCGGCTGCATTGGTGTCGATCGCCTAATTGAAGATCTGATGGCCAATTTGGCGCCTCCAAAGTGGATCTTGGTTGGGGAGCCCACCTGTATGCAGGTGGTCAAAGCCCACAAGTCCATTAATGTCTTTAAGACAAGCATCACCGGTTTGGCTGCCCATTCAAGTCAACCACATCGCGGGGCGGGCGCCATTTTTGCCGCAGCCCGAATGATCGAAAAGCTTTATCAATTGGGTGAGGCTAAGCGCCATGAGGGTGGAGCGGGCGGGTGTGAGCCACCCTACACCACAGTGCAAGTGGGTTTGATTGAAGGAGGTACCGCAATCAATATCTTGCCATCCAAGTGCGAGTTTCACTGGGAGTATCGTGCGCTACCCAGTGAAGATCCTGATGAGATACTCGATGCCTTGACCGATTGGGTGCGCTCCGACGTATTGCCTGATTTACAGCGCCACGCCCCACAGGCATCCATCGTCACGGAGGCGATTGCGCGCGTGCCCCCACTCATCCCGTCACCAGAAGCTGGTATCGAGGAATGGGTGAGGGCTTTGCCAGGCGTTCAGGCTGGCGGCAGCGGGGAAGTGGCTTTTGCCACCGAGGGTGGCAATTTTAAAGGACACGGCTTGCCTGCGATTGTGTGTGGGCCAGGTTCGATTGATCAGGCCCATCAACCCAATGAGTATGTGGAGATCTCAGAACTCGAGCGGTGCGCGGTTATGGTGGATGCCATCATCGCCCAGCAGTGTGAGTGATTTTGGTGGTCCGAGATTAGCAGTGAAAGGCTAGCGGTAAAAGGCCAGCTCAATGACCTCAATGTCTGCAGTGAATGCCTCACCATAGGCCACAATGCCGATACTTTTGAGTGACGAGACATCCAGCGAACGTCGAGTCGATTCGCCTTTAAATTCACTGAATGGGATATCCATGGTCATCCACTCTTGGGCGCCACTCACCGGAATCTTGGCGCCATAGTATTGCCATGGGAGCCAAGTGGCCCGCGTTCTCAAGTGAATATAGTAGGCACCCGGCTGAGCCCTGGCGGTGACTCGAACCCCCGTCCATTCGCTAACATCCAATCGTGTGCCATTTTTATCCAGTGGCAGTCTGGCTTGGATGAAGCCACCATTGTTTTCCAGACGGACTTCGCCAGAGAGCCGAAGAGAGAGACTATCATCGGCCAGGCGCTGATAGCCGAGATTGAGATCCGACAAGCCGCCCATGACTCGATCGCTAAAACCTGACCAGCGGGTGCCGAAGACCGACTGCCCATCGCCACTTTGGAAGTCATCGAGGAGCAGTGTTTCTTCGGACTGAGCCATCACACTGAGCATCCCAAAGGCCAAGAGCAAACAAGCCAGCCTTGCGGTTTGATGGAGTAAATTGGTTAACATAGACCGATCATAGCGCGAGTCATTTATCCAGATGCGAGTGCTTTTTCACATCAATCTAAGAGGTTGTCGTCTCACCATGTCCGATCAAGATACACACACTCGCCTAAACGAGCTCCGCCAATCGCTTGATGTGGTCGATCAAACGCTGGTGGAGCTTGCTGCCAAACGCCAAGCCATTGTCTCGGAGATCGGGGCGATTAAAGCAGCAGCTGGACGTCAGTTGAGGGATTTTCGAAGAGAGCGGGAAGTGCTCGATGGGGTCAGAGCGCATGCGCTAAGTTTAGATGTGGATCCTGATCTGGCTGAGGATCTCGTGGCCCGCTTGATTGAGGCCTCATTGACGCGGCAGGAGCGAGAGCAGGTCAAAAGAGCCCATCGTGGAGAAGGTAAGAGCGCGCTAGTGATCGGCGGTGCTGGCCGACTGGGTGGATGGCTGGTGAATTTTTTAGATGCTCAAGGGTTTGTGGTCACCGTCGCTGACCCCGCAATTCACGACGCGCCGGATGAGCGACTTTTTTCTGACTGGCGCTTGGCGGGTGTGG
>CAJXNU010000102.1 GCA_913057255.1 uncultured Wenzhouxiangella sp.
GGATTTATTTTGCAAAACCGAGGTGAAATGTTCGTTTTGAAAGAAGGCCACCCCAATACGTTTGCGCCCGGCAAGCGCCCCTTCCACACGATCATCCCGGCATTCATTACAAAAGACGGAGCACCTTGGGTGAGTTTCGGACTCATGGGCGGCGGCATGCAGCCACAAGGCCATGCCCAAATTGTGATGAATTTGGTAGATTTTGGTATGGGTCTGCAAGAGGCAGGAGATGCACCACGAATTCATCACACAGGCTCAACTGAGCCCACAGGCCAGGCCATTCAAATGATCGATGGGGGAGTGATTAACCTAGAGTCTGGATTCCCCTACTCGACCATTCGAGCCCTGATCGATAAAGGGCATACCGTCAGTTGGGCCAGAGGTCCTTATGGTGGCTATCAGGCCATCATGGTTGAGGTCGATGAGAATGCCAATCCGCCCGTTCGAATTTACCGTGGCGCATCCGAGTCTCGAAAGGATGGACAAGCGGCCGGCTACTGATTGAGTCTTCCTTTAGATGGGTCGGGCACGAGGTAGTGCATACTGAATCGTGCCCCCTCATCTAACCAGACCCGCTCGGCTATGAGCCCCGCTTCTTTTGCTAAAGCTTGAAAATCTTCGATGGTGTATTTGTGCGAGCTCTCGGTATGTATGGTCTCGCCCGCCGCCAAATGAAAATGATGCTGAGCGACACGAATGCTGGTGGGTTTTGTCGCAACCAAATGCATTTCTATTCGGTTGAGTTCTGAATTAAACCGAGCCTCATGTTTGAAGGCGTCAAGATCAAGCTCAGCACCCAGCTCCTCTTTAAGCCGAACGAGCAGGTTTTTATTAAATCTCTCGGTGATGCCCTCATCATCGTCGTAGGCACGCAATAACTCGGGAATGGGCTTAATGAGATCAACGCCCACTAAAACAGCACCATTTTGCTGGGCAATCTTGCCCATTCTGGTCAAGAAGCCCCGCGCTTCTTCCCGCGTGAAATTACCAATGGTTGATCCAGGGAAATACACCACGCGCCGACGGGCCGGCGGGTCTAGGCGCAAATCATCGGGATCAATGTCTTGTGTGTAGTCCGCCTCTAGGGGAATGATGCTGAGATCGGGAAATATGGACTGTAATGTCTCCACCGACAAGGCGAGTGCTGTTGGGGAAATTTCAATAGGGGTGTAGGCCCTAGGCTCGGTGAGTGATGAGAGCAATTGTTGTGTTTTTGTGCCCGCACCAGAACCAAATTCAATGATGTGGGCATGAGGGCCAATGAGCTGGCTGATTTCGGGAAGCTTTGTTTGATGAAGCTCTAAATCTGCCCGTGTGACATAGTAGTCTTTCGTCTCACAGATCTGCTCAAACAAATCAGAGCCTTTTTCATCATAGAGGTATTTGCAGGGCAAAAATTTCGGTGAGTGTGAAAGGCCCTGGATGACATCTATCTCAAAATCATTCATCGTATCAGTCGTTTATTGCCTAGTTGTGTCACGCACTGGGTCACCCGATCGAGCATTAGAGATCTCGCGCCAACCTGAGCCCACTAAATTGCCAGCGGTCGGGTGGGTAGAAAAAATTTCTGTAGCTCACTCGAATGTGATTTTCTGGTGTGGCACAGCTGCCGCCACGTAGAACCATTTGATTGGCCATAAATTTGCCGTTGTATTCCCCGATGGCGCCTTTCACTGCCTTAAATCCAGGGTAGGGTGCGTAACTCGATGCGGTCCATTCCCACACATCACCAAACATTTGAACAAGCGGTTCCTGCGCTTTGGTTTTGTCATCCGGTCGGCTGGCTGGGTGATAGCGGTAAGTACTAGCAAAATGCCCGTTGACTTCAGAGCCATCGGGCAGAGTCCGCGCCGCTGTTTCCCATTCTGCTTCAGTCGGAAGGCGCGCACCTGCCCATAGCGCAAAAGCATGCGCTTCATAAAAGCTGATGTGACAGATTGGCTCCTCGGGATCGACCTCTCGCCAGCAGCCCAAAGTCTGCAAAAACCAAGCACCGTCCTCATTTTTCCAATACAACGGCGCTTCGATCTCATTGTCGCGACGCCAGGCCCAGCCATCGGAGAGCCAAAGGTTGACGTTTTTGTAGCCATCATCTCGCATGAACTCCAGGTATTCCCCACAGGTGACGGGGCGTCTGGCGAGTGCAAAGTCTTCTAGGTAGACCGTATGCGATGGTGTCTCATTGTCAAAGTGAAAGGCCAATGGCTTGGAGTGATCGTCCCCATCGTGCCCAATTTGGACCAATCCTCCAGTCATTTTGGTCCAAGATTGTTCGGCGGCAGGCCCCATGGGATCCGGTCTTCTCGTCCATGCGGGTGCGATTGGATTGAAACTGAAAGCGTGTTTGAGATCAGTGACCATTAACTCTTGATGTTGTTGCTCATGATTTAAGCCCAGCACCACCAACTCTTGTAGCGGCTTGAGCTCTGCCTCAGGGACGCGCTCTAGTAGATCAACCATTGCATCATCGACGTGCTGTCGATAAGCATCCACTTCTTGACAGTCTGGGCGTGACATCAGGCCTCGATGGGCTCGAGGAAATTGTGCGCCCACGCCGTTGTAATAAGAGTTGAACAAATAAGCAAATTGCTCGTCGATGGGCCGATAGGCAAATCCCCATCGATCAACATGCGGTTTGAGAACAAATGTTTCAAAAAACCAAGTGGTGTGCGCGCGATGCCACTTCATTGGGCTTGCCCCAGGCATCGACTGAAGATTCTGGTCTTCAGGACTTAAGCCCTCAGCCATTTTATTGGTGGTTTGTCTCACCTGCTGGAATGCATCCAACAGCTGGTGACCACTGGTGAGACCAGTGCCCAAGAAGGCTGGGTTTGAAGCCATAAGAGAATCGTCGTGTCGCTTTGAATACCACTTCATTGTGACACAGCTCAGTACAGTTTTCTCAACAACGCCCTGAATCCACTCAGGACACAGTCATTGTTGATGTTTTTTGAGCCGGTAGCGCAGCGAGCGCTCACTGATTTGGAGCTGTCTGGCCGCGGCACGGTGGTTTTGGTGATTTTCTGAGAGTGCGCGGTGAATGAGTGCTTGTTCGGTGCGCTGCAAGCTATCATCTAGCGATTGGCAAGGATCGAGTGATTCGTCAGGCCGAGTTTCATCGATGCCGGAAGGTGATCGCAGGGGCAGATCTTCGATATCGATCTTGGGTCCCGTAGACCATAGCAAAGCAGCACTCAAACAATGTTTCAATTCTCGAATATTGCCTTTAAAGAGATGCCGTTGAAAAGCCAGGTGCGCTCGGTCAGTCATCGGTTTTACCGGAAGCTTGAGTTCTTTGGCGGCTTGGTCAAGAAAAAAAGAGATCAATTGCGGTAAATCTTGTGAGATGTCTCTTAGACAGGGAAGGTCAATCTGAGCCACCTTCAAACGGTGGTAAAGATCAATCCGGAAATGCCCTTGTTCCACCATTTGACCCAAGTCTCGATGGCTTGCTGCGATCAGTCGGATATCGATGGGGTGTTCAGTCTCTGAGCCAAGGGGCCGGATGCTGCGCTCCTCGATGACACGCAGCAGCTTGACCTGCATCACCAGCGGGAGCTCCCCAACCTCATCTAAAAATACGGTGCCACGATGCGCCATTTGGAAAAGTCCCTTTTTTCGGCGGTTGGCACCCGTGAATGCCCCTTCGCAATGACCAAATAATTCACTTTCGAACAAATCAGAGGGGATGGCACCACAATTGATGGCCACCCACGGTTTCGAGCGGCGCCGGCTGTGATGATGAATCAAGCGTGCCACCAGCTCTTTGCCGGTGCCGGACTGTCCCTGAATGAGTGTGGTGATATCGATGGGTGCGAGACGGCCAATTTGCTCTTTCACCACCCGTATCTCGGGGCTTTGTCCAATCAATGCCGATTCGATGGGTTGCTGCCAAACAGGTCCGGTATGCATGTGCGGAATCATGCCACCGACCGCAATCGCCACTCGATCGGATTTTGACGGTAAAATGAACCGGAAAACACCGCCTTTATTTGATAATTCGGGGTCAATCCATCAAAATAAGCGGCTAGGTGGCGATCTTCTACTAACTGACGACCCAGGGAACCAAACCAAATGAATTTTCATGAATATCAGGCAAAGAACCTGTTTGCTGAGTATGGCATTCCGGTGCCAAAAGGTGAGCTTGCAACCACACCCGATGAAGCGGTTGAGGCAGCGAAGAAAGTTGGGGGCACGGAATGGGTGGTGAAGGCCCAAGTCCATGCAGGAGGGCGTGGCAAAGCCGGTGGCGTGAAATTGGCTGATAGCCTAGATCAGGTTCGAGCCGAAGCTGAGCGCATGCTGGGCATGAACATCGAGACATACCAAACCGGTGGTTTGGCGCTCCCCGTAAATAGCGTCTTGATCGCTGAGGCCACAGACATCAAACAAGAGTTATACCTGGGCGCTTTGGTTGATCGCGAGCATAAATCTATTGTTTTTATGGGCTCAGCAGCCGGTGGTGTGGACATCGAGCAAGTGGCTGCCGAAACACCTGAGAAAATCATGACGGCTGTGATGGATACAGCGGCCGGCTTTATGCCGTATCAGGCCAGACAAATTGGCTTTAGCATGGGGCTCGATGCGCGCCAAGTGGGTCAGTTGACTAAAATCATGGCTAGCCTCTACAAGCTCTTTATTGAAAAAGACATTGGTCTGATAGAAGTCAACCCATTGATTATCGATGGGGAAGGAAACTTAAGTGCCCTAGATGCCAAGCTCAATGCCGATGACAATGCGCTTTATCGCCACCCTGATCTGGCGGAGATGCGTGATGAATCGCAAGAAGATCCGACCGAATTGGCGGCCAGCAAGCACGACCTTAACTATGTGACACTCGATGGCAACATCGCCTGCATGGTGAATGGCGCAGGCCTTGCCATGGCGACGATGGATGTGATCAAACTCGCCGGTGGTGAACCAGCCAACTTCTTGGATGTGGGCGGCGGCACCAACGCCGAACGTGTCAAAGAGGCTTTCAAACTTATCCTCACAAGTGACAGTGTCGAGGCCATCTTGGTCAATATTTTTGGTGGCATTGTTCGCTGTGATTTGATTGCAGAAGGCATCATCAACGCGGTTCGAGAGATCGATTTGAATGTGCCCGTGGTGGTCCGATTAGAAGGCACCAATGTTGATGAAGGCAAAAAGCTTTTAGCCGACAGTGGCTTGACCATTATTACAGCCGATGATCTCAATGACGGTGCCCGCAAAGCGGTCGCAGCGGTCCAAGCTTGAAGGAATGCATGAATCATGAGTGTTTTAATCAATAAAGATACACGCGTCATTACCCAAGGCTTCACTGGGGCACAGGGAACGTTTCACTCAGAACAAGCGATTGCCTACGGTACCCAATTGGTCGGCGGTGTGACACCCGGCAAAGGTGGCCAGAAACATTTAGACCGCCCAGTCTTCAACACAGTCGATGAGGCCGTTCAAGGGGTGGGTGCTGATGCATCCATGATTTTTGTCCCACCGCCGTTTGCAGCCGATGCCATTTTAGAAGCAGCCGATGCGGGCATTCGAGTGATTGTCTGCATCACTGAAGGCATCCCAGTGCTCGATATGATGCGCGTTAAAGCCGCACTCGCGCATTATGACGATGTGACTCTCATTGGACCCAATTGTCCGGGCATCATCACGCCGGGTGAGTGCAAGATCGGGATCATGCCAGGTCAAATTCACAAGCCAGGACGGGTGGGCGTGGTTTCTCGTTCGGGCACGTTGACCTATGAGGCTGTGTTTCAAACCACACAAGTGGGTTTGGGACAGACCACCTGTATTGGCATTGGTGGCGACCCCATTCACGGCATGAGCTTTGTGGATTGCTTGTCGCTGTTCCAAGAAGATGAGGCCACCGAGGGGATCATTATGGTCGGTGAGATTGGTGGCAGCGCAGAAGAAGATGCGGCTGAATTTATTGCCGATCATGTCACCAAGCCAGTCGTGGGCTACATTGCCGGCGTGACTGCACCTCCAGGCAAGCGCATGGGCCACGCTGGTGCCATCATCTCAGGTGGCAAAGGGACAGCTGAGGCGAAATATCAGGCGCTAGAAGAGGCGGGTGTCACCACGGTACGCTCACCTGTCGAACTTGGCGCCGCCATTGCAGGCCGTTTGAGCTGAAAATTGCACTGGCTCAATTTGACTTCGAGGTTGGCCACATCACGGCCAACCACGATCAAATTCTAGATCTCATTCGGGAAGCGAGAGATCAACAGGGTGCTGACCTGTTGGTCTTGCCAGAGTTGGCGCTCACCGGTTATCCGCCCGAAGACTTGGTGCTAAGACCGGGTTTCATGCGTCGCAGCGACCAAACTCTCCAAGACATTGCGCAGCACGTCCATGGCATTGATGTCATCATCGGTCATCCAAGAGCCGATGGCAATCAGCGATTTAACTCTGCTTCCTGGCTGCGCGATGGCCAAGTGATCGGTTGCTATGACAAATGGGATTTGCCCAATTACGCCGTGTTTGATGAACGGCGCTATTTTGTGTCGGGTGATCAACCCTTGGTCATCGAGGTCTCTGGCGTTCGAGTGGGCGTCTTGATCTGTGAAGACACATGGACACCCGAGGCAGCGCGCGCTGCAAAAGAAGCCGGTGCCCAGCTGCTGGTTTCAGCCAATGCGTCTCCTTACTACCAACACAAGCATCAAGACCGAGCAAAAATTTTAAAAGAGCGGCACGGAGAGACGGGCCTGCCAATCTTGTATCTCAACTGTGTCGGTGGACAAGATGAGCTGGTCTTTGACGGCCATTCTCTGGCCATTGATGGTAAGGGTTCTCTTTCTGCGCCCGCTTTGCTGTGTGAAGAGGTCCTATTGCTCGTTGAGTTTGAGCTGGAGTCGGGTCGGTTTGATTATCTTCATTGGCCGAAAGGTGAAACAGATGATCTCCCCGTGATTTATGAAGTCTTGACTTGTGGGCTTCGAGACTATGCCCGAAAAAATAAATTCCAATCGGTTGTGTTGGGACTATCGGGCGGTATCGATTCTGCCCTGTGTGCTGCATTGGCGGCCGATGCCTTGGGGCCTGAGAATGTGCTCGCTGTCATGATGCCCTCTCGTCATACTGCCGAGCTATCGTTGATTCTTGCAACCGAACAGATCAATATGCTTGGATTGCAACACGAGAACATATCCATCGAGCCCATCTATCAGGCCATGCTCAACCAATTGGCTGAGGTTTTTGCTGGTCGGCGAGAAAACTTTACAGAAGAAAATCTTCAGGCCAGAGCACGGGGCAATCTGATTATGGCCTTGTCCAATAAGTTTGGACATTTGCCTCTGGCGACCAGCAACAAAAGTGAATTGGCCACCGGTTATTCAACCATCTATGGCGATATGTGTGGTGGCTTTAGCCCCATTAAAGACTGCTTAAAAGCGGTCGTCTATGAGCTGTCGAATTACCGAAACACTCGATCGGAAGCCATCCCCCAAGGCGTCATTGATAGGCCCCCGTCGGCAGAGTTGGCGCCAGATCAGCTTGATGCAGACAAGCTGCCGCCGTACCCGGTACTTGATGAGATCATTACTCGCTACGTCGAGCTGGATCAGCCCATCGGTGAGATTGTCGCTGCTGGGTTCGATGAGGCCGTGGTCCGTCAAGTGGCGGGCATGGTCTTGGGTGCCGAGTACAAAAGGCGCCAAGGGGCACCTGGTCCGCGCATCACCCGTCGTGCTTTTGGACGTGATCGACGCTATCCAATCACTTCAGGTTGGCGCGATAGTGGCCTGCATGAGGATGCATGAGTAAAACGCCTCAACAAGAAAAAGTTGAGGCGGGCTTGAGCTGTATCCTTACAGCCTTCGAAGATTACAACGCCAGTTTTTCGGACATCACCCGCCGCGCCAAGCGCCGCTTCATCGCCTGTGACCGCGCGGGCATGACACAGGATGTGGCTGCTAGATACGCGCTTTATGACGCGGCGATTCACGATACCATCAATCAACTCGAGCAGGTCTTAGGCGAACGTTTGTTTTCTCGTGCGATCTGGACTCAGCTGCGCACCCACTATCTCAACACAACGGACCATTATGTCGATGCGCG
>CAJXNU010000103.1 GCA_913057255.1 uncultured Wenzhouxiangella sp.
TGATAGGGCGCCGTCTCTCGTCGATCGCCCCGCACTTGATCGGCCCAAGCACCCACTGATCCCAGCGTTTCTTCGCCCAAGATGGCATCGATCTGGGCCTTTGCCTCAGGGGTTAGATGGCGCATGGCCAAATAGCCGGTGGTCTCATGGCCATAGCGAGACCAACCGAGCGCGTTGGCAGAGAGGCTCATGGTCAAGACAACGAGAAGCACGGGGCCAAGAAGGCCGAGGCGAGAGGCAATTAATGACAGGCTGGATGACATGGCGGGGTCAACCCTTGTTTGGCGTTAACACCAGTTTACCAATGCTTTGACCCGATTCGATTCTTTTTTGCGCATCCGCCGCTCGCGCCAATGGATAGGATTCGACGGGCAAAGGCTCAATCTCGCCCGCCTCGAATCGGTCTAGCAGCCACAGCATGCCCTCTCTTAAGCTCGGGGCATGTGATTGCAAGAAACTTAAATTGGCCGCCAACACGCTTCGATTGTCTTGGGTCATTTTCATGGGATTAAAGCGAGGCGTTCTCAGCCAGTTCCAAGCCAACTTGAACCAATTCAGCCGGCCATCGTGGGGCAACATGCTGGCAAAGCCATAGACCACCACGCGGCCAGTGGGTGCCAAATGACGATAGCTCTCTCCCAAGGTCGCCACCCCATTGGCATCAAAAATCGCATCATAGCCATTGGGGCTGAGCTTTTGTGCTTGTTCCCACAGCGATTGTTCTGATCGACAAATGACCTCCTCAGCACCCATGGCTTTGGCGTGTTCGATTTTATGAGGCGCACCCACCACGCCAATGGCGCGAACTTTGGCAAGCCGGGCGATTTGCAAGAGTGCCGAGCCCACACCGCCGGCGGCTGAATGGATGAGCCAAGTCTCGCCGGGTCTGGGATGGACTTGTCGGTGAACCATCCACCAGGCGGTGAGGAAGACCGTGGGGATGCTCGCGGCTTGTTCAAAAGAGAGACGATGGGGTTTTTTAAACACGCCTTCAATCGGCAAGCACAAATGGCTGGTGTAGCCGTTAAACAAACTCAGCCCAATGACCTCGTCACCGATTTGGAATTGATCGGCCACATCCTCGCCGAGGGCATGAATCCGTCCGGCCACTTCAAAACCCGGCGTGATGGGGTAACCATGTAATTTTTTCGCTGAGGCATATAGGCCCATGCGGATGATGCCGTCGGCATAATTGAGACCGCAGGCCTCACAGGCAATGACCACTTCTTGAGGCTTAGGCTTGGGGATGGGGCCGCTACAGAGCTGCAACACATCGTAACCACCCGGTTTTTCGATTTCGATGTATTCGCGACGCTCAGTGGTCATGGCGTGGATGGTTGGCTGATGGATTGAGTCAATGCACACAGTGTCTCAATTCCTTCAACAATGCGAGCAGTGGGCCGGACCAATAAATTGGGATCCACGCGGTGGAATTGCGTATCGGAGAGCGCGCCTTGTTGATGAGGGATCCACTGACTCAGCGGGTCATGGTCTGCAGAGTCACTTGGTTCGGGAAGCCCAGCAATAATCAGGTCGGGTTGCCGGAGCAAGACCGCTTCTCGATCCACTGAGAGCGCTTCGGTATCCAGCGTGGCAAAAATATTTTCTCCCCCGCAGATTTCAAACACCTCATTGATGACGTGCCGACCGCCGAAGGTATACAAGGGACGGTCTGAGATTTGGTAGAAGATGGCCACGGGCTCTTCATTCAATGTCTGATCTTGGTCTGCCTCAAAACGGGCAATGGTCGCTAGGAAGTCTGCTGCGGCCTGCTCGGCCACGGACTCATCTCCGGCCACCCGACCAATCAACCTCAAAGCCTCGGCAATGTCTTGGAATGAGTCGGTGGTGATCCAAACCACTTCAATGCCCAGGCTTTGCAATTGCTCTGCGACCACCGCGGGTGTGCCACCACGCCAGGCTAAGGCAATGGTGGGCTGTAGTGACACAATCGCTTCCATATCAAACCGGAAAGCATCACCAATCTGAGGCAGTTGTTGGGCTTCAACAGGGTAGTTAGAGTAGGCCACTACCCCAACGAGCGCATCATCGGCACCTGCGGCAAAAGTCAGCTCAGTGAGATGTGGCGCTAGACTGATGAGCCTCTCTTTGGTCTCAGCATGGGCGAGGCCACCACCTAAAAAGCAGGCGATGAGGCAAGCACAGCCGATCCAGTTGAGCTTAGAGCTGATATGCATAGGTGAGCGTGGCGGTGAGCACCAGCCACAGCAACATCATCAATGGCAGGCCCACACGCACAAAGTCATTGAACTTATAGCCACCGGCGTTCATCACCAGCAAATTGGTCTGATAGGCCATGGGTGTGGCAAAGCTTAAATTGGCGCCAAATAAAACGGCCAAGACGAAAGGCTCTGCCGGCAACATCAATTGCTGAGCCACTGAAATCGCAATCGGTGTGCCGATCACCGCTGCGGCGTTGTTGGAGACCACATTGGTCAGAGCCGCCATGGCCAACATCAAAAAGCCCAAAATCGCAAACCCTGGCGCGCCAAAGCTGATGGATAAAAACGCTTGGGCGAGCCAGTCGGCCGCGCCAGTTCGCATTAAGGCCATGCCCAGAGCCAAACTGGCCACAATGATCATAATGACTTGAACAGAAAGTGCCCCCATGGCTTCTTGCCAAGTGAGTGTGCGGGTCACCAATAGCGCTAAAACACCCAAAATGGCACTGATGGCAATGGGCAATAAGCCAACGGCAGCCACCAAAATCACGGCGGCCATGATGCCCAGGGCCATCGGAGCTTTCGCGGTCTTGGGCAGATCGACACCCCCATCCAAGACCAAGAAATCGCCGCCTTCTTTGAGCGTGCTGAGGTCTTTGGGACCCGATTGCACCAACAGCACATCCCCAGATTTTAAGACGGTGTTATCCACACCCGTGGCGCGGGTTTCGTCTTCGCGATCAAAGCGATGGAGCGCCAATAATCGAAGTTTGTATCGCGAGAGCAGACGGGCTTGACCAATCCGAACCCCCAAGAGTTTTGAGTTGGGGGTGATGGCGACCTCAGCAATGACTTGGTTTTGTTTGGCATAGTCTAGTGGGTGGGTGTCATCGACTTCGATGTCACCAGAAAATAATTTGCCACCGAGAAGGTGCGCGAACTCTCTTAAGTTGTCTTGGGTATTGGTGGTGGTGATACGGTCGCCTGCGGTCAAGACCACATCGGGCAGTGGCGTGACAAAGACCCCCGGCCCACGCTGGATTTTTTCCACCTTCAATTCGCCACGGCAAAGATCAATCGCTTCGGCCAGGGTGGATCCCGCCGCCTGGCTTCCCTCATGCAAACGGATTTGTGCGGTGTAGAGACGCTTCACCGGTGATTTCATGGGCACTTGCCGTTCAGGCAAGAGACGGGGCGCGATCAGCCACAAATACAAGATGGCGACCCCACCGGCGATGGCAGCAGGCAAAAAGAAATCAAACATTTGAAATTCGGCCACGCCCATGTCGGCCGCCACACCCACCACCAAGAGATTGGTTGAGGTACCAATGGTGGTGGCCATGCCGCCAACAATACTGATCAGCCCAACGGGCAAGAGCATGCCAGAGGATGACCGGCCCGTTCGCAAGGCCACCCCCAATAAGATGGGGAGCAACATCACCACAATGGGCGTGTTGTTAATAAAGGCGCTTAACACCGCACAGACCAAAAGCGTACCCAGCATCGAAAGTGCGGGCGACTTGCGCCAGATGGTGGTTAAGAACCGACCCACCGGTTCCAATGCGCCCGATCGGATCAAACCCTCGCCTAGGATCATCAATGCGGAGACGGCAATCAGGGCTTGATGCCCAAACCCTTGGAAAAAGTCGATGGATCTGAGCGTGCTGCCGTCGACGGCGGTATATGGGAACAGCTGAAATCCGATGGTGAGAACCACCAAGACCACCAAAGAGCTGGTCTCTAGCGGAATGCGCTCACGGGAAAACAGCACCAGTGCCACCAGCACCAGCACGAGCACCATCAGTGCATGCATATTGGGCAACAAAACACTCATCAGCGCCATTCTACGGTATTGCGGGTGACAAAGCCCATGCGATAATGAGCCATGGCCAACCAACCCCTGATCCACCAGATTGACCCCGTCGCCCTGAGCCTTTTTGGATTTGATATCTACTGGTACAGCTTGATGTACCTAGTGGCCTTTGGTTTGTTTTGGTGGCTTGGGTCCATCAGAGCCAAACAGCCGGGCGCGCCGCTCCAACCGGCCGAGGTCTCCGATTTGTTGTTTTGGGGGGTGATTGCGGTGATCGCTGGCGGGCGCTTGGGCTATGTGCTGTTTTATGTGCCCGCT
Source organism: uncultured Wenzhouxiangella sp. (assembly GCA_913057255.1). GTDB lineage: Bacteria > Pseudomonadota > Gammaproteobacteria > Xanthomonadales > Wenzhouxiangellaceae > Wenzhouxiangella. The sequence continues at coordinate 4,315 of CAJXNU010000103.1, forward strand.
GAGTTCTTGGCCAACCCGTTGATGGTCTTAAACATCCGAGACGGTGGCATGAGTTTCCATGGTGGGCTTTTGGGCGTGATCACCATGATGTGGTTTTATGGACGCCACCTCGGCATTGGATTCTTTCGCTTGGCTGATTTCGTCGCGCCACTGGTGCCAACGGGCCTAGCGGCCGGCCGGATCGGCAACTTTATTGGCGGTGAGCTCTGGGGCCGGCCCACCGATGTGTCATGGGGCATGGTTTTCCCAGCCGCTGGTGATGAGCTTGCAAGACACCCCTCGCAGCTCTACCAGGCCGGCCTTGAGGGGCTGGCGTTGTTTGCTTTGTTGTGGTGGTACTCGAGCAGAACACGTCCCGTGGGTGCGGTGTCGGGCTTTTTCTTGATCGGCTATGGTGTGTTTCGATTCATCGCAGAAACTTTCCGAGAGCCGGATGCGCACTTAGGATTTGTCGCATTTGATTGGCTCACCCAAGGTCAGTTGCTGTCGGTGCCCATGGTGGTGGCCGGCGTGGTCTTGTGGCTGATGGCCAGGCGTGGCGTGCTCGGTGGTTCGGTGGCCAGTACTGAGGCAGCATCGGCTAAAAAGAAAACCCAGCAAAACAAAAAGAAGTGATTTTAGATTGCATCAAAACAATGCCATTGAATAAGGATCAGGCATGCGAGTGTATTTAGACCTTTTACAAACCATTTTGGATCACGGCAGCCAACGCGATGATCGAACCGGCACAGGCACGCTAAGCATTTTTGGTCATCAGATGCGGTTCGATCTCAGTGAAGGCCTGCCATTGGTCACGACCAAGAAGCTCCATCTTCGCTCCATCATCCATGAATTGCTCTGGTTTATTCGAGGAGATACCAACGTGCGGTCCTTGAATGATGTGGGTGTCAGCATTTGGGATGAGTGGGCGGCGGAGGATGGTTCACTTGGCCCGTTGTATGGAGCGCAGTGGCGCTCTTGGCCGACGGCCGATGGTCGGGTGATCGATCAGCTGACAGAGGTGGTTGAACAGCTCAAACAAAAGCCCAACTCCAGACGGCATGTGGTGAGTGCTTGGAACCCCGCCGATTTGCCCGATGAGTCGATCTCACCGCAAGACAATGTGGCCCAGGGTCGCATGGCACTCGCGCCATGTCATTGCCTGTTTCAGTTCTACGTGGCTGATGGTCGGTTGAGCTGTCAGCTCTATCAACGCTCTGCCGATTGTTTTTTGGGCGTGCCGTTTAATATCGCTTCCTATGCCATGCTGACCTACATGATGGCGCAGGTGGTCGGTCTCAAGCCAGGCGATTACGTGCACACTTTCGGTGATGCCCACATCTATTTAAACCACATCGACCAAGTCAAAGAACAGCTCTCGCGTGAACCCAGGCCTTTACCCAAACTCGAGCTCAATCCTGACCGGAAACGTCTTGAAGATTTTGTGTATGAAGACTTTGAGTTGGTGGGCTATGACCCGCACCCGGCCATTAAAGCGCCGATTGCTATTTAATGGGTCGGTGATGTGGTCATGAACAAACCCTCGATTCATCTGGTGGCAGCGATGACACGCGATCGTGTGATCGGCCACAACGGCGCCATGCCTTGGCACCTGCCACGTGATCTCAAGCACTTCAAAGAAGTGACCTTAGGCCACCCCGTGGTGATGGGCAGAAAGACTTTTGAGTCCATTATCCAAAGCCTCGGCAAGCCCTTGCCCGGCCGACTCAACGTGGTGATCAGTCGAAGTAATCCCACGGTACCTGAGGGGGTGATGGTCTATCCCAGCATCGATGAAGCCTTATCTGCATTGGCTGGGCGAGATGAAGAGGTGGTCGATGTGATCGGCGGCGGTGAGATTTATGCGCTGACCCTGCCCATGGCGGATCGTCTCTATCTCACCTTAATTGATGCCAAGATTGAGGGGGATACGTGGTTTCCAGTCATGGATGAGCGCCACTGGCAGGTCAGCGACACTCAGACCCATCCGGCTGATGAGGCCAATGCCTATGCCATGACGTTTGTCACCTTTGATAAGGTGCAGACGGCGGGCGATGGGCCCGCTGATTGAGAGTGGATGTGAAGCGCCAAATCGTCATTGGGGATGTGCACGGCTCTTTTGATGCCTTGGAGCGCTTGCTCGACAAAGTCCGATTCGATCCGACAGAAGACCGTCTCCGGTTTGTCGGAGACTTGGTCAATCGCGGAGGGCAGTCACTGGAGGTCTTACGGTTTGTCTACGGCCTTGGAGAGGGGGCGGAGACGGTCTTGGGCAATCATGATTTGGCGCTGCTGCGTTACGCTTATCAAAAGCCCAGACAACGTAAGAAAAACCCAGAATTCAATACGATTGTCAAAGCCGATGATGGCCAAGACTTGCTCGACTGGCTTCGAACCCGCCCCTTATTTTGGAAAAACAGCACGCATGGGTTGGCGGTGGTGCATGCTGGTATTGATCCCCGTTGGGGCGTAGCGGCCACCGAGGCCAGAGCCCAAGAGTTGGCGCATGCCTTGGCCACCGAGCCCAAAGCGTTTTTCGAGCACATGTTCGGCAACCGCCCGCGACGCTGGCGTCCTCATCAGCCACACTTCAAACGGCTTCGGGCCATCACCAATGTGTTTACGCGCATGCGATTTTGTGATGCCGATGGGCGATTGGAACTCGATGCCAAAGGCAATCCCAATAAACCACCCAAGGGGTTTGCGCCATGGTGGGTGCACCGTCATCCCGAATGGCAGGATTGGACCGTGGTCTTTGGTCATTGGTCCACGCTGGGCTTGATGGTGAAAAAGCGAGTGATTTGTTTAGACAGCGGTTGTGCCTGGGGCGGGGCATTGACGGCGCTAATCAGCGACCCTAAAAAGGAAGAACACGAAATCGTCTCAGTGCCTGCAAGCGACTAGTTCATGCGCAACTTGGCCATCACCGGCTCTGCCTCAGGCATAAAACCTGTCCAATAATTAAACGACAGGGCCGCTTGTCGGACCAGCATGCCCAAGCCATCAAAAACCACCAAGCCATGCTCTGATCCCCACTGGGCAAAAGGCGCATGCGCCGGCCCGTAGTTCAAATCATAGACCAGGGTGTGTGGATCAAACCAAGCCGATGGGGGTGCCAAGATCTCACCTTCGTGTCCAGCGCTGGTGGCTTGAATGATCAGATCGAACGGAGCAGCGGTGGATGTCAGCGAGAGCGCGTGGGCTTTTGGGTCATTGAGATGAGCACATAAGGCCTCGGCCCGATTCGGCGTGCGATTGACAATGGCAAGTGTCGATGGGTTGGTTTGTAGCAGCGGCCCACACACACCCGCGGCCGCTCCACCGGCACCGATGAGCAAGAGGCGTTTGTTTTCCAATCCCACCTTGAGATGGATCAGATCATCCACCAAACCCTGACCGTCGGTGTTGGTGCCCAACCAACCAGTGGGCGTACGAATCAGCGTGTTCACCGCCTGGGCCATTTCAGCCTCGGGGGGCAGTTGGTCGCATAAG
>CAJXNU010000104.1 GCA_913057255.1 uncultured Wenzhouxiangella sp.
CGCTTGCCGGGCGCAAACGTATTGGGGTGGCCTTCTTTCAAAACGAACATTTCACCTCGGTTTTGCAAAATAAATCCCGTGCCTGGAGGCGCCATCCCCGAGCCCATGCCTCGATAATTGGACTGAATCAAAGACACCATGTTGCCGTCTTTATCGGCTGTTGTCAGATAGATGGTGTCCCCCTCATTGAGTTGTGGCCGCCCCGCCTCGACTGTGCGTGCCGCGCGGTCTGGATCGATCAACTCACGTCGTTCGTCCGCATAGTCTTTGGAGATCAACCAATCAACGTCCACCTCCATATATTCAGGATCTGCATAGTGACGGGCTCGGTCTTCAAAAGCCAGCTTTTTGGCTTCCACGAATAAGTGCACGTGCTCAGGCGAACCAAATCCAAACGAGGCCAAATCAAAAGCCTCCAGTAGATTGAGGATTTGTAAGCCTGCAATTCCTTGGCCATTGGGTGGAATCTGCCAGACATCATAGCCTCTGTAATTGGTAGATACTGGTGTCACCCAATTGCCCTGGTGATTGGCCAAATCTTCATAGCTCAAAAATCCCCCATTGGCTTGCATATAGTCGCTGATTCTTCGCGCCAACTCTCCTTTGTAAAACCCATCACGACCCTGGTTGACCAGTATTTCGAGCGTGTCTGCATAATTGGGATTCTTCCATAGCTCTCCTGCACGCGGTGCTCGGCCATCGATCGTGAATTGCTCTACAAACCCTGGATACTCTGACAAAATGGGCACGGATCGCTCCCAGTACCAGGCAATCAAATCATGCACGGGGTGGCCTTGACGGGCATACTCAATGCTCGGCGCCAACACCTCAGCCATCTCGAGGCGACCATACCGATCATGCAGGGCAAACCACCCATCGATCACCCCAGGCACTGAGACGGGCAGCGGCCCTCTTTTTGGAATGTCCTCATAGCCGTTTGACTGAAACCAATCTAAGGTGAGGCTCTCCGGCGATCGCCCAGAACCGTTATAGCCCGTTAAAGTCTCTGTTTCGGCATCCCATACAATGGCAAACAAGTCGCCACCCAAGCCATTGCCGGTTGGCTCCATCAGCCCCAACGCTGCATTGGCGGCTATCGCGGCATCCACCGCATGCCCACCTTCTTTGAGGATATCTAGCGCAATTTGGGTGGCGAGGGGATGCGAAGTGGCTGCCATCCCATGTTGGCCCATCACATCTGAGCGGGTAGCGAATAACTCGCCCGTTACCCGATCATAAGCATTGACAGGCCCGATCAATGCGAAGGCAATGCCCGCAATGAGTATGCGGCAGACTGAGTTGAGCTTGGATTCGGGGATAGGCATATTGGCTAACTCCTCAACTAGAGATCACGTAATGAAAATACAAGCCTAACTCAAAACCACCACAGTCGTCTCGAACCGCCATCTAAACGTACAGAGTGCGCTAAAATAAGGGTTCAAGACCCGTTTATTGGAGAACTGAATCATGAAAGCCCCTGTTCGCGTCGCCATTACTGGTGCAGCCGGTCAGATTGGTTACCAGCTCATCTTCAGAATTGCTGCCGGCGACATGCTCGGCAAAGACCAGCCCGTCATTTTGCAACTGATTGAAATTCCGCCCGCTCTGGATATGCTCAAAGGCGTGGTAATGGAGATTGATGATGCGGCCTTTGATTTAGTGCATGGTGTGATTGCCACCAGCGAATTGGATGAGGGCTTTGATCAGGCAGACTATGCGATTTTGGTTGGCGCCAAACCGCGCGGTCCTGGCATGGAAAGAGCAGATCTTCTCAGTGAAAATGGCAAAATCTTTGGCCCGCAAGGCCAGTCCCTCAATCGGGTCGCCAGTCGAGACGTCAAAGTGTTGGTGGTCGGTAACCCCGCCAATACCAATGCGCTGATTGCACAGGCCAATGCCCCCGACATTCCCGCCGAAAACTTCACGGCGATGACCCGCTTGGATCATAACCGAGCCTTAGCTCAACTCGCCGGCAAACTCGACGTCCATCACAGTCAGATCAACCAGATGACCATCTGGGGCAATCACTCATCCACTCAATACCCAGACCTTCATCATGTGGCCATCAACGGCGCCGGCATCATGGATGATGTCGATATGAATTGGTATGAAAACGATTTCATCCCCACGGTCCAGCAACGAGGCGCAGCCATCATCAAGGCTCGCGGTGCATCCAGCGCTGCCTCGGCAGCCTCAAGTGCCATTGACCACATTAGAGACTGGGCATTGGGCACACGGGACAATGATTGGGTATCCATGGCTGTCCCGTCAGATGGTAGCTATGGCATTGCGCCAGGCGTGATCTATTCATTCCCGTGCACCTGCAAAGAGGGTCAGTGGTCGATTGTTCAAGACCTGCCAATCAATGACTTCTCGCGCGCGAGAATGGATGCAACAGACCAAGAGTTAAGAGAAGAACGCGAGGCCGTCCGAGACCTCCTGTAAAAAGGGCTTTGTCTGTGCTGAGCTGCTAGGCGATGCTTCGATGTTTTTTGACAACGAGCATCGCCAGCTCTAAGGCCTGCTCATAATTGAGCCTCGGATCCACCGTCGTTTTATAAGCCGTCACCAAATCGGTCTCATCGAGACGACGCGCACCACCCATACACTCGGTGACGTTCTCTCCAGTGAGTTCCAGATGCAAACCCCCAAGTCGAGAGCCCATCTTGGCATGGATATCAATGGCCTGCTCCACCTCATATTGGATTTTTCCAAACTGACGGGTTTTATAGCCATTGCTGGTTTTTTCTGTATTGCCATGCATCGGATCACAAATCCAAAGAACAGGAGAGCCAGAGGCTTTGACCGCTTCAATTAACCCGGGCAATTCGGCATCAATGGCATCAGCGCCCAGCCTGTGAATCAGCACCACGCGCCCCGCTTCCTTGTCAGGATTGATGTGAGTCAATAGCTGCTTGATCTCACCCGCTGACGTGCCCGGTCCCACTTTAATACCAACTGGATTTCGGATACCCCGCATCAGCTCCATATGCGCACCATCCACCTGCGCGGTTCGAAGACCGATCCAAGGAAAATGTGTCGACAGGTTGAAATGGCCCCACTGCCGAGGAACCTCGCGCGTCAGTGCCCGCTCGTATTCCAAGTGCAGTGCTTCATGAGAGGTAAAAAAGTCAACTCGCTTCAAGCTGCCCGGCGTTCGACCAGTGATGGTCTCTACAAAGCGCACTGAACTTCCAATGCTGTGACTGATGCGATGAAACTCTTCTGCCAAGGGCGAGTGCTCCACCCAACCCAGGTCCCAGTACTCTGGGTGATGCAGGTCAGCAAATCCACCATCGACTAGGCCTCGAACAAAATTCATGGTGATGGCCGAACGTGAGTAGGCCTCAAGCATTCGACTGGGATTGGGTCGTCGAGCCTCTTCGGTGAATGCAGCCGCATTGACCAAGTCACCCCGATAGCTCGGCAGCGTGACCCCATCGATGGTCTCCATGTCTTCGGATCTGGGCTTGGCATACTGTCCTGCAAACCGCCCCACACGCAGTACAGGCATTTCAAGCCCGTGCAACAGAATCAATGACATTTGCAACAAGACCTTGAGTCGGTTAGCGACTATCGAGGGCTCGCATTCAGTAAACAGTTCCGCGCAATCTCCGCCCTGGAGAAAAAATCGACGACCTGCCTGGGCCTCGGCAATTTGTTCTTTGAGCGACAAAATTTCCCAAGAAGTCACCAAAGGCGGTAACGAGCTCAATTGAGTCAGTGCCGACTCCAGCTCTGCTTGGTCCGGATAACAGGCTTGCTGCAAAGCAGGCTTGGCGCGCCATGAATCTGGCGTCCAATCTTTTGGCGTTTTCACTGCTTTGACGGAAGTACTTTGCGTTCCCATTTTCTTTCACCGTTCTTGATCTGGCTTCAAGAGCCCACCGAATGGCCGATTAGGCAGATCGAGCGCCTTTGATTAGAGTGGCAACAATCAATACCATCAAAGCAAGATACCAGATCAATGTCCAAGCGGGCATAGATAAACCCAAAAAGACCCAATCCACTTCCGCGCACTGACCGGCTCCAGTGAACGCTTCGGCCAAAATTTCAGTCCAAGTGAAACCATAGGATTGCATAAACTCAAGGCCTGGGCCACAGTCAGGCACCTCATCGGCTGGCAAGCCTTGAAGCCAAACGTGCCGGTATGATGTGGTCACACCCCAACCGGCACTCACCATCATGGGAACAGCATAAACCCAGCGCCCCCAGCGTTTGGGATTGTGTGCAAAGGCAATCAGCGCAATAAATAAAACCCCCATGAACCCAAGACGCTGCAGCATACAAAGCGGACATGGCTCTAAGCCAAGAACAAATTCAGCGTAATAGGCATAACCCAAGAGGCCCGCACAGATCAGGACCATTAGGGCATAAGGCCGGCGCCCCTCGAGAACCCAAGTACTCATCTAAAAATCCTCATGGGAGGACAGGATTGACCACAGCCTCTAGATGAAGAGTCGTGTCTTTAGGATCACGGCCATTGCCCTCACCTGAGATGGTCAAGACTTGCTTTTGGCCCATCGGCGCACCCAACAGCGTGTCTGTAAAAAACACCCACTCTTGCTCAGAAGCATTCCAGTTAAAGATGTCGACAGTCATCCAAACAGATCCGTCTGGAGCCAATGGATCATCGATCGTCTCTATGGCCAGATCGAGTCGATGCCGACCACCCAACTCCACAGAAGCGCCCGAGGTACCGAGAACGATGGGCTGGTCGATGGCCTGCCGCTCACCAAAAATCCAGGCAGAGAGCTCGACCTGATACTCATTGGCCTGGGCAGATGAGGCAAATGCCAGTGCGGCCAGAAGAATGCCGCGCAGGCATGGCGTCACCCTGACTTCAATCATGGCTGATTGCGAAACCGCTCGGGCAGCATTTCGGTGTCCGGCTGGTCGGCCCCTTCTTTCTCCACCACCATTAAATCTTGCTTCGAGACCCCCAACATAATGGCTGCATTACCTGCCACATAGATTGAGGAATAGGTCCCCACCAAAACGCCGATGATGAGCGTGTAGGCAAAGGCATGAATGATCTCACCACCAAAGTAGAAAAGCGCAATCAAAACAGCCATGGTCGTCAGCGACGTCATTAAGGTCCGACCCAGCATCTGATTGACTGAAAGATTGGTCAACTCAACCGGCGTGCCCTTCCGCTTAACCCGGAAATTTTCACGCAGTCGATCATAGACCACGATGGTGTCATTCAATGAATAGCCGATGACCGCCAAAATGGCTGCGACCACCGTCAAATCAAAGCTCATGCCAAACATGGAAATGAAACCCAGAACAATCAACACATCGTGAATCAGCGCCGCCACAGCACCTACCGCAAAGCGCCATTGGAATCGAAATGACACGTAGATCAAAATCCCAAACAGCACGTACAAAATGGCCAGACCACCTTGCTCGGCCAGTTCTTGGCCCACTTGCGGCCCAACAAACTCGACGCGCCGAAGATCAATATCGGGTGTCTCATCTGAGAGCGTTTCCAACACACGCGTACTCAAATCCGCACCACTTTGTCCGCTCTCATCAACCGGGATCCTGATCACAATATCGCGAGCACTGCCAAAGGTCTGCACCGTGAAATCATCAAACCCTTCACTGGTCAAGGCTTCCCTGACCTCACCCAACTCAGGTGGCTGAGAATAAGACACCTCAATCAGGGTGCCGCCGGTAAAGTCGAGACCAAAGTTGATCCCGCGCACAACCAGTGATCCAATGCTTAGAACAATCAATAGGACTGAAATGGCAATGGCCAGCTTGCGCTGCCCCATAAAATTGATGTTTATATTGGCTTTAACAATATCCATAAGGCGTCCTTAAATCGCCAGCGCTTTGACGCGCTTTCGACGACCATAAATCAAGTTAACAATGCCGCGGGTTCCAAGAATGGCTGTGAACATTGAGGTCACAATACCCAGACTCAATGTCACCGCAAACCCTTTGACTGGGCCACTTCCAAACATAAATAAGACAATGGCTGCAATCAACGTGGTGATGTTGGCGTCGGCAATGGTTGAAAACGCCTTCTCATAGCCAGCGCGGATGGCTGCTTGAGGTGTATTACCCAACCGAAGTTCTTCTTTGATGCGCTCAAATATCAGTACATTCGCATCAACCGCCATACCAACGGTCAATACAATGCCCGCAATACCTGGCAACGTCAGCGTCGCACCCAGCATAGAGAGGAGCGCCACCACCAAAACCAGGTTGGCCGTCAGTGCCACATTGGCGATTAAGCCAAACACTTTGTAGTAGATCGCCATGACCAACAAGACCAGCACGAACCCGATGACGACAGACTGAAATCCCTGGTCAATGTTGTCCTGCCCGAGGCTTGGCCCGACGGTGCGCTCCTCCACAATCTGCATGGGCGCAGCCAAGGCACCGGCGCGTAACAGCATGGCAAGCTGTGTTGCCTCTGTTGCGTTGCCAAGCCCAGTTGTTTGAAAACGACGGCCGAACGGCTCGCGGGTGACCGCAGCTGAAATCACTTCCTCTACGCGTCGTGTCGTTCTGACTTCCTCACCATCAACCATGGTGATTTCCGGTCGGTGCTCAATAAAAACGACCGCCATCCGGTTCCCAACATTCTCGCTGGTATGTTCGAGCATGCGACGCGCACCCACACCATCGAGCGTCACCACCACGTTAGGCTGTCCGCTTTGCTGATCGAAACCGGCGGCAGCACCCACCAGATTATCTCCGGAGGCGATCACAGTCCGAGAGAGCAAAATGGGTTCGCCTTGGCGATCAAAATACAGTCTCGACTGCGGTGGCACACGGCCAGTGCGCTGTGCCTCGTACGGATCATTTTGCTCGTCCACACCTCGATATTCGACAGTGGCTGTTGAACCGAGCACACGTTTGGCCTCTGCTGTATCCTGCACGCCGGGCAATTGAACGACGATCCGACTGGCCCCTTGTTGTTGAATGATTGGCTCAGACACACCAAGCTCATTCACCCGATTTCTCAATGTCGTGATGTTCTGTTGCAAGGCTGCCTGCTGAAGTTCTTGCAGAATCGTCTCGTCAATCACGGCTCGAATGTTGAAAGTCTCCGACCCGTCTCGATTCTCTAGCACCAACTCGGGCAAATCTCTGGTGATCACGCGAGTCGCCTCCGCGCGATCTTCTTCTGTTCTCAACTCGGTCAAGATGTCGTTGCGGTCCACTCGAACGGAGCGATACCGAATACCGTTATTCCGAAGCACCAGCCGGATGTCACTGACGAACCGCTCCAACTGCTGAGCGCGCGCAGCGTCCATATCCACTTCCATCAAAAAGTGAACACCGCCTTGCAAATCTAAACCCAAGACCATGGGCTCAGCAGAGATCGCTCGCAATGAGCTCGGGGTGGCAGGTGCCAAGTTAAGAGCCACTACATATTGATCTCCCAAACGCTCGCGCAAGACGTCGGCGGCCCTTGCCTGACGGTCCGTATTCTCAAACCGAACCAAGAGGCGACGCGGGGTAAACTCAATGGCTTTGAAACTCAAATCAGCGGAGTCTAACGCCAACTCCACCTCATTGGGGAACTCTCTGGGTAGCTCAAAACCGCGGACAGATGACACTTGAACAGAGGGATCATCGCCAAACAGATTGGGCAGCGCATACACGGCACCCAACCCAAGCGCGATGATCAATAAAGCATATTTCCAGGCAGGGAATTTATTCATCACTTCAGATTCTTAATGGTGCCCTTCGGGACAACTTGAGCAATTGAATGGCGCTGGATATGAACCTCCACGCC
>CAJXNU010000105.1 GCA_913057255.1 uncultured Wenzhouxiangella sp.
ATCCAACGTCGGGATGGTGGAGCTGATTCTAGACATGCCACCTGAGCGTCTATGGGCGATGTATCAGCGCTTTGGTTTTGGGCAAGTCACTGGCACTGGATTTCCTGGAGAGTCGGCCGGTGTGCTTCGAGACTATGTGCGCTGGCGGACGTTAGAACAGGCCACCTTGGCCTATGGCTATGGCTTGTCCGTCACGCCGTTGCAATTGGCGCGTGCGGTCAGCGCCATCGCCGATGAAGGCCGGCTACGCCAACCCTTATTAATCATGGATGACACCCAGTATCCACCGCAGTCGGTGTTGGATCCCAAGATCGCTCGTCAGTTGGGCGAGATGATGGAAGCCGTGGTTGAATCCGACCGCGGAACGGGTTGGCGGGCCCGCGTGCCAGGATACCGAGTGGCCGGCAAAACAGGAACATCCAGAAAGTCTGTTTCGGGTGGGTATGCCAATCGCTACATCTCAAGTTTCATTGGTTACGCACCGGCCTCACGTCCTCGTTTGGCCGCAGTGGTGGTGATCAATGACCCATCCGGTGATGATTATTACGGCGGGCAGGTGGCGGCTCCGATTTTTGGTCGCATCATGGAGGCGGCGCTTCGTTTGAACAACGTGCCGCCCGATGACATCGGGCACTTGATGGTTCAGGCAGGAGATCGGCCATGATCGATGCGACCATCCAAGCGCTATTAGAAAAAGCCACAGATGTCTCAGGCGATAGCCGGCTGTTGATCCCAGGCGCTGTGTTTGTCGCCATGGCCGGTGAGCGCCGCCATGGTTTGGTGGGATTGGAGGAAGCCGTTGAGCGCGGTGCCAGCGCGATTATTCACGACGGTCAGGCCGAGCCATCTGAGTTGGCTAGACTCAAACACCTCACCATTCCCGTTGTGGAGTGCGGGACGCTTAAAGAAGACCTGCCCAGCTGGTTGTCCTTCTTTTTCAAAAACCCGCTCGATGATTTGACGCTTCATGCCGTCACCGGCACCAATGGAAAATCCTCCATTGCCTGGTTGCTGGCCCAAGCGCTCGATGGCGCCATGATTGGCACTTTAGGGACCGGCGTGCCGGGCCAGCATCACAAAGCGGAACTGACCACGCCGAGTATTTTTTCTATCTATCGACATTTGGCGGAATGCCGCCATCAAGGCATTGGTCATGTGGTGATTGAGGCTTCCTCGCATGCCCTGGTGCAAGGCCGCCTGGATGGTTTGTCGTTTGAGACCACCGTATTCACCAATCTCGGCCATGACCACTTGGATTACCACGGTGACCGCGCCAGTTATGGTGAGGCGAAAAAACGACTCTTTGTTGACTATGACAGCCGCTATCAACTGATCAATATCGATGATGCCTTCGGGGCAGAGCTGATGGAAGCCCTTCTTGCAAAAGCGACAACCACCGGCACGCAAGTGATTGGGTATGGCTTGGGTTCGCGTGAGCAAGCATGCGCCTGGGCTGAGGTGGTCAAGCCCACACATCCGCGCCCACAAACCGAAGGGGCCGAAGAGACTCAGATGGACTTAGAGTTGAGGCTTCATCTCATGAATGGCTCGGTGGTCCATGTTCACTCGGGCCTGATTGGCGAAGTCAATGCCTATAACTTGCTCGTGTGCGCGCAGGTCATGCAGCACCTTGGCTTTGATGCCGATGAGATGGCTGATCGGCTGGCTCGTTTGAGTCCCCCTCCCGGTCGAATGGAGCGCATGACTCCTCCCGCCGATGGCGTCGACCGGCCGTTGGTGGTGGTTGATTACGCCCATAGCCCCGATGCCCTGCGCGATGCACTCTTGATGCTACGGCAAGTGTGCGCGGGTCAGTTGTGGTGTGTCTTTGGTTGCGGTGGTGATCGCGATGCATCCAAGCGAGCACCCATGGGACGAGTGGCCGAATCGATGGCTGATCGGGTGGTGCTAACAGACGACAACCCTCGTCATGAATCTTCTCTGGCCATCATTCGGGGCATTCAATCGGGCATGCGCCATCCCGAGCGGGCGCGCGTGATGATTGATCGCGCTGAGGCCATTGCCCATGCCGTCGCCCAAGCCCAGCCAAATGATGTGGTGTTGCTGGCCGGCAAAGGCCATGAGGTTGAACAAATCGTTGGCGATCGTCGCATCGAACTCGATGATCGCGCACTGGCCAAACAGGCATTGATGGCTTGGGCCCCAAATCATCAGGAGGCCTGTTGATGGCGCTCAACTGGTCCAGCCAAACCATCGCAGAGGCCTTGGGTGGCATCCATCACGGCGAGTGTGTGGATGTCAACGGCATGATTCATGACACCCGCCTGATGAGTGCAGGCAACTTGTTTTTGGCATTGAAAGGCGAGCACAGCGACGGTCATGCCCATTTGGCTGCCGCCAGAGAAGCCGGCGCGAGTGCGGCCTTGGTCAGTCGCTATGTCGATGATCCATTGCCACAGATTGAAGTCACTGATGTCTTGATCGCCGCTGGCGAGTTGGCCGCACTTTGGCGAGCGAGTCTAGATGTGCAAGTGGTGGGCATCACAGGCTCTAATGGTAAGACTTCGGTCAAAGAAATGGTCTCGGCGATTCTCTCTCATGCGGGCAAGACCTTGGCGACTGAGGGCAATTACAACAATGAAATTGGTGTGCCGATCACTTTGTCTCGTCTCGATGCCAGCCATCAATACGCGGTGGTGGAAATGGGCGCGGCCCGCCAGGGTGATATTCGGTATTTGAGTCGCTTGGTGAAACCGCACGTGGGGATTTTGACAAACGCCGGTCCCGCCCACTTAGAGAGCTTTGGCTCGATTGAAACCATTGTACAAACCAAAGGCGAGCTATTTGCCTCGCTGTCTGACGATGGCACTGCCGTCATCAATGCAGACTCGCCTTATCTTCGTCATTGGAGAGACTTGGCGGCCCATTGCCACAGCACACACTTTGCCCTCGAACACGATGCCGAGTTTAAAGCCGATGTCCCCGCGGACTATCAAATGGGTGACCCAATCACCATCACGACGCCTGAGGGTGCGGCTGAAATGACTCTGCCATTGCCAGGGCGTCACAACGTGATGAATGCCTTGGCCTCGATGGCGGCGGCGCATGCACTGGGAATCTCGGTGGAGCAGTCTCTGCATGCACTCAAAACACTTGATGCGGTCTCGCAACGTCTGCAGATTCATCGCCCCACGCCGGATTGTGTCATTGTCGATGACAGCTACAACGCCAATCCTGCCTCCACGATCGCCGGCATTGAAGTCTTGAGCGCTTTTCCAGGCGAGTCCTGGCTGGTGCTCGGGGACATGTTGGAGCTCGGTGATGAGGCTGAAGCGATGCACCATGAGGTCGGTGAGAAAGCCAAACACGCCGGCATTGATCGCCTCTGGGCGGTTGGGCCTTTGGCCCGTCACGCCGCAGCCGGGTTTGGCGAGGGTGGCCTGTGGTTTGAAGACCAAGCAAGCCTGATGGATGCCTTGGAAGCCCATCGTCCCCAAGCCGTATCCATCTTGGTTAAAGGCTCTCGTTCCATGCGCATGGACCGTGTGGTCAGCGCCTTATTGGAGGGAGCTCTCTGATGTTGCTGTGGCTCTTCAATGATGTCTTATTTGTTGATGTGGCTTTGTTTGGCTACATCACTTTTCGAACCATCATGGCGGCACTCACCGCCATGCTGGTCTCTCTATTGATTGGCCCCTTGTTTATTAGAAACATGGCCGAGCGCCAATACGGCCAGCCCATTCGTGCCTTAGGCCCAGAGTCTCATCAAGTCAAAGCGGGCACACCCACCATGGGGGGTGCGTTGATCTTGATTGCCATTGTCATAGCCACCGTGCTTTGGACCGATCTCACCAATCGCTATGTCTGGGTGGTGTTGTTTGTGACCATCGCCTTTGGCGCTGTCGGCTTTCTGGATGATTTTAAAAAGCTCAAAGACAAAAGCTCCGATGGGCTTTCTGCCAAGTGGAAATACACCTTGCAGTCGCTGGCCGCCCTCATGGCCGCCGTCTTTTTGTTTATCACCGCCGATGTCCCGGCCAATACTCAATTGTTCGTGCCATTTTTTAAAGACGTGGCCATTCCTTTGGGCTTCGGGTTTGTGGTGCTCGCCTATTTTGTGATCGTGGGTGCCTCCAATGCGGTCAATTTGACCGACGGCTTGGATGGCTTGGCGATCATGCCGGCAGTGTTTGTGGCCACGGGCCTTGGCATTTTTGCCTACGCGACCTCCAACACGGTCTTTTCCAATTATTTGGATATGGCTTTTGTCCCCGGGGTCGGGGAGTTGGCCATTTTCTGCGCGGCCTTAGCCGGGGCAGGCCTAGGCTTTTTGTGGTGGAACACCTATCCGGCCTCGGTCTTCATGGGCGATATCGGCGCGCTGTCTGTCGGTGCCTCCCTAGGCCTCGTGGCCGTGGCGGTGCGCCAAGAGATCATCTTTTTTGTGATGGCTGGAATTTTTGTCATCGAGACCCTGTCGGTGATTTTGCAAGTGGCCTCATTCAAGCTCACGGGCAAGCGGCTATTTCGCATGGCACCGATTCATCATCACTTCGAACTCAAAGGCTGGCCTGAGCCAAAAGTGATTGTTCGGTTTTGGATCATCGCGGTGATGCTGGTATTGGCGTCACTGGCGACGATGAAGATTCGTTGAGGAGATGGGGATGAGCCAAAGACGACAAGCCCATCGTTTCAGTGACAACCCCCGCTCGGTCGGGCTGGATCCTTGGTTGGTATTGATCACCATCGCCTTGCTCGCCATCGGCGTGGTGATGGTGACTTCGACCTCGATCATTGTTGCCGAAGGCTATGGGCAGTCGCGTTGGCACTATGTGATCCGCCACCTGATCTTTATCGGTCTGGGCTTGGCGGGTGCAGGCATCTTCCGTTTCCTGGAAATTCGGCACCTGCAAAAATTGGGCGTGGCCGCGCTTGTCTTAGCACTTGTTGTGATGGTCTTGCCATTCGTTCCCGGCTTGGGTCACACGGTCAATGGTTCCACGCGCTGGATCAAGTTGGGCATCTCCACCTTCCAAGTGGTGGAAGCGGCCAAAGTGCTGATCATTATTTTTGTGGCGAGTTTCTTAGCTAAGCAACCGCGCTTGGACCAAGCGCCTGCCATGTATACCTTCGCCCCCTTAGCGGTCGTAGCGCTATTTGCTGCGATATTGATCCAACAGCCCGATTTGGGCTCGATCATTGTCATTGGCTCGGTGGTCTTGGGCATGATTTGGTTGGCCGGTGCGGCCGTTAAAAACTTGAGCATCTTGGCTCTGGTGTGTTTGCCGGCGGTGACCTTTGCCACTTTGGAACCTTACCGTTGGCGTCGCATGGTCTCTTTCATCGACCCTTGGGCCGATCCATTCAACGCGGGCTTCCAATTGACCCAAGCCTTGATTGCGATTGGCCGGGGTGAGATTGCCGGCGTGGGGCTGGGTGGTTCGATCCAAAAACTGTTCTATCTGCCCGAAGCGCACACCGATTTTATCTTTGCCGTCTATGCCGAGGAGTTTGGCTTGATCGGCATTGTGGTGGTGTTGACTCTGTTCGGTTTGCTGGTTGGCCGCATGCTCCACATTGGCCTCAAAGCCCATCAAATGGATAAGCCATTTTCTGCGCTGTGTGCTTGGGGCGTGGGTTTGTGGTTGGGCTTCCAGGCCGTGGTCTCCATGGGTGTGAACTTAGGGGTGTTGCCGACCAAAGGGTTAACACTGCCCTTGATCTCATCGGGTGGCTCGAGCATTTTGATGACCTTGTTTGCGATCGGTTTGGTGCTTCGCATTCAGTGGGAGTTGCAGCGTGAGCAACTCGAACAACCCAGACGCCGGCAGAGGTATGCGGTATGAGCGCGCATGTCTTGATCATGGCAGCCGGCACCGGTGGTCACATTTTCCCCGGTCTGTCGGTGGCCGAGTGCCTCAAACAAAAAGGCGCTAGCGTCACTTGGCTGGGCACGCCTGAAGGTTTAGAAAATAAGGTGGTCCCTGCCCACGGCATTCCGCTGGAGCCCATTCCCATCAAAGGCGTTCGGGGCAAGGGTTTGTTGGGCTGGTTGATGTTGCCTTTCCAATTGATGCGTGCCATGGCTGCGGTCTTTTCCGTGATTCGTCGGACTCGTCCCGCGGTGTGTTTGTCCATGGGCGGCTACATCGCAGGCCCTGGCGGCTTGGTCGCAAAAATCATGGGCTTGCCACTGATCATTCACGAACAAAACGCCGTGGCGGGGCTCACCAATCGCTGGTTGTCGAAAATCGCCGATCGCGTGTTCACGGGTTTTCCCGAGGCACTGCCCAATGCTCAGTGTGTGGGCAATCCCGTGCGTGAGGCCATCGCCTCGCTCCCGCATCCCCAAATTCGCTGGGCCGACCGCAGCGGACCGCTTCGCTTGCTGGTCATTGGTGGATCACAAGGTGCGCGCATCTTTGCCAAACAACTGCCGCTGGCTTTGCAACAGCTGCCGGCGTCCACCGAGCTCAAAGTCTTGCACCAAGCTGGCCGAGTCTATGACGAAGCCCAAAAAAATTATGCCGCAGTGGAATTGCCCGCAGGCGTGGCGGTTGAGTTGGTTGAGTTTATCGATGACATGGCCACGGCCTGGGCTGAGGCCGATGTGGCGATGACCCGAGCCGGTGCTTTGACCATCGCTGAGCTCAGCGCGGCCGGTGTGGGTGCCTTGTTGGTGCCCTTTGCTTTGGCCGTCGATGACCATCAAAGCGCCAATGCCCAGCATTTGAGTGAGGCCGGTGCGGCTTGGCAAATCTCAGAGCATGAGTTGAGCGTAGAGCGTCTCTCGGAGTGGCTGGGTCAGCTTGACCGCGGAGAGTTATTGCAACGCGCCGAGCGCGCGCGAGCACTGGCCCCATCGGGTGCGGACCAGATCGTGGCGGATGCGTGTTTGGAGTTGGCCTCATGAACTCGCCTTTGACCACTCCAACCGAAGTGGGCCGTCAGGCACCCAGTCTCATGCATCGGGTCCGTCGCATTCATTTGGTGGGCATCGGTGGTGCGGGGATGTGTGGCATCGCCGAGGTCTTATTAAATTTAGGGTTCGCGGTCAGTGGTTCAGACCGCCAAGCCAATGCGGTGACCGAGCGCTTGACGGCATTGGGCATTGAGGTCTCAATGGGTCACGATGCCGAGCACATTCAAGGTGCGGATGTGGTGGTGGTCTCTGGGGCCATTGCCAGTGACAACCCTGAGTGTGTGGCCGCCCATGAGCAGCGCATCCCGGTGGTGGCGCGTGCTGAGATGCTCGGTGAGTTGATGCGTTTTCGACACGGCATTGCCGTGGCAGGAAGCCACGGTAAAACCACCACCACCTCAATGATTGCGGCGATCTTAGCCCAAGCCGGACAGGATCCAACCTTTGTGGTGGGCGGATTGATTCATGCCTATGGCACCAACGCAAGGTTGGGTCAGGGCAACTATTTGGTTGCTGAGGCCGATGAGAGCGATGGCTCGTTTTTGCAACTCCAACCGATGATGGCGCTGGTGACCAATATTGACCGGGACCATTTGGATGCCTATCAGGGAAGCTTTGATCAGCTACAAAGCGCGTTTTTATCTTTCCTGCACCACTTGCCCTTCTATGGAGTGGCCGTGCTTGGAATGGATGATCCCCACGTCACCCAGTTGATTCCCAACGTAGCACGGAATGTTGTGACTTATGGATTCAATCCCAAGGCCGATGTGCGCGCCACC
>CAJXNU010000106.1 GCA_913057255.1 uncultured Wenzhouxiangella sp.
CAGTTTGGGCCACCGTGCCTAAGCAGTAAGTCGCCCCACAGCCGCTGCCATAAGAGAACAAACTCAGCTGTTGATTGGCATGTCTTGCATTCCCTTGCCGTAACAAATCCATCAAAGACAGATACAGCGAGCCGGTATAGATATTGCCCACATCGGCATTGAGCCCCAACCATGGGCTGGACAAACGCTCGAAGCTCTCATCGAACAGCGCTTGGTCGTCAGAAGACTTTAAATCCAGCGACCGTCTCAGCACGCACTCGAGTTCTCGGTGGTGGGCTTTTTTGGCCATTTTGACGAATGGCACGTGATACAGGCAGGCAATCAGCGCATCATAGACCTCATCCACGCTCTCTAAGGCGGCTTCACGGGCGCCGGTGAGTGCGTCGAGATAGCACTCAATGGAATAGTGGCCATCAGCGATGGCGTATTTCGAATACAAAGGCCGCCAAAAATCCATCACCTGGCGCGTGTAGTCACCAATGGTGTGGGCATCGATGCCCAACAAGCGCGGGGAGTCAGACACCACCATGGCGACTGCACCGGCACCCTGAGTGGGCTCTCCTGGGGTGTTGAGGCCATAGTTGGCAATATCGGATGCAATCACCAGCGCTTTTTTACCCTTGGCTCTGCCCGATCCAATCCAGTCGAGTGAGGCAGTGAGTCCTGCGCTGGCGCCATAACAGGCATGCTTGGTCTCAAAGGTTCGGCAGCGCTGGGACAGGCCCAGTAACTCGTGCACATAGACCGCCACGGGTTTGGAGTGATCGATGCCCGTTTCTGTGCCGACAATCAAAGTCCCGATGGAGTCTGGATCGATATCAAAAGATTTGAGTGCCTCGGCACCGGCTTCCACCGCCATGGTGACCGTGTCTTCAACCGGTGAGGCGATCGCCATTTTTCGCTGACCCAAGCCTTGGGTGAATTTCGCTGGATCCACGCCTCGGGCGTGGGCCAGATCTTCCAAATCAATGTAGGCTTTGGGACAGGCAAATGCCAAGGCATCAATGCCGGCCTCGGGATGCTTGGATTCTGTCATCAGGCTGCTGTCTTTATGGTTGTTGACGCACGGTTCAAACCGCTACTGTAGCAAAAGATAGGTTAATGCAGCGCCCAATCCCGTGCCGATCATTAGACTGATTACAACTGGCCAACCCAGTGCGTGCGTCTGTTTGCTTTCAATCGGCTCGATGATTACCAGCATTTGGCGATCCATCTCAAGCACCGAGGCCAATGCCGAGATCGTCTCATGTGAGCCTTGGCCCTGAGCTTCAACGCGCTGAATGGTGCGAAGACTCAAGTTGGTGATGTCTGATAAGTGCTGTTGGGTCCAGCCACGCAGTTGGCGTTGTTCTTTAACGAGCATGTGGTTAATTTTCATCGATCAAGCTCCAAACATTTGGCCGAGCCAATAGCCAAACAGCGCGCCCATCGCTCCGAGAGTGAGCCCGACCATGAGGCCTGTGATCCACGTTTTTTTGGTTGCCTTGGGCGCACCTTGGCCCCGTTGGAAGACTCTGCCTTGGCTGATGACATCGAAATCGACCAATTGGTCTCCTTGCCACAGCTCGATCCGGAATTGGGTGAGCTTTTTGTAATCAACCGTCACCCGATAGGTCTTGCCGCCATGCTCGAAGGAGTGTTCGCTTTGTAAGCTGATCACCCGTCGTGAGGCGACGATCTGATCGTTCAGGCGAATGACCTCTCGCCCCGTCCAATTGGAGAGCCAGACACTGACAATGGTTTCTTTGTCTAAATCGAACCAAGTCTCGATGCCTGTGAAAAAGTTCACGCGCTTGAGATAGGTCCAGCCTGATGAGCTGGCATCGTTGGGTTGTGTGTCGCCTTTGTGAGGCTGGTTTCTCATGATGTGTTCTCCTCAGAGTGCAAGCCTGTATTAAACTCGCAAACCGGTATTGGGTGTGACGACAGGCGTGCGTCATGGCGTGACATTGACGGGGTTGAGGCCATGAAGTTGAGTATATTAGCCCGCCGGTCGGTGGTAAATCTTGTCCATCTGCATTGAGTCTGATGCATTTTCACGTTATTATTGTCGGCTTGTGGGCCGTTAGCTCAATGGTAGAGCAGTAGGCTTTTAACCTATTGGTTGAAGGTTCGAGTCCTTCACGGCCCACCATTCTCTCTTCCGCCAAGATGTTTGGCGGTTCGCCTGGTCTAGCCCCAGTCCCCACAAGGATGCTCATCGATGCCCTCTGATGGAGCCAAGAGCCAGACATTCCAGCCCAAAGCTTCGATGGCACATACAAGCCGTCTGCCAACCAGCGCCCAAGTTGAGATCCATCCCAAGCTCGAGCAATGCGTGAAGGCCCATCTGTCAAAGCCCTGGCAGCAACCCATTCATGCCCACACCCAAGCCGCCTTTGAGAAAGTCCATAAACAACTCAGTCAGACTCCCAAGCCCATCGTCCTAGATTCTGGCTGTGGAACCGGCTGGGCAAGCGTTGAGCTGGCCAAGCGCTATCCCGATCACTGGGTGGTGGGGGTGGATCGGTCCATCGACCGACTATCGCGCGCACCCACATTGCCAGCCAATGTCTACCTGATTCGTGCTGAGTTGGGCGATTTTTGGCGCTTGATCAGACAGGCCTCTTGGCCCGTCGCCACCCACTATGTGCTCTATCCCAACCCCTATCCGAAAGCGCGTCATTTAAAGCGGCGTTGGCATGGACACCCCGTCTGGCCGGATCTCCTCACCGTTGGAGAGCGTTTGGTCATGCGAACCAATGCCCAAGTCTATGCCTTGGAGTGGGCTCAGGCTTTGAACCTGTGCCAACAAAAAAACGTGGATCACCGCGAACTCAATTGTGATGAGGTTAGAAGACATCCTTTGAGCGCATTCGAGAAAAAATATGCCGCCAGCGGGCATGCTTTATTTGAAGTCACCAGCCAACGGCCGGATTTGCCATCCCCACAGGCTTGAGTCACAATCAGTGATCAGGGCAGTTGCTCGATCGTGGCGCCACTGCTGTCGAGTCATTCCTTTGTCGAATGACGCCATCTACATTTATCCAAATGACCAATAAGGTCGGGAGTGATGACCATGTTACAACGCAAGCTATTGAGTTTGTCTTTGCTGCTGTCTTTGGGGGTATTGGTTGGGTGTCAGCCCGCCAATGATGCTGACTCAGAGACCAGCGCTTCAGAAAACACGGCGGCTGATTCGCCCATGCAAATCGCCGAAGCCACCGATCAATCCATGGGTCGGCTGATGGAGGCCATTAGACATCCAGACCGACCCGAGCAACATCGGGCACGTGATGATCATAGAAACCCTGCTGAGACTTTGACATTTTTTGGGGTTGAGCCAGGCGATACGGTGGTGGAGCTCTCCCCAGGTGGCGGTTGGTATTCTGAGATACTCGCGCGCTATTTGAAAGACGACGGGCAACTGATCGCGGCGCATTGGGATCTTGAGGCCGACATCAATGACATGTATCGACGCGTTCGCGGGCAATACGATGAGCGTTTCGGTGACACAGAAAGCTTTGGTGAGGTGGTTGTCGTGCCTTTCAATCCGCCTGAGACCACCACGCTGGCCGAACCCGAGAGCGTGGACGTGGTCTTGAGCTTTAGAAACATGCACAGCTGGACGCGTTCCGGCACCTTGCCGGCCGTCTTCGAGGCCGCTTTTGAGGCATTAAAACCCGGCGGGACGCTTGGCATTGTGGGACATCGACTCCCCGAAGACAGGGAACAAGACCCAGAAGCCAGAAGTGGCTATGTCAAGCAAAGCTACGTGGTCGAGTTGGCCACAGCCCAGGGCTTTGAGTTGGCTGAGTCCTCTGAGATCAATGCCAATCCCATGGATACAGCCGACCACCCCAATGGGGTTTGGAACCTCCCACCCTCACTGCGTGTGGCTGAGGGGGATGAGAAAGACTATGCCGCCATTGGCGAGTCGGATCGCTTCACGCTGCGGTTTGTGAAGCCTCAAAGCTAGCTCGCTCCTCGACACTGGTGAAAGAGATTAGCTAAAAACAGGCGCTGAGCGGGTCAATGACCCGTTCACGCTTTGTTGAAACCGCCTCGACTAAGGTTGGGGCGTGTTCAACAGGACGATCGGAAGGTCTGGGGTGTACCTGAGCTTCCACAAAGATGTATGTCTGATTTGATTCGTTTGGTCTATGCCAGCAAAGCCACATTTTGTGACCGCCACGTGGGTGCGCGGCATCAGGTAGTCGATGAGATTATCCGCCAAGCCCAAGCGAATAACCGATCAGACGGCGTCACGGGGGTGCTGTGTTTTGATAACGGCTGCTTTTTCCAAGCGCTTGAAGGCGAACGGGATGCAGTCGAAGCACTCTACGATCGGATCTTAGAAGACCCTCGTCATGAAAATGTCTGGCTGTTGTGGAAGCGGCCAGTGACTCAGCGCCTGTTCGACCGCTGGTCAATGAAATATATCAATGTCGATGCCTACATCCATCGCTTGCTAGAACGCGAGCGCCTAGAGAATTTTGATCCCCATCAGTTCAGTGATCCATTGGTCGAAGAGCTCTTGCTGTCCATTCAGGCCAGTGAGGCCCGACCCGAGACACCGCTGCAGGCACCGGTTCGTTGGCTCACCCGGCAAGAGGCGCAACGAGGCTGGCATCCGAGCTTTTTTGTGGCAGGCTTGGCCGGCATGCTGGCGGTGGTGATTGGCCTATCGCTGGCCGGTTTGCTCTAGCCGGTCAAAAAACTGCTGCCACAATTTTTGACGTCCCCTCGTGGCCTGTTTTAGGCGACAATATCGGCCATGAGCACACAATCTCCTTTGACTGATACCTTCGAGCCGGTGGAGTTACTCGACTACGCCGAGCGTGCCTATCTTGACTATGCGATGTATGTGGTCCTAGACCGCGCTTTGCCACATGTCGGCGATGGCCTAAAGCCAGTGCAACGCCGGATTGTCTATTCCATGAGTGAGTTGGGCCTCTCCGCTGCCTCCAAGCACAAGAAATCCGCCCGCACCGTGGGCGATGTGATTGGTAAGTTCCATCCGCATGGTGACTCGGCCTGTTATGAGGCCATGGTCTTGATGGCGCAACCGTTCTCCTATCGCTATCCCTTGGTCGATGGGCAAGGCAATTTCGGCTCGCCCGATGACCCCAAATCCTTTGCCGCCATGCGCTACACCGAATCGCGCTTATCGCCCTATGCCAAGGTCTTATTGCAAGAGCTTGGGATGGGCACGGCCGAGTGGGTGCCCAATTTTGATGGCACGCTAAAAGAGCCCAAGCTCTTACCAGCCCGTCTGCCCAATATCTTGCTAAACGGTGGCCAGGGCATTGCCGTGGGCATGTCCACCGACATCCCACCGCACAATTTAGAGGAGGTGGTCAAAGCCACCATTTTGTTACTGGAAAAACCCCGGACCCCATTGGTGAATCTTCTAGAACACATCAAAGGTCCGGATTTTCCTGGCGGCGGTGAGATCATCTCCAGTGCCGATGAGATTCAGGCCATTTATGAAACGGGCAATGGCCCGATTCGCCAGCGGGCGGTGTGGGAGAAAGAGGGCGATCAGATCATCATCACCGCCTTGCCCCATCAGGTCTCTCCGGCCAAGATCTTGGAACAAATTGCCCAGCAAATGCAGGCCAAGAAGCTCCCGATGGTGGCGGATTTGAGAGATGAGTCCGACCATGAGCACCCCACGCGACTGGTGATTGTCCCGCGCTCGAACCGAGTCGATCTTGAGGCTTTGATGGCGCATCTCTTCGCCACCACCGATTTAGAAAAAAGCATTCGGGTCAATCTCAATGTGATTGGCAACGATGGCCGACCGGGCGTGCGGGATCTCAAAGCGCTGTTGTCTGAGTGGATTGAGTACCGCCGAGCCACCGTGACCAAGCGCTTAGAGTTTCGCTTGGATCAGGTGGTGGATCGATTGCATATCCTCGAAGGCTTGCTCGTGGCCTATCTCAACATCGATGAGGTCATTGAGATCATTCGCCACCACGATGAGCCCAAAGAGGAGTTGATGGCGCGGTTTGGATTGACCGCGACACAGGCCGAGGCGATCTTGGAGTTGAAGCTTCGTCACTTGGCCAAGCTAGAAGAAATCAAAATCCAGGGTGAGCGCGATGAGTTAGAAGCCGAGCGGGCCACGCTCGAAGGCCTCTTAGACTCGCCGAAAAAACTCACGCGCTTGATTCGGGATGAGCTCAAAGAAGATGCCAAGCGCTATGGGGATGCCAGACGCAGTCCCATCGTTGAGCGAAGTGCGGCCCAGGCCATGAGTGAGACGGAGTTGGTGCCCTCAGAGCCCATGACCGTGGTCTTGAGTGAAAACGGTTGGGTCCGAGCCGCCAAAGGCCATGAGGTCAAACCGCAAGAATTGCACTACAGAGAGGGTGATGGCTATTTGGCATCGGCCCGCGGTCGGTCGAATCAGCTGGCCTGTTTTCTCGATGCCAGCGGTCGCAGTTACTCATTGCCCACCCACGGCCTGCCTTCGGCCAGAAGTTTGGGTGAGCCGTTGACGGGTCGTTTCTCTATTCCATCGGATACCCCAGTGGTGGGTGTGGCTGTCGGTGGTGATGAGGATCGGGTGTTGTTGGCTTCAAACCAAGGCTATGGGTTTGTCACCGCGCTTGAGAACTTGCACACGCGCCAAAAGGCCGGCAAGCAAGTGCTCTCGGTGCCCAAAGGTGGATCGGCACTCGGCATTGAATCCGTGAGCGATCCTGAAGAAGGGATTTTGTTGGCGGTGACTTCAGCAGGATACTTGCTGGCTTTTTATGTTGAAGAGTTGCCCGAGCTTGCCAAAGGCAAGGGCAATAAGCTCATCAACATTCCGCCCAAAGCGCGAGCCGAGGGCGAGCACATGGTTGGTGCTGTGGTGTTGTCTGAAGGAGGTGGGGCCTTGGTGTGGGCCGGGCAGCGCTATCTAAAAATCAGCTGGTCGGATACCGATCACTATTGGGGTGAGCGAGCACAACGCGGTCGGAAGTTGCCTCGAGGATTTCAGAAAGTCACGCGCTTGACGCTGGCTGAATAGCGCCGGCTGAAATAGAGAGGGTTGAAATCGAGCCGGTTGAAATAGAGCCAGTTCAATCGCGGCTCTATTCGCTGGGCGTGATCTCAATCAAAAGTGTGGCCGCATCCACTCGTGATTGAGGTGCGACATGAATGGCGGAGACCACGCCATCAACGGGCGCTTTGATCGCGAGCTCCATTTTCATGGCCTCCATCAGCGCCAAGACCTCACCGGCCTTGACCGCTTGGCCGACCTCGCCGTTGATCTCTGAGACCAGCCCTGGCATGGGTGCTTGTATTTGGCCGCTGGCGGCCGCATCGGCCCCCGTTTGTTCTCCGGGTAAATGGATGCGAAAGCCATACCGGACATGTCCAATCGAGACTTCAATCAGGCCATGGGCGGTGGCATGCACCACAGCCTGAGTGGCCTCTCCATCGATCTCTCCAATCCAGACTTGTCCCAGCGCGCCATCATCAGTTGTGGCCAGCGCCGATCCGCCGATTTGGTGGGTCACGCCATCGATGTCGATGTGAACAATCGATTGGGTCTGGGCCGCATCGTCTGCCTCATGCTCGACACT
>CAJXNU010000107.1 GCA_913057255.1 uncultured Wenzhouxiangella sp.
ATCCCTTTCCTGAATGTCCTCATAAGCCGCCTTCAACACCGACACCACCCCCTCACACAACACCCAAGCATCCGTCGTCTTTCGTTGCTGCAAACTCACCAGTATTCTTCGAACACACCACTCATCCCCCAACTCCTCAACCTCCACCAACAACTTCCCATCCGGCCCTTCCCCATACAAACTCCCGCCTTCAATCGCTCTCCACAAAGCCCGCTCCAACTGCCACACCAACCAATGCTCCATCGGCAAGAAATCCGTCTTCTCGTCATACCCCGCCCAACCCACCGCAATGGACTGATCATTGATTCGCTGAGAAAACCGCCGAGGATCCGCCACTTCCTCCTCAATCGAACACCTCACCACATAATCATGGGCATTAAGAGCCGACCCCGGCACATACCCCACCGCCAAACCCTCACTCACCACCAACTGCCGCCAATCACACCCAATGGGCTCTCTTGTGATCAACGCCCCCGTCAACCAGACCTCATGCCCCCACACCGAGACCTCCACCTGCCCAAACGCCTCATCATCCACCCCCTCGGCCACCTCAATGATGCGATCCGCCACCCGATCACAAAACCGATCCGGATGCCCTGGCAACACCGCCTCAGCCCACCACCTCATCAAACTCTCCTCCCAGACCCGCGAAGCCTGCCCTGACGCAAACCCTCAGACCCACGCCTTGATCTGGATCTCAACCTCGACATGGACACAGACCCTCCCCGACGGTGCTCGGATTGAGGCAACTGCACACACCCCATCCCCAACCCCTCTAAGAGCTCTACATCCCCATGCGGTGTCACCACCGCCCACCATTGAGTCGAACCCATCCGCCCCCGAAACCCCTCAACGGCTTCCACATAGCCATCGGTCACCACCAAGGCCACCCGAGGCCGAGTCTTTTCCACATGCCGCAACACACACTCAATCGACGTCCCACCGCTGGTCTTGGCCACCAACTCCCCGCGAACAATTTTGGCGGGCACCACCTCGGTACTGAACGCATACAGAGGCCGTTGGATATACCCATGAAACTTGGCCAACACCGCCAACAGATCCGGCAATTCCCCATGCATCGACCCAGAGACATCCAAATACACCTGCACCTGGCCGGTTTTAGTCAGGCCGGTGAGCGCCCAGTCAGCCGAGGGCAAGATCGGTGACCACAGTGTTTTTAAAAACGCCCGCCGGTCGGTGGTGGAGAGCACCGGCATCGATTGCACACTGGGCGAGGGCACCGATAGCCCTCTGGCACTCGAAGGAATCACAATGCGCTCAAGCAATCGCTTCACTTCCCGGCGCCAGCTCAATCGAGCTTGCTGTGAGGCTGACACCTGCTCAGAGAGCCAATGCCCACCGGCACCGGGTGATTGGGACCGCGGACCGTCCTGCCATTGATCATTCTTCCAATCCCAGCCAGACCACGACCACTGCTGCCCCACCGCCTCACAGGCCTTGGCCAGCGCCTCGCTCAAAGCGGAATCCCCCTGCCCATCACCTCCTGCATCTTCCAAAGCCTCATGATCACCCAGCAATAGACGCAGCTCGATGGTGAGCGTGGGCTCGAGCGCCTCGGCCAAAGCTGTGAGTTCATCGGCCCCAATCCCTCCGGCATACAACAAAGACCACGCCTTCATCAGGGCCACCTCATCTTGGCGATCTTCATGCGCATCGGCATCGCTCCGATCGATCAAATCCTCACCGCCCCCTCGAACATCGACCCCCATCTTCCTGGCGGCACAGGCCTCATCGTTTCGCATCGGCCGAAGCCAGCGGGCAATGCCAGGGACGTTTTGATAGAACCTCGACATAAAGCCCGAATACCGCGGGCCCAACTGTCGATGAATCAGCGAGTTGATTAAGGCATCGAGGGCGATGTGGCGCTGATAGGTCAAAGCATGCTCTTCGATGCAGTGGCCTAAGAGCACATGCAAACACTCATGAAGCAAGACGGCTTTGACCTCATCGTCAGTTTGGCAATGGGCGTTAATAAAAGACAGATTCACCAAGAGCTTAGGATGCTCGGTCCGCGTGACCGCGGCACTGGGGATCTCGGTCGAGGCCTCGAGGGTGAGGATTTTTAACAAGGCCTGAATCGCCAAGGGATTGTCTTCTCTAAGCTCAAAGAGCAAAGCGCGAAGATCATCCTCCGACCAGCGCGAGGGTGTGGTTTGTTGGGATAGGTTCAGCGCACTCATTGATAAAACCCCGCTGGGTTGTACAACACCACCGCTCGAGTCAGGCTTTGCTCGGTCCAGATCACCGGTCTGGCTGGGTCAAAGCGCTGGGCGTTACATAAACCGAGCATCAAAGCTTGATAAAACAGCGCCTGATCTGGAGCTGCGGACACCTTCAAACGGTCACGGCTCTCATCCAAAACCTTGCAAAGCAGCGGCACCGTCGGCAGAGCAAACTGCTCGCGCAGCCCCTCGGGCGAGGCATGCCCTGCCTCTGCCAAGCGGGCTTTCATCACCGTCCGCGGGCAATGACCCTCAAAATCAAGGCCCAGCGTCATCACTTGATGACACCGGCCTTGACCCTCATCACTGGCCAGCACGCTGGAGCGGACCTGCGTTTCAAACCCTTTGATCATGGGTTGGGTGTGTTGTGGAATGGAGAGATTAAGCATGGGCACGCTCCTGATGGGGGTCTGAGTCTGAGCCAGAATCTGAGTCAGCGCGGTGGCTTGTGGCCTCGGGGGGAGGGAGCGCTGTAGACACACCCGATTGAGCTGCCCCACGCTGGGCCAACCAGGCAAAGGCTTGGTCGAGCTGTTCCACCCATGGGTTGAGATCGGCTTTGGGGCGATGGAGCGTGGCCCAGATCAGAAACTGTTTGATCTGAGGCTTGTAAGGCCCGTGGTAGTGACTGAGCGCTTGGACGCCTTTGGCCAGCTGCGGGGCGCCTTGGGCAGGTTGATGAGACATCGGTGCCGTGTAGTGATGGGTTTCATCGACATCCAAGATGGGCGAGCCAATCTTAGCAATCGTCTCTCTGGCCTCAGCATCCAAGTCAAAGGCGCCGGCCATCACGGTGGGTGTCAGCACATAGGCCAGTGCCTGCACCGAGAGTTTGTCGACTTGGCTCATCAGCTGAATCATGGCTTGTGATTTGAAAGCCTGATTGTGTTCGGCCTCATCCAGCCAACGGAGTTGTTTGCATAGGTC
Organism: uncultured Wenzhouxiangella sp.; assembly: GCA_913057255.1. Classification (GTDB taxonomy): domain Bacteria; phylum Pseudomonadota; class Gammaproteobacteria; order Xanthomonadales; family Wenzhouxiangellaceae; genus Wenzhouxiangella. Next base: position 3,171 of record CAJXNU010000107.1, read on the forward strand.
TTTTTCGTGCAAGAACCGAAACACCCAGCGCTCGGGCAACTCCATCGCTTCGGCCCAAGCGATCTCATGTGCGGCTTGGATGGGTGTGGTCTCAATCTGCACGCCCCAGGCCACTTGTGGAATAGAGGCGGCCAATACTCGATGGGCGACTGTTGCGGACCACTCGCCAGAGACTATGGTGGCGGCAAGCAGCGACCGGACCAGCAGTCGCACGCGTCTGGGAGAGAGACGGATGCCGCCTTCCAGAAGCGCGTCGGTGGCGGCTTGCGCGTAAACCATCAGCTCTTGAGGTACGTCGGTCAGTGCTTGTTGAAACGCTCTTTGCCAAGTGGTGAGGGCCCCAGTTAGAGCGCCATGGTCATTGGCGATTTGGCCTTCGCCTGCCGGATTGGCAATGCCAGCTCGAGCTGTCTCATCAAGTGCTTTCCAGTCTTTAGCCTCAATAAATAGGGCAAAGCGATCGGCGAGTGCCGGATCGAGGGGTTCTGAGCCGACATAGTCTTCGTCGCTCTGGTTGTCAGCCGCGGGTGGATTCATGGCGGCCCATCGGTATTTGAGGCCAGTGAGCGGTAGGCCTTGGATGCGCCGTTCATGGATGAGGGCAAATAGACGATTTTGATGTTCGGGTTTGCAGCGGCTGATTTCATCGATCAATACCGATTCAGCGCCCCAGATGGTCGCGGGTGTTTGTAGAAACTCAACGCTGCCTTTGTCTTGGTCTGGGAAGGGAAAACCCACCAGGTCATCGAAGGCCACGAGGCTTGCGTTGTAGTGGCGGTGTTCTAGGCCCAATACTTCGGAGAGGGTGTTGAGAAGATAGGTTTTGCCGGTGCCCGAGGGCCCCAAGAGCATCAAGGGGTCTTCGGTGATGAGGGCGGCAAAGATTAAGGGTTCGAGGTCATCGAAGCCATAGACGCCACAGTGTGGCAGGTGAGGTTGTTGCAAGGTTAATGATGTCATCGCCATGTCCTTTGTTGGCAATGCCCGGTTTAGCAGTATTCATTTAGCGTCCCCTGCAAGTTGGGCTAAATCGGGACGGCGCGCTTGATCAAAGCTTTGACCAGCGAGCGAGATGACAGCGTTTCGGGGGATCTTCTTAGAAGAGATAGATTCCGCTTTAGCTGCATTTGTAACGCGCCCGCAAGCTGGTGGCTTCAAATCAGCGCAATAGTAGGTTAGCAAGAAGAGGCTAGTGAATGCAAGAGCTTATGCGTTAACGCTTGTGAATACGTGTGTTTTGGATGCCTAAATTGCATTCTCCCCCTTGATTCGCAGCGACATGTTTTGTCGTTGTGAAAAGTTAGACTATATCCAATTTGAGGCAACAAATACCGCATGCTAGGGTGAGGATTCTATGCTTCACCTCGCTTCAAAGTCGGATTACTGTCAAAATTAGCATAGGGGAGATGGCAGCATGATAAGACCGCACCAGCTAAGTGCCACCACACGCTTTTTTTATGCACTCTGCATTGGGGTGCTCTTCGTTTCATCAATCAGCGCTGATGACAACCGGCCCTTCACTGATATCAGAGGGTCACTGTCGGGCAGTTGGTATGACCCCGTCCGTAATGGTGAGGGCTTTATTTTTGAATTTGGCAACAATCCTTCAGGACCTGCCGCCACCGTTTTCTGGTTCACTCACTTGGATGGTGTCCCGTACTGGTTGATTGGGAGTGTCGAGTACGAGCCTCGCCTGTTCGACCAAAGTGGCCTGCTGGAATTTACGATGGCTGAGGTCTCCGGCACAGGCTTTGGTGGTGAATTTGATGCCAGCGCTTTGGCTCGGCTTGAGAGGGGTCAACTAAGCTTCGTGTTTGATTCTTGCAATAAGGCATTTGCCTCATGGCAACCAGGAAAAGATGCCGGGCCCCTCGGTGACCAAAGCGTTGAATATCAGCTTCAGCGCATCACATTGGGTTTGGATGGCGTGACCTGTGCGGAAGATGCACCCAGTGCAGATGACAATGATCAAAATCTCTTTGAGATCCAGGGCCCAAAAGTGGTGTCCGTTGGGGAGTCATTCCGCGTTACCGCCGATTTGGATGTAAGTGAAACATCAGCCCTCTCTGGATTTTGGCGGATCACCAAATCAAATGGAGAGACTTATCGGGAATTTGACTTTTCTGGCTCTCCAGATACATCAATCGAAGTCTCCACCCCAGGGCTGTATACGTTGACACTCTTTACCACTTCTCCAAAGCAACGAGAGGGTGTTGGCCACTCTTTTGCAGTAGCGACCGAGCTGACGGGCAATGTTATGACAGACACCAGACTGACGCTTAACGACAGTCCTTATCGGTTGATGGACAGCATCCAAATTCGCCAAGAGACAGAGCTGGGTTTTGATGCAGGCGTCTTGGTGTTTGGAGAAGGTCACTCAATCAGATCGTTTGGAGATTTTGTAGCGAACGGTACCGCAGAACGACCTGTGGTGCTTCATAACACTGCAGTGATACCAGGCGGGACACAATCCGATGGCCCCTACTTTTCTATTCAGTTAGATAACGTAGCCATGATTGGTGGCACACTCTATGAACCCAGCGGTAACGCCATTTATGGCTACCTGGATGCACGCGACTCGCTATTCATTAATTTACAACGTTACACCTATATTTGGTATCCGAATGACAAGACTGTCTTGCACAGAAATGTTTTCTGGGGAACCGGCGAATTGACTTTCGGTGTAAGGGATGTGCCAATTGAAATCACCAATAACCTATTTGCGAACTACAGACCTATCTTTGCAGATGGTGTCATTCAGAACTGGGCCAATTATCGTGATAGCACTATCAAGGTGGAGCGAAACTCGTTTCTTGATGTGGGCGAACCAACTCTAGATATTCAATCGGATGGTCAATATTCAGCGCCTCGCAATTATTGGGGCACCACCAATGAAGAAATAATTCAGTCAATGATTAATGATGCCAACGTCGACTTTGCTCTGCCAGGTGTGATTGAGTTCAGACCCTTTCTGACTGAACCTGACATAGAAACGCCGACCCTCAGGGAGTGCAGGGAGAGGATTCAGCAACTACCCAAGGTGGTGACTGACGAACTCAGTGCCGAGGTATGCTTTTAGTGTAGGCGTTTGAGCGCTCACAGTCCAATTGAGTATCCCAAGAGGATTTTATTTCCCAGCAGATTCCGGTCGGCAGTTAGAGACTAGATGGAACCGCGATGCGGAGGGTGCTCGGTAATCAGGCGTTCCTATTAACGCAAGAAGAGGGTCACTTTTAGGTTGATCGACGGCTAATTGAAAAGCGTTAGTGTTGCGTCGAGCAAGGCAGCTGGTGCGGGGTAGAAGTGCATGCCATCTTCATATACATGATTTCTTTCGTGTGAGGTAAAGCCATACGCATCTTTTAGGTTGCCGCCTGATGAGGGCAAAGCCGTATGAACAAACCGTCAGGCACGTTTTTGATTGAAAGATTGCTCATGATCACTTTTATGGTTCCGTAATAGATCCGTTATGACTATATTGGACCACCTGCAATCATGTCCGCGCAAAATTGCTCTGAGTAGCTTGTCGCTACTTGTCGAGGGATGGAGCTTGAGGCTCCAGGCTTAAGTTGATTGGCCCAAACAACTGTAAGGGTTTCCTGATGTCTAGCGAGAGCCTGCCATTGGCCGGGCGTGTTGGTGGCGCTCGGTGTGCCGATGAGTAGTGGCCAAAGCAAGCTCATCAAAGCCAATGTCTGAAGTGTTTTGTCACGATTCGCCTACTGCATGCTTGCCAGCCAGCCAGCCAAGAATATAGAGCAGCCCCGGAAACAGGCTCACTGGATTTTCGGACGCCGGCCGCGGCCAAGGGTCAGGTTTGTCGACTACCTCTGAGGAAAGCTTAGACGTTCTGTTTGACCCTAAACTAGCCTGACAGCCTATTATGATACGTCATGATGCATTTTGAAAAAACTTAGCTCCAATTGAGGTGCTTTATGTCAACAAACAACCGTGAAAAATTTGCCACTCAAGTGGATTCCTCCCTTCTTGGTGAGCTCCGTCAACTGGCGAAAACAGAAGGCCGCCAGCTTCAGGCGCTCATTGAGGAGGCTTTGGTTGATCTGATAGAAAAACGCAAACATGAACGCCCACGCACTCACGTCATGGAAGTGTACCGTCAAAGCCTCGAGAGACGCGAGAGGCTCTATAGACAATTGGCTAAATGACAGACCATCTCACCGTCATCGAAGTGCTTGAAATCCATTTCGATCAGATCACGATGTTTGGTGGCGAAGAGGGTATCCGTGATCTCGGCCTGGTTGAGGCAGCACTTTATAGAGCACAATCTGGTTATTACACCGATCAAATTGAACAAGCGGCCGCTCTCTGGGAAAGCTTTACGATGAACCATGCCTTCGTGGA
>CAJXNU010000108.1 GCA_913057255.1 uncultured Wenzhouxiangella sp.
AAAAAAGGATCGAGTCGGGTCAAAGCATTGGTAAACTGGTGTTAACGCCAAACAAGGGTTGACCCCAACATGTCACTGCTCTCCTCTCGCCTCGGCCTTCTTGGCCCCATGCTTCTCGTTGTCTTGACCATGAGCCTCTCTGCCAACGCGCTCGGTTGGTCGCGCTATGGCCATGAGACCACCGGCTATTTGGCCATGCGCCACTTAACCCCCGAGGCAAAGGCCCAGATCGATGCCATCTTGGGCGAAGAAACGCTCGGTTCAGTGGGTGCTTGGGCCGATCAAGTGCGGGGTGATCGGCGGGAGACGGCGCCCTATCACTACGTCAATGGACCCAGAGACGAGCTTCATCCCAGCCATGAAGACCTGCATCTCCCCCAAGGGACGGTCTATACAGCCATATTGATGTATCGCGATCAGTTATTGGATGAGAGCTTGTCGGATGAACAGCGCAAAGAAGCGCTGAAGTTTTTGGTGCATTTTGTGAGCGACATTCATCAGCCATTGCACACCGGCTTTGCCGATGACCTAGGCGGCAATCGCTTTGAGGTCGTTTATCGAGATGAACCTTTCAACATTCACCGGTACTGGGATCTCAACATCATCGAACCACGACTGGATCGATTCTCCTCTGCTGAATATGCCGCCTATTTGGATAACAGCTTTTCTGATGATGAGAAAAACCTCTGGATCACCCAGACCGATCCCGAACCTTGGGTTGTAGAATCCAGACGCTACTTGTTCGCTGGTCTATACCCAGTTCCTCAGCGCTATGAGTTTGACAGTGGGCGGGTCCGAACAGAACCGGTGCCTGTCATGGATGACACCTACCGTGAGGTGTGGATGCCAGCCGCTGAGCTTCAGCTCACCCGAAGTGGCCTGCGATTGGCTGGGATGCTCAACGAGGTATTTGCCCAATCAGCCACCCAATCAGCCACTCAGTAAGCCATTGAGTAAGAAAAGGCTCAGCCCAAGCGCTTGAGCCAGACGGTCATGACCTTTTTGGCCTGCTCATCACCATTGTCTGTCGCGACCTGAATGCCTTGGCGCCAAGCTTGGCCGGCGAGATCGTCTTGGCCTTTTTTCTGATGCGCCTGACCCAGCAGCTGCCAAGCCATGGTCTTGGTGGGTTGCTGATCACACGCCACGAGGAGATGCTCGATCGCTTGATCAAAGCGCTCGGCTTTTAAATGTGCCTGCCCCAGTGCCAAACGGGCTTCATAGCTGTCTCGCCCTTGTTCAATCATGCGCTCAATGGCACGGACATCCACCGTCAGTGACTCCGATCAGTGTTTCCAATACGTGGGGGTCAACAACACCAAGATGGTGAAGATCTCCAACCGGCCCAGCAACATGGCAAAGCTCATCAGTCCTTTGGTGGCATCACTCAATCCACCCCAATTGGCACCGGCCTCACCCAAGGCAGGACCTAGATTGTTCATCGCAGAAAAAACCACAGAGACTGCCGTCACCAAGTCCGTCTCTAGGCTAGAGACCACGAGGGTGAGGACCACAATGCAGACGATGTACAAAGAGACATAGCCCCAGACGGCGTTGGCGACCTCATCGTCTAGCGTTCGTCCACCCAATTTGAGTGGCACCACCGATCTGGGGTGTGCCAAACGCTTGAGTTCTCGTATCCCTTGTTTGGTGAGCAGATACACCCGAATCATCTTAAAACCACCGGTGGTGGCACCGGCACAACCTCCCAAGGCGCTGATCATCAACAGCAGCAACGGCAAGGTGCCTGGCCATAAATACACTTGGCTGGTGGCAAACCCAGTGGTGGTCATATAAGACAGGGTATGGAATGCCGCTGATCGAAGCGAGTCCCAGAACGTGCCGTAGACATCTTGGCGCCACAGCAACACGGTCACCAAAATGCTGATCAACAACACCAACAAGGCAAACAACTTCAGCTCAGGGTCTTTGAGATAGACCTGCATGCTGGCCCGTCTCAAGGCCAAAAAGTGCAAGGCAAAGTTGAGACTGGCAATAAAGACAAACACAATCACCAGCCACTCGATCAGTGCGCTGTTGTAGTAACCAATCGAGGCATCATGGGTGGAAAACCCCGCCGTCGCGATCGTTGAAAAACTGTGCATCAACGCATCAAATGCCGACATGCCTGCCGCCCAGTAGGCTGCTGCACAAATCAAAGTCAGTCCGATGTAGATGGCCCAAAGTGCCTTGGCTGTCTCAGCAATTTTGGGCGTTAAGCGATTCTCTTTCATCGGCCCGGTGGCTTCGGCTTTATAGACCTGCATGCCCCCGACCCGCAGCATGGGCAAGATCGCCACCGCCAATACGATGATCCCAAGACCCCCCATCCATTGGAGCTGCTGGCGATACCAAAGAATGGAGGTCGGCATCTCATTGAGATTAGAAAACACCGTGGCACCCGTGGTGGTGATACCAGAGGTCGACTCAAAAATCGCATCGGCCAGTGAGGCATCCAGGCCCAACAGAAATGGCAGAGACCCGGCCAAACACACAGCCCCCCAACAGGCCACCACCACCAAGAAACCATCGCTGATCCGCAAGTCGCGATCGGCGTTTCTAACCGGCCAATACAATAAGCCACCAGCCCCTAAAATCAACACGATGCTGGCCACAAAAGTCAGATGAATGCCATCTTGCGTGACAAAAGAGACGATCAGTGGTGGCAAGAATCCTAGGCTGATAAAAGCCAGTAGCACACCCACCACCCGCTGGACTGGGGCATATGCCTTAAGACGCATTAGGTGAACACCGCATCCACAGAAAATAGGGCCTCGACCGTTTTCACTTCTTTTTGGTCCGCCACAAAAATGATCACATGGTCATCGTTTTGGATCATGACATCGTGGTGCGCGATGATGATCTCATCGCCACGGATAATCCCACCAATCGTGGTGGTTTGGCTGGGTAGCTCAATCTCTCCAATGCGCTTGCCCACCACTTTGGAAGAGCCAGGTTGGCCATGCGCCACGGCTTCAATCGCCTCAGCCGCACCTCGGCGAAGCGAGTGCACGCGCACCATGTGACCGCGTCGAATGTGGGTCAACAACGCACCAATGGTGATTTGTTGTGGGCTGATGGCCACATCAATTCGGTCCGACTCGACCAAGTCGACATAGGCCGGCCGATTGATTAAGGTGATGACCTTTTGAGCCCCCATGCGCTTGGCCAGCATCGATGAGAGGATATTGGCCTCATCATCGTTGGTGAGCGCACAAAAGACATCCATCTCATCAATGCCCTCTTCGTGCAATAAGTCCTCATCGGCACTATCCCCCACCAACACAATAGAGGTATCGAGATCATCTGCAATCACCTCGGCTCGATGCGGTTCTTGCTCAATGATTTTGACGTGGTGGTTTCGCTCCAAGCGCTTGGCCAACCCTGCGCCAATGTTGCCGCCACCGGCCAACATGATTCGATTGGCCGGCCCACTCATGCGACGCAAGGCCTTCATCACCGTGGGGATATCGCGGGTGGCGGCTAGGAAAAAGACGATGTCATCGACTTCAATGACGGTATCGCCTTCGGGAATGATGGCTTGGTCATCACGGAAGATCGCGGCCACGCGAGCATCCACTCCCTCAGGGAGTTTTTCTTTGAGAGATTTCAGCTCGCGGCCCACCAGCGGGCCGTCGGGGAAGGCGCGCGTGGCCACCAATTGGGCTTTGCCGCCAGCAAAATCCAACACTTGTAGAGCGCCGGGGATTTCAATCAACCGCTGCACGTGTTCGCAAACCAAGCGCTCGGGGCTAATCAACACATCAATGGGCGAGTGTTCGCGATCAAATAATTCGGGATGTTCTAGGTAATCGGCGGCGCGGACTCGGGCAACTTTTGTGGGGGTATTGAACAAAGAATAGGCCACCTGACAGGCGACCATGTTTGTCTCATCGGAGTTGGTGAGCGCGATCAATAAATCGGCATCTTCAATGCCTGCACGAATCAAAGTTTGTGGATGGGCCGCATGTCCTTGAACCACGCGGATGTCGAGTTTTTCTTGTAATTGTCGTAATCGGTCGCCATCGGTATCGACAATGGTGATGTCATTGTCCTCGCGAGACAGGCTATGCGCCATGCCTGTTCCAACCTGACCTGCACCCAAAATAATGATTTGCATGGTTTACACCTGCTTAGGATCAATGCCCAATTGCCGAAGCTTGCGGTAGAGATGGGTTCGTTCCATTTCAATGGCCTCAGCCAATTTACCGACGCTGCCATCCACCGCACGCAAGCGCGCCGTTAGATAATCTCGCTCAAAGGCTTCCCGCGCTTCTCGCAATGGCAGTCTAAACCAATCGGGAACATCGCCACTCAATGGGTGATGTTCAACCGGTCCTGCGCTGGCCAATGCCCGATCGACTTCAGCCACGCTGACCTCACCCTCGCCACCCATCATCAACAGCCGTTGAATGAGGTTTCTCAACTCGCGGAGATTGCCTGGCCAATCATGCTGACGAAGTTTGTTTTGCGAGGCAACAGAAAAGGGACGGTAGGTCAAGCCATCGCGTGCGGGGAAATACTCGGCATAGAATCGCACCAAGTCGGGCAAGTCATCGCGTCGCTCTCTCAGCGGTGGCACGTCGACTTGTAACACGCCGAGTTGATAGTACAAGGCCTCGTCGAATCGGCCGGCGCGCACTTTGGCGCGCAGTGATTCAGAAGTGCTCACCAACAGCCGCACATCGCCGGCATGATCGGAGGCACCCGATGTCTCCAGCCAACGCGCCAATTGGGTCTGTAAACCTGGATCCAACTTGGCAATGTCTTCAATTAACAAACTTCCCTGATGGGCTTCAGCCAGCACCCCCACATCTGGGTTGTGCAAGTCCAACACCGGCCCTTGGGCATTGTCCTCGGCCACCAGTGCATCAGCGGCCACGGCAATAAACGGCGCCGACTGTCGTTTGGAGTGGGCATGGATCCATCGGGCGGTTTGGTATTTGCCCACCCCAGGCTCTCCCATGATCAATACCGGGGCATCGTGCTCGATGACTTTCTCCAGACTGCGGCGCAGGGTTTGCACTGCAGCCGAGCGGCCCAAGGGTTCCATGGTGCTGATTTTTGTCTGACGGGCCTCCGCACTCTCACGCTGTTGCTCGGCTTGGCTCAATGCTTTTTCAACCGTCATCAACAGCTTGGCCATGGACACCGGCTTTTCAATGAAATCGACTGCACCAATGCGGGTGGCCTCCACCGCTGCCTCCACCGAACCGTGGCCTGAGATCATCACCACCGGTGCATTCAATGTGCCCGCCTCTGCCCATTCGCGCAGCAAGGAAATGCCATCGTCTCCCGGCATCCAGACGTCCAACAAAATCAAATCGGGCTGGTGTTGATTGCGTTTATCGCGCGCTTCTGATGCGTCGGCCGCTTCCACCACCTCATAGCCTTCATCACTCAAGATCTCTCCGATCAGTGAGCGAATGTCGGGGGCATCGTCTACCACCATGATGCGTGCATTGGCCATGGTCTTATTGTCGCATGTTCACAGGATCATCAAAGATCAAAGGATACCGCCAACTGCCCCGCCATGTCAGGCCCGTCGAGGCAGCCAAATGCTCACCACCGCCCCACCCAATTGGCCAGTTCGATCATTGCCCAGCTCGATTTCACCACCGTGCTCTTCGACAATGCGTTTGACAATCGCCAACCCAAGCCCGGTGCCCCCCGGCTTGGTGGTGATGTAAGGCTCAAAGGCCCGAGCCAAGACCTCGTCGGAGAAACCCGGTCCGTTGTCTGAGATTTGCCAATGGATCGAACCCTCAAAGCGAGTCGATGGCGCGATCTCAATTCGAATGTGGGGCGAATGATCGGGATGCGCCTCCTCGGCATTGCGAATCAAATTCAATAAAACCTGAGAGAGTCTCGCTGCATCGGCGAGAATGGGCTGCTCGGCCAGCGATGAATCCAAAACCAAATCAAACTCAACGGCTTGATCACCACTGGCATACAAATCCACCACCTCGGAGATCACCGCCTCCATCATCACCGGCTCCATGCGAGGTGGCTTGGGGCGGGCGTAGTCGCCGAAGGCATCGACCAAACGCCTCAAGGCCTCGACCTGAGCACCAATGGTGGAAGTGGCTCGGTCTAAGAGTGCCGCTTGTTCACCAGAAAGCTCCTCTTTGAGCTTGTACTGCAACCGCTCAGCTGCCAACTGAATCGGCGTTAAGGGGTTTTTGACTTCATGCGCGAGTCGTCTGGCCACCTCAGCCCAAGCCGCTTCTCGTTGGGCTTGATCGAGCACCGTGACATCATCAAAAACCACCACATGCCCGCCGGTCTCACCGGGCAGATCAGACCCTCGACACACCAACACCAATGGCTGGGCGCCGGTGGGCCCTAAATCAACGTGCGGATTGATTTGGATTTCTTGCCGCCACTCACCGGCGGGTGCTTGCAAGCGGCCTTGAATCAGTTCCAACAGTGGGGTGAGCTTTGGATGGCGCTCGATGAGTTCCGTCAAAGACCGCCCCTCATCTTGTTCTTGGTCCAAACCCAAGATATCGGCAGCCGATGGATTGAGGGCATTCACGCAGCCTTTGGCATCAACAGCCAACACGCCGGCCGATAAACGACTCAAGACAATTTGAAGATAACGGCGCTGGGCTTCCAAGGCTTGTCTTGATTGGGCCAATTCCGTGGTCATGGTGTTGAATGAATCGACCAAAAACCCCAGCTCGTCACCCGCATCACTCGGCATTTTTTCAGGAAAGCGACCGGCGGCCAGCTCTTGAGTGGCCAAGGCTAAGTCTCTCACCGGCTGGCTCACCCGGCGAGCCGCATTGAAAGCCAACACAATCGCCAACAAGGCGGTGAGCAATAACACCAGTGATAAGATCAACACCAAACTTTGTTCTAAGCGCCCGCGCAAAAAAGCGACGTTCTGGTACCGGTAGTAGGCCTGTTCGATGTCACTGGCCATTTGAGAAAACTCAGCAGGCAATGGATAGATCGCTTGCAAGATCACAGGTGTCGCCCCCAAACCCATGGGGGTGATTTGTTGCATGACCCGAATGATGAGGCCATCGTCTGTCGGTTCAGCAGCCGCGTACTCCCCGTTTTCCAGTGTTTGGGTCAGCGCAAACTGATTGGGCAAATTGGCCACCACCTCACTGGGGTCAATGTGCACAGACAGCTCAGCCAAGCCTGATTGGTTCAAGACGTTGATCTCAGTGGGTCCCGAGGCACTGACGTAGTCGAGCAGTTCGTTGGCCAATGTGGCCTGATCATTCAAATCCACCACCGCCCCGATGCGCTGCAACTCCGATCGCACCTCACGGGTTCGAAGCGCCATGAACAGCTGACCCAATTCAATCGATTGGGCCAAGGCCTGCTCGGTTTGCACATCCAGCCATCCCTCCACCGTCTCGCTTAAAAACTGCAGCGAGAATAGATAAAGAACCACCACCGGCGGCAAGGCCAGTGCAGAAAAAATCTTCACCAAGCGAGCCGTCAGCCGCG
>CAJXNU010000109.1 GCA_913057255.1 uncultured Wenzhouxiangella sp.
AGCCGGCGGATTTGGATCAAGATCAACACCGGCATGAATCGTTTGGGACTAAGGCCCCTTGATGCTCAAGTGAGCCATCAGCGGCTGAGCGCTCTGTCAGGCCTTGCAGACATTGATTGGATTTCTCACTTTGCCAACTCAGAATCTGATCCCAAACAAACACAAGAACAGGTGCGCTTATTTGATGAAGCCACCAGAGGTCTGGGTGGTGCTCAGTGTTTGGCCAATTCCGCGGCGATTATTCAGGCGCCAGAGACTCATCGAGAGTGGGTGCGAGCGGGTGTCGTGCTCTATGGGATCTCCCCTTTGTCGGGGCAGACAGGGCAGGATCTGGGTTTGAAACCAGCCATGCGTGTCGAGGCAGAGCTCATTGCCATCAATCAGGTCGAGCCAGGCGAGCGGGTAGGGTATGGCGGTCGCTATGTGGTTGAGCGACCCTCTGTGCTCGGAGTGGCTTCAATCGGCTACGGTGATGGCTATCCCAGAGCCATGCGAGATGGTGCCCCGGCTCTCGTGAACGGCCAACCAGCCACCTTGGCTGGACGGGTGTCGATGGACATGATCACGCTGGATTTAAGCGGTGTCGAATCTCCTGCGATTGGTGATACGGTTCAACTCTGGGGACCTGAGCTTCCAGTCGAAAAAGTGGCCGAGTGGGCCGATACCATCCCCTACGAGCTGGTGTGTCGCATGACCAGACGCGTGCGCTACAATATGGCCCCATGAGCCAAAAGCTTTACATCAAAACCCACGGTTGCCAGATGAACGAGTATGACTCGGAGAAAATGGCGGACGTGCTCAAGGCATCCCACGGGTTGGAGTTAACCGATGACCCGGCTATGGCGGATGTCATCCTGATCAATACGTGCTCCATTCGCGAAAAAGCTCAAGAGAAGGTGTTTTCTCAGCTCGGACGTTGGCGGCCACTAAAAGAGAAACGTCCTGATGTCGTGATTGGTGTGGGTGGTTGTGTGGCCTCGCAGGAAGGCAAGGGTTTGAGATCGCGAGCACCATTCGTTGATTTGGTGTTTGGGCCACAGACCATCCATCGACTACCGCAAATGCTCGATCAAGTCAGAAGTGGCCAGGGTGCAGCCGTCGATGTGTCGTTTCCTGAGATCGAGAAGTTCGATCACCTCCCGCCGGCTGGTAAACGAGGGGCCAGTGCCTTTGTCTCCATCATGGAGGGGTGCAGCAAGTACTGCTCTTTTTGTGTGGTGCCTTACACTCGAGGGGAGGAAGTCAGCCGGCCTTTGGATGATGTCATTGCTGAGGTGGCTGAGCTCGCCGAGCAAGGCGTGATTGAAATCAATTTATTGGGACAAAATGTCAACGCCTACCAAGGGCCCATGCACGATGGTGGCTATGCGGATTTGGCTTTGCTCATTCGCTATGTGGCCCACATCGAGGGTGTTGAGCGGATTCGATTCACCACCTCTCACCCCGTTGAATTTTCTCCAAGCCTGATCGAAGCGTATCGGGACGTGCCCAAGCTTGCTAACTATTTGCATTTACCCGTGCAAGCAGGCTCAGATCGGATCTTGTCTCTCATGAAGCGCGGGCATACGGTATTGGAGTACAAGCAAAAGATTCGTCGGCTGCGTGAAGCGCGCCCCGACATTGCCTTGTCGTCCGATTTTATTGTTGGCTTCCCAGGTGAGACCGAGCATGACTTTGAACAAACCATGAGTTTGATCACAGAGCTCAATTTCGACCAGAGCTTTAGCTTTGTTTACTCGGCGAGACCCGGCACGCCGGCGGCTTCTTATCCCGACAATGTCTCGCTCGAGGAAAAGAAAGCCAGATTGCAGAGATTACAGGCCCAGATTAATCAGCAGGCCAATGCCTTCTCTCAAGCCATGGTCGACACGGTGCAGCGCGTTGTGGTTGAGGGCCCCAGCAAGAAGAACCCAAATGAATTGGCTGGGCGGACTGAAAACAACCGAGTGGTGAACTTCCAGGGTCCTGAGGAGCTGATTGGGCGCATGGCCGATGTGGTCATTGTTGAGGCTTTAGTCAACTCGCTCCGCGGACGTTGGGTCGGCCCACAAAGTCAGGTGGCTTGATGCCCAAGGTCCAATCAGATGGCGCAGCGGTGGGCAAGCAGCACACCATCACCTTTGCCCTAGAACCCGTCGATAATGAACGATTGGTCAATCTCTGTGGCCAACTCGATGAGCATTTGCGCCTCATTGAGAAACGGCTCGGGGTGGACATCGCCGCCCGCGGTGAGTTATTTCAGTTAAGCGGTGAACAAGCAGCGATTGATGCTGGCAGACGCTTGATCGAAAGGCTTTACAATCAGACCCAAACCGAGGTGCTCACGCCAGCGAGCGTAAATGTCGCCCTGCAAGCCTCAGGGTTGGACGAGCCGGACTCTGGGCTGGGCATCGGGATCAAGACGCGCCGTGGCATGATCCGCGGGCGGGGGCCCAATCAGAAGCGGTACCTGCAAAACATTCAAGATTACGATGTGAACTTTGGGATTGGCCCTGCCGGTACGGGTAAGACGTTTTTAGCGGTGGCTTGCGCCGTCGATGCCTTGGAATCTGAGCGAGTCCAACGGATCGTTCTGGTTCGTCCGGCGGTAGAGGCGGGCGAGCGGCTGGGCTTTTTGCCTGGAGATCTTGCGCAAAAAGTAGATCCTTACCTGCGTCCCTTAAATGATGCGCTGTTTGAGATGCTTGGCTTTGAGAAAGCCACGCGCCTGTCTGAGCGAAACGTCATCGAAGTCGCGCCTTTGGCTTATATGCGTGGTCGAACCCTCAATGATGCGTTTGTCATTTTGGATGAGGCGCAGAATACAACCTCTGAGCAAATGAAAATGTTTCTCACGCGGATTGGGTTCGGGTCAAAAGCCGTGATCACCGGTGACCTAACGCAGATCGACTTGCCATCCAACACCGCTTCTGGTTTGCGAGAGGCCGTCGCTCTGTTAAAAGATGTCGAAGGCATCAGTCAAACTTACTTTGATTCGCGAGACGTGGTGCGACACCCGCTGGTTCGTAAAATCATCGAGGCCTATGAGCAAGCACAATGACATAATCGTCTCTGAGGATGACGACCCCTTCAGTATTCAGTTGGCAACGGAAGGGGTGGAGTTGCCAAGTGAGTCCAAGTTCAGATCCTGGGTCCAGGCCGCCTTGGGCGATCTTGAGCGGCCCAAGCCCCCAGATGCCTCAATCCCATGGGTCAACCTCCGCATTGTCGATGAGACAGAATCGGCTGAGCTCAATGCCCACTGGCGGAATAAACAAGGTCCAACCAATGTGCTGAGTTTCCCAGCCGATGTCCCGGGATTTTTGGGGGACGTGGTGCTGTGCGCACCAGTTGTCGTGGATGAGGCGGCCGCGCAGGACAAAAGAGTCGAAGATCATTGGGCCCATCTCACCATCCATGGCGTTTTGCACCTTTTGGGTTTTGACCATCAGACCCCAGATGAGGCAGACGATATGGAAATGCGTGAGGTGACTATTTTGAAAGACTTAGGTATCAACAATCCCTATTTGGAGCGATGAGGTAAATTAGCAAGATGAACGACGAAGCAAGTGACGACCGATCGGGTTCTGGGGGCTGGCTAGAGAAAATCTCTCGCGCTTTTGGCAGTGAGCCTAAAAGTCGAGAGGATTTGGTTGAGGCATTGGGTGCGGCTACCGAGCACGGTCTCATCGAAGCGGATACTCTGGCTATGCTCAAAGGGGCGCTGGCGGTCGATGAGCTGCAAGTTCGCGATGTGATGGTGCCAAGGTCACATATGTCGGTGCTGTCTAAATCTGCCAAGCTCGCGGACATGCTCCCGCAGATCATCGAATCTGGACACTCGCGATTTCCGGTGGTCGGTGATGATCGTGATGAGGTAGAGGGGATCTTGTTGGCCAAAGATCTTCTCCATTGGATGACCAGTGATGAAGAGCCTGATTTGGCCCAATTGCTTCGACCCGCTGTGATTATTCCCGAATCCAAGCGTCTCAATGTCTTGCTTCGCGAGTTTAGGGTGAGCAAAAACCACATGGCCATCGTGGTCGATGAGTATGGCGGTGTTTCTGGCTTGATTACCATCGAGGATGTGTTGGAAGAAATTGTGGGAGACATTGATGATGAACACGATGTCGAAGCGATTGAAGATGTCCAGAAATTAGACGACGGTGGGTTTTTAATCCAAGCCTTAGCCACCATTCAAGATATTAATGAAGCCCTTGAGACTCAATTTAGCGATGATGACTATGACACCATCGGGGGGCTTGTCGTGGCTGAGTTTGGGCGTGTGCCCGAGGTTGGAGAGTCGGTCGAAATTGACGGATGGAGTTTCACGGTCAAGGCAGCAGACGATCGACGTTTGCATGCCATGGAGATGCGCCACGTTGATCAATAAGCATGCGAGATGGCTCTGGTCGCTCTGTTTGATGCTGGTGGTCAGCCTAGGCTGGTCATTGAACGATGCGCACGCCAAAAAAGCCTATCTGGTGACTTATGGGCCTGGGGATGCGGTTTGGGAATGGTTTGGGCACAATGCCATCTGGTTGCAAGATGCCGATCAAGGACTCGATCACACCTTTAGTTTTGGGTACTTTGATATCGAATCGTCGGGCTTTTATGGGCGCTTTATCGCAGGGGAGATGCGCTATTTTGGCTCATCGGTCGCGGCCCAGAGAGAGTTTGATTTTTATCGTCGGCTCGATCGCTCGATTCGGGTGCAAGAGCTCAATTTAAGCGACGAGCAATTCGACCAACTCCAGCGTCTCCTCACCCAAGCCATTTACCCATACCCACAGTATTACGATTATGACTATTACCAAGCCAACTGCTCAACATGGCTGCGTGATCTGATCAACGAGACAACAAACAATGCCTTGGCAGAGGCATTGCAATCGAGTCCGGCACAAGCCTCTTTCAGGGAACACACCGCCAATCAAACCCGCCATCATCCAGCCGCTTATCTCGGGCTGATGGCCCTGCTGGGTCCAATGGTGGATCAACCCATCACTCAATGGGAAGAAGCCTTCCTGCCGTCGGCTTTGGCCGAGCAAGTCACCCAAGTTGTCTTGCCCACTGGCCCATTGGTCGTTTCTGATTCCATGGTGTATCAAAGCCAAGATCATGCGATGGAGGGCTTGGTTGTCGCAGGCCCTGGCGCACTGCTTGCTTGGGGGCTAATACTTGCTGGACTCGTATTAATGCCGAGCTATGTTCGAGCTCGGGTGGCTTGGTTGCCTATGGGTTTGGCCATTGCCGTGCTCTCAGTCTCGGGCCTGATTATTCTTGGGATGATGGCCTTAACGGCCCATGAAGTGGTTCGAGGCAATTTACTGCTCATGGTGCTGCATCCATTTTGGTTGGGGTTGTTGCCGATTTGGCCCAGACTGTGGCGTCGTGCTGCGTGGTGGATTTGTTTGCTGCTACTGATCGGTGGTTCTGTGGGCTGGTTGAGCGGGCTACTCGGAGTCCAAGATGGACGCATTTTGTGGCTGGTGACGCCGGTTATATTGGCTATTCTCTGGCTCAGTCATCGAGTGTTATGGTCCGATCAAAATCCGGCGCCCTCTCTGGCTGATGGGTAATGATCAGGGCAGTTTTGTTGCTGAGCCAAACATTGAGCGTGTGATTAATGCCGACATTGGTTGCCTCGTCTAGGCCGGTGTTGGGCTCATCAAGGATCACAAATTCTGGATCAATCAACATCAAGCGGGCCAATGCGACTCGTCTGGCTTCACCGCCAGAGAGGTTGGTGGCATTTTCATCGATCCATGTCTCTAACCCGAGTTCTTGTCGCTGATACCAATCGCTGAGCCCGGCTTTCTCTAAAACGGTGACCAAGACCTGATCGCTGGCTGTGGGTTGGGCCAGTCTCAGATTGTTGGCCAAGGTATCAGAGAAGAGCTTGGGGTCTTGGGCCAGATAGCCCATGGACGGTTGAGATTCGATTGGGCCATGAGTGCCATCGTCTGTGTCTAAATGCCATTCAATGCTGCCCTTGGTGGGGGAGAGCTCTCCCATTAATAGATAGGCTAGGGTGGTTTTACCGCGGCCACTGGAGCCAACCAGCGCCACCTTCTCGCCGGGCTCTAGGGTTAAGTTCAGCTGATTGATAACGTCAATCCCACTGCCGGGGTAGCGAAAGCTCAGATCATGCACCTGACATCGAAGCTGAGCCTCAAAGTTTTGAGCCGAGTGAATGGCAGGGGTCTCATCGGCCAAATTTGGCTCGACGGCCTGCTGGTGGGAGGGGCCATGGAGTATGGGACGGATTCTCGCCCAGGCCTGTCGCGTCTGGCTGAGTTGACGCCAAGCGCTTGGAATGATCTGCCAGGACTCAGTGACGCCGATGATCAGCAGGGCGAGCAAGCCAAGCCAAGGGCCGTCGATCTGACCTTGCTCATAAAAACTCACGCCGATGGCCAATGTGATGATGAGCGTGAGGCCGTTGAGCCCGATGGAGAGACTCGTGCCCAAGGCATCCCAGAGTTGGGTTTTGGTCTGTTGTTGAACCAAATCGTCGGATAAGTGAGCAATTTGTTTGGCACGGTCATTGACTTGATCAGTAGCCAAGACATTCTCCAGCCCTTCGATGGTATCGACCAACGACTCTTTGAGTCTGGCCATGCCCAGAACACTGTCTTTGGAAGCTCTAGCCCCGCGATGCGCGACCCAAATGGCCATGGTGGTTTGCAGTAGCAAGGTGGCGATCAGAAGTGGCCAAGCCAAGCGCGGGTCCAATGCCCAAGCAATCAGGCCACTGCCAAGAAGGGTCAGTGAAATGGCGCCCATGCTCGGTCCCACAACCCCTAAAAACGCATGATCAAGCTTGGCCACATCTTGTATGAACCGACCCAGCGTGTCACCTCGGTTGATGGCTCTTTGCTGATAGATCGGAAGTCTGGCCAGCTGCCCAAACAGCCCGATTCTCAAATCGGACAAAATTCTAAAGGTCGCTTCATGGGTCACCAGTCGTTCGGCATATCTTGACCCGGTACGGACAATGGCAGCCAGTCGGATGCCGGCTCCGGGTGTAAAAATATCCAAGCCCATCAGCAAGCCAACGCCGGCCAATGCGCTGGCGGTGATGAACCATCCAGACAGTGCCAGCAAGACAACGCCGGCTACTAGACTCAAAACAATCAATAGCACCCCAGCCAGCAACCAAGTGGATCGATGTTGGATGAGATCGAGCATGGAATGGGTCGGATGGGCTATTTTCATGACTGCACTAATCTTTGGCCTTTAATGTGCCAACACACATCACACCATTGATGAGCCAGCGTGCTGTGGCTCGTGGCAATGATGGTCATGCCTGACTGGCGACTTAAAGCCTTTAAATCTGACCACAGCTTGGCTTCGGTCGCTTGATCTAGGCCGGTGGTGGGTTCATCCAATAGCAACAGCGGCTTGGGTATCAAGAGGAGACGGGCCAAGC
>CAJXNU010000110.1 GCA_913057255.1 uncultured Wenzhouxiangella sp.
TCGTTATGAAGAGCTGGTCGCTTGGCTAAGAAATCACACCAAGCCCATCTGAGAGAGAGGCTTAGATGTTAGCGTCTCTTGTACTGTGTCGGACAATACGCCCGACTCACCTCAGGGCTTCTTAGTTTTAGATGCTTGGTGTTTCGCCCAGAGACGCGAGCTCGCCATAGATTGAAGCTCGACCGCTTAAGAGAGCGGCGCATCAATTGAATCACTTCTGCCTCGCTCAGACCAAACTGTGCTTCAAGGGCTTCAAACGGGGTTCGGTCTTCCCAAGCCATTTCGATGATTCGGGATTGGTCCTCTTCAGAAAGTCTCATCTGAATGCTCGTATGCAATGCATTAGCAAACAGCATACTTTGGCTCACATCCTGCCAGTGTGAATCCATCAGCGAAAATGCTGTTTCTCACCATCAAAGCAGTTCGCCACCCCTCCAATTACTCAAGGCGATCAACCTTTGTGAACAACGCCCGCCCGATCATTGAATGCAGTTAGGCTATCAATGACCCATGCTGCATTTGTGAGTATAATGGCAGTACAACATGCATGCCCACGAATTTAAGGAGCACCGAACCCATGACTAAATACGCCAACAAAGAGGAGCGTCTCCAAGTACGGTTAGATCGAGATGCCAAACAAGTTCTTGAAAAAGCGGCACGCTATGAGAATCAGACACTGTCCGGATTTGTTTTGACGAAGGCGCTGGACGAAGCCCGTCAAGTCATTGACCGGCACGAGATCTTGCGCATCAATGAACAAGACTGGGGTCAAGTCATGGCCGCGATAGATAACCCCCCTACTGCCAATGAGGCTTTAAAACGTGCCCATAAGCGACACCGTCAACTCATTCAGTGAAAAATGCCACAACCCATTGGAGTGTTGAGCGGCTGGATACCTCAATCCATGAGCGCGCCGAGTTTGATTGTGGCCAAGCCGATCTAAACCGGTACCTCAAACGTTATGCAGGCCAAGACAGCCGTCGCGGGCTCTCGCGTGTGTTTGTACTGTGCAGACAAGATGAGGCCTTGGTGCACGGATATTACACCCTAAGTGCCGTAGCGATTGGTAAAGACGAGGAGTCCGTGCAAGGCACTAACCATCTGCCCTATGATCTGATCCCAGCCATCTTGATTGGTCGTTTGGGGATCAGCCAGCATCAGCAAAAGAAAGGGTTGGGTGGGGTCTTGTTGTTTGATGCGCTACAGCGGTGTTGGTGCGCTAGCAAAGTTGTTGGTGTGCATGCCGTGATCGTAGATGCGAAAGATGAGCAGGCATCGATGTTTTATCAGCATTTTGGTTTCAAGCCGCTGACATCTGTGCCCAACAGACTGTGGTTAGTTATGTCAAGCATAGAGCGGTTGATCCAAGAAGCGCAAGACTGACAGATCAGGCATACCGATCACCCATCGCCTCGATCTGTGCAATCACCCAAGCCCGAAAATCAGCCGGCCCAACCACCTCGACCCCATCCCCAAACCCCAGCACCCACCAACGAAGCTGCTGCGAGTCTTTCACGGTGGCGGCGACTTCAATGCGACCGTCTTGAAGCGTCTTGGCCCGTTGAGTGTCATTGATGGGGGTTTCAAGTAGATGCTGGCCCACATACCCATCGAAGCGAAGCACTAAGTCCAGAGCGTTGCCTTTCAGGTAGGCAAAGTGCCCTTCATCGATGTAATCGGCCAAATGAAAATCTTTCTGAATCACCGCATCGCGACCCGTGGGTTCAGCTTTGAGCATGCGATGGATGGCCATGTGTCGAATATCGTCATAGGTTTTTAGGGTGGCCAACAAATACATCACTCCGTCTCTGACCACCAAACCATGCGGATGCAGGTTCATGGATTTGGGCTCATCATCGACCCGGCCTTGATAGGTGACGTAGAGCTCATCTCGATGCCAGAGACCCTCACACACCACCCGAAAAACTCTCTCATCGATCACCGGCGGTGTCAGTTCCATGGCTCGGGGCAAGATTCGGACGCTGCGATACCAGCGCTTGGCATCAAACTCTTCCTCGGATTCTTTTAAGAGCTGCCTGGCTTTGGAAAAAATGGGCGCCAGTGACTGGGTGACGTTGGTGGGCAAGATCCGATGAAGGTAATCCTCCACCAGACAAAAGGTCAGCGCGGTGTAGGTGTCGTGGATTGGCAAACCGTCCGAGTCATGGCCCCCTTGCCGAAACCAACGCGGCGGCGTGCCCGAGTAATCCAAATCAAAGACCACCGCCAAATCTTGAAGATCGCGCTGAACCGTGCGAAGCGACACATCAAACCCACGATCATGGTTGAGTTGGCGGTGGAGTCTTTCCACCGTGGCCGAGTTCGGTGCTTGCGGGACCAACTTAGCAAGCTCCAGTTTGCGTATAAACGACACGGTGTCCCCTCCCTGCAATATCCATCGCTGGCATCCTCTCCGCCAGCCAAGATACACGATAGGCCAGCTTGCGACAAATGTTGTCGTGCGCGCACCGAAACTCAAGAAGATCAACGCACTTTTGGTGTGTACACTATCAGTAATTCACAAACATATACGGGCGGCTAGGAGGCCTTTCACTTATGCGAACCCATATTGATATCGATGATCAGCTAATGGCCGATGCCATGAAAGCTTCTGGATTAAAGACGAAAAACGACACGGTAGAGCTTGGGTTAAAGACGCTGGTCCAGCTGGCCAAACGATCTGAGATTAAGGCGCTGAAAGGCAGGCTCACCTGGAGTGGCGATCTTGATGAAATGAGATCTTGGGGATGATCCTGGTCGATGCCTGCGTTTGGATTGACGATTTCTCAGGCAACGAGACTGGCCATTTAAATCAAGTCATCGACGCTGACACTCAGCGCCTCGGCCAGTTTCTTAAATAAGGCAGGCTTCCCCTGGCGTTGGCCAGCTTCGAGTTGAGCAATGTAGGCCTGAGAGACACCCACGCTTTCTGCCAGCATCTGCTGAGAGAGACCTCGATATTGGCGCCAGACCTGAATAGGGCTATCGCCTTTTAAAAGACGATCCACCATCTCTTGTGGGATGAGCTCTTCTTCCCCTCGCGCAATCGCTTGCTTGACGGAGGACACAGCCATGAGGTCATCATAGGCCTCGGCTTTTTCGATCAAGACCTCATAGTCTTTGCGCGGGAGTATCACTGAATCACTTTTATTTTCTAGCTGCACATTATTGACACTCATCGGTAAATATCTCCTCTCACACCGATCTTGAGCACACCCAAAATCATTCTTTCATCATCCAATGTAAAAACCGCTCGGTATTGTCCTATGCGTAACCGATAGGCGCTTTGCCCGATCATTCTTTTTATATCCCACTGGCGTTGATCCATCGCAATATCCTCAAAGGCATGACTAAACCGACGCGCTACCTTTGGAGGAATCGCTCGTAAAGATCTTGTTGCGCTCCTGCTAAAAACCACCTGATATCTTTTGCGCATAATAACAGTTAGCTATATCTGGTTCCAGTCCGAATGTCGTCCGCCCGCTGCAGAGCAAAGCTTCTATACAGTCATATTAGGAGCAAAGGCCGACAGGCACTGAAAACAAATATCAACTTGGCCATGTGCTGGCCGGAAGGCTTAACTGTTAATAATTTTTCTACGAATCTCACCTGAGATCATATCGATGGCCAAGACCACAATGATGGTGAGCAATAAGACAGCCGCTGCTTTTTCAAAGTGTCGGTAACGCAGGGTGTTTAACAGCACACCACCCACACCCCCGGCGCCAACGACACCCAACACCGCTGAGGCTCGAATGTTGAGCTCAAACCTAAAGAGCCAATGCGCCACGATCTCAGGCAAGACCTGTGGCAAGACGGCATAGCGAAGCGCAGCAATGCGAGAACCCCCACTGGCCTCGACCGCTTCAATCGGGCCAAAGTCAATTGACTCGATCACCTCAGCACCGAGTTTGGTTAACATCCCTATCGATGAGATGCCAATCGCTAACGCACCCGCAAAAGGCCCTAGACCCACAATCGGCACAAAATAAATGGCCAACAAAATTTCTGGGAATGCACGAGTGGTCGCTGAGATGAACTTCACGCCATGCGCCAATTTGGGAAACAAAGTGCTTGCACCAAATAAAGCCAAAGGCAGCGAGAGCACCGCGGCGACCATGGTGCCAATCCAGGCAATTTGGATCGACTCCACAATGGCAGGGAGCACCTTATCCCACCCATAGGCCATGTCAGCTGGATAGAAAAACGACAAGACTCTGGCGACCTGACCGGGGACCTCGATCATCCGGCTCGGATCAAAATCAATGGCCATCAAGGACCAAACAAACAACACCGCGATGATAAACGTCGCCCAGGTGGCCCAACCGATCTGGCGTTTTGGCTGATGGGCCATCATGCGAGCTTGTTCCTTATATAAGAAGAGAGCTGCTCAATAATCAGCACCGCGACCAAGACAAACAAGATGATCATGGTGACCCGCTCATATTCAAAGTTGGCGCGCTGACTCTCTAAGATCATGCCAATGCCACCGGCGCCCACCAAACCGAGCACCATCGATGCCCGGACATTGAGCTCAAAGGCATAAAGCGCGTAAGAAACATAAGTTTGCAAGGCTTGCGGCAACGCACCAAACTGAATCATCTGAATCCAGCTGCCACCCACGGCCCGGATGGCCTCTGGCAGGCCCATATCAATGGCCTCAAGTGACTCAGACCACAGCTTAGAAATCACGGCCACGGTAAAGACAGACAGCGCCAAAGCCCCTGCCACCGGCCCAAAGCCGACGGCCGTGGCAAACAACATCGCCCAAAACAAATCCGGCAGGGTCCGCAAGATGTTCATGAAGTTTCTGTCAGCAAACCACACCACTCGACCCGTGGTGAGGTTTCTGGCAGCCAAGACCGCAATGGGGATGGAGATAAAACCGCCGACCACCGTGCCAATGATGGCGATATTAATCGTCTCCATAAAAGGATCAATAAGGCGTGGCAAAAACCCCACATCGGGTGGCCACGACTCTTGTAAAAGACGAGAGCCGCTGCTCAAGTTACAAAACAACTCAGATAGAGAAAAGCCAATCCCTGTGCCCGACCATACAGTCATCAGCAACACAAACCCGCCGGCGCCGACAATCAGCGGCCAATTCTTGGCGGGTTTTTTAGGGATGGCTACGCTCAAAGCTTGGCGTCCTCATCCAACAAATCGTCTTCGGTGAAATCACGCCCATAGATCTCGCGGAAGTCTTTATCCGTGACCGTTTTGGCCGAGCCATCGTAAACCAGCTCGCCGTGACGAAGCCCGATGATGCGATTGCCATACTCACGCGCCAAATCCAAAAAGTGGAGATTGACCAGCGTGGTGATGCCAAGCTCTTGGTTGATGCGCACCAAATCGCGCATGATCTGATGAGTGGTGACGGGGTCAAGTGAGGCCACCGGCTCATCGGCCAAAATGATCGCCGGTTCTTGCGCCAAGGCTCTGGCGATACCCACCCGCTGCTGCTGGCCGCCGGATAACTGGGAGGCTTTGACCCAGGCTTTTTCGGTGATGCCGACTCGCTCGAGTGCCTGCATGGCAATTTGGCGGTCAGAATCTGGCCACAGGTTCAACAAGGTCCGCCAACCAGCCACGTGCGCTAAGCGCCCGATTAAGACATTCGACATCACGCTTAAACGCTTAACCAAGCGGAAGTCCTGGAAGATCATCCCCACTTGTTTTCGAAGCTCACGAAGCTCGCGACCCTCTTTTTGGGGGACTTCGACACCATCGACCCGGACGCTTCCAGAGGTCACTTTATTTAAGCCATTGATGGCTCGTAACAGGGTGGACTTACCCGCACCCGATGAGCCGACAATGACCACGAACTCCCCGGGTTCAATCACCAGGTTTAAATCTTTCATCCCCACCGTGCCGTTTGCATAAACCACACTGGTGTTTTGAAATTCAATGGAGCCTTTGGCTGTGTTCATCTACTCTCTCTAATTCCGCATCAGTTCATAGGCCTCTTCAACCGGGTCATATAGGCCCTCGGTCATCGGCACAAATCCATCAATCTCATACAAGATCCACAAGACCTTTTCTTCATCGGGCAGATCTTTTTGCTCTTCGGCCAAACTCAAAAACGCGGCCTGAATCGCTTCGACCAGATCGCGGGGCAAGTCCGGTCTGACCTGCACGCCATCGTTGGGCAGCATGTCGGTGTATTCAAACACAATGACTTTTTCGCCAATGTCTGGGTATTGCTGGCACACCATGTTCCGCGCATCATCATAGCTCACCCCAATGCGCGCATCGCCCGCATACACGGCTAAGACCGCCGCATCGTGCCCTCCAACAAATAGGCTATTGACCTCTCGCTCATGATCGATGCCGTTGGCCTGTAATTGGACCACCGGAAACAAAAAGCCCGAGGTTGAGCTTGGGTCGACAAAGGCCACGGTTTGGTTTCGGATGGATTCGATTTGTCCTGGACAGCTGGCAAACCGAATGGTTTGGTTTTCGCGATCCGCTGAGCGCGAGTCACAGCGTCTTTCTTCATAGACCACTGGACCGTCACAGAGCGATTCATCATTGGTGAACCATTGCGCACGATAGCCAACCGCACCCTTTCTAGAAGAGATCAAAATCGGCTCAATGTCATAGCGGCGTTGGCCGAGCATGGCAGCAAAAGGCGGCAACATGCCAATGTCTGCACGCCCCGCACCTAGGGCTTCTACGAGGCCTGTGTAGTCTTGGGGAACAAAAGAACGGACCGGGATGCCGAGCTCTTTTTCGAGGTGGTCGGCTAGAGGTTCTAAGTTATCGACCAACGCTTCGGCTTCGAGCGCGGGGACCAAACCCAACACCAACTCGTTTGGCCAACCGCGTTCATCTGTTGCCTCTTGTTTGCAACATGAACCCAGCAGCAAGATCATCAAAACTAAACCGACGTATTTCACAGTGGACTCGATCGGATAAAAAGATAGTGAAATTGTAACGGATCGGGCCCTAAATCGGTCGAAAGTTTTTTGGCCCTATCCCTTTAATTTGTACTTAACATTGATTTAAGATAAGGGCGCACGTCTTTTAAGAGATTGTGCAAACACACTTTTGTTAACAGAAGGAATGCATATCGTGGCAGCTGATACAAATGATGACAAGAAGGTTGTAGGGTCAGGCGCCGGTAAACCCGCGACCGCCAAGACTTCTAAACCGGCGAAGAAAAAAGCCGCTAAGAAAAAGGCGGCAAAAAAGAAAGTAGCCAAAAAGAAAGTCGCTAAGAAAAAAGTAGCGAAGAAAAAAGTGGCTAAAAAGAAAGTAGCGAAGAAAAAGGTCGCTAAGAAAAAGGTAGCCAAGAAGAAGACGGCTAAGAAAAAAACAGCTAAGAAAAAAACAGCTAAGAAAAAAGTCGTTAAGAAAAAAGTA
>CAJXNU010000111.1 GCA_913057255.1 uncultured Wenzhouxiangella sp.
CATAGACGCCGACGCCCTCGCGCACCACGCGCGCTTCGCGGTCGATGGCATCCTGCATCGCCTCGCCGGGGCGGGGGAAATAGCCGGGCCTGCGCCAGCGGGCACCGGCCTCGTACATGACCGCGCCTTGCGCGATGTTCCACGCCGTCAGCGGCGTGTGGCGATAGGGCAGGGCAAGCGGACCGTCGCGCACCCCCCCGACAGCGCCGAAAGAGACCGGCGTATAGGGTGCGCGAAAGGTCGTGGTGCCGACCGCCTGCATCGGCACGCCCTGCGCCATAGCGACGGTGCCGGTGATGTTGATATTGCCGGTCTTGCCCTGGTCCAGCCCCATGCCGCCCGTGGTGTAGCGTTTGACATGCTCGACCGTGGCGTAGCCTTCGCGCAGCGCCAGATGCACATCCTCCACCGTCACGTCATTCTGCAGGTCGAGAAAGCATTTGCCCCTTGCGCCTTCGACCCGCCAGAGCGGTGTGACGGCATAGGGCAGATCGGGGGCCGCGGGCGCATCGGGCGGTGTGACGCTTTGCCCAACATAGTCGGTGATAGCGCTTATCGCGGTTCCGCCGTTGGAGTCAAACTGTAATGTCGCATGATCATTGATGACGCTATTTCGCTCGGTAGCACCCATGTCACAGCGGCCACCGATATCGATGTAACGCCCAAGCTGATCAATTGCCGTACATGCTGCCTCATCTGAAGCATCAACAGACGTACTTCCAGCATCAACAGCAGGGCTGTCTGCTTTCAAGCCGATGGAGGTTGCATTCTGGTTGTATTCAAGTTTAGGGTCGACATTGACTAGGTCGCTGGCTTGATCAAAGCCGCAAGAATCCCCACTGGCCGTTTGGCTGAGGTTGCCTTCTAGGTTATGTCCTAAGCTGGTGAGCGATTCGGAGCAGTTACAGTAAGACTCCCCGCAGCCGCTCCCAAAATTGCTGGCCACAATGCTGTTTGATATTTTA
Source organism: uncultured Wenzhouxiangella sp. (assembly GCA_913057255.1). Classification (GTDB taxonomy): domain Bacteria; phylum Pseudomonadota; class Gammaproteobacteria; order Xanthomonadales; family Wenzhouxiangellaceae; genus Wenzhouxiangella. Next base: position 966 of record CAJXNU010000111.1, read on the forward strand.
ATGGAAATGTCACCGACAGATCCATTCACTTGGATGCCCCCATAGCCTTGATCACCACTGCCGTCGTTGTATGCAATGGTGGAGTTTTTAATCAAAACGTTGGCTATATCATTGGCCAAGTTCGCCTTGATGAGCAACCCACCGCCAAGCCCTTCAGTCGTTCTTGCCGGAAAATTTGTTGTTGCACTATTGAGGAAAACCACACTATCAATCAGAGATAAGTCAGCACGCCTCACTGAAATGCCACCACCGCCGGTTTGCTTGGCTTCGTTATCATGAATGGCGCATCGCTCAATGACTGCCTCGGCACCAAACTCAAGAGCTACTGCACCACCATCAACGTTAGCTACAGAATCATAAATTCGACAATCATGAAGAGTGAGTCGGCTCGACCCACTTTGAAACACAGCCCCACCACTGTTTTCCAAATCTGTCAATCCGTTTCTCATCGATAGTTGGCCTATATTGACTTCAATAAACTCACTTGCAAAGTACCCTACGATAAATATTTCATGATTGTTATCGGCATCGATGATGGTTGCTTCAGCACCTGAGCCCCGAATGGTCAGATCTTTATTTATTTCAATCGCGCCGAATTCAGAGCTGGTGTCGATTAAGACATAGGTGCCCGAAGGCACTAAGACGGTATCCCCTGCCGCTGCAACATGGATTGCATCCCTCAGGGAGCAGTCTCCATCAGAGCAGCTTTGATCAAACTCGTCGGTCGTGGTGTCCACCTGAATCTCAGCGCCTAGGCCCGTTATCGACCAAGTCGCGAGAATCACCAACATGAGTCGTTGCACGCCGAGCATAGTTTTAACAAATCATGACGATCAGTGTGTCTTCATCATATTGGCTAGCCAACAGATATTCAACAGCGCTCAGCACAAAGGCGCCACTACAAAAAAATTGATATTGCAATGATCATTGTAGTTGCCACCCCTTCTCGAATAGCCATCACCAACCACTCAGACCTTGGCAGATTTATGTGGGAATCGCTCACCATGTTCAATGTTGCTTCATTCGCGTCGCTTTTTAGCAAGTGATGGCGACAAATAAAAATTTTCGTCAGTGCCATTATTTGTCGTTGCCTGTCCGACCATTGAATTCATGCCTTAGGCAGTTTTCCAATAAATAAGGAGGGGAATCTCATGAAAAAGTGGTTGCTGGTTGCATTGATGATGTTTGGTGTCAGTCGTGCGGATGCCTATCCCGTAGACGGTTGGTACTGGAACCCAAATGAATCGGGTCGCGGACTCAATATTGAACTTCAAGATGATGTGATGTTTATCTCATTTTTTCACTACGACAACGCCGGAAATGGCATCTGGTGGGTGGCAGACGGTCGTTACAACGAGCAAACTAGGCGCGTGACTGGAGAGTTCTACAGGACTCGAAACGGACAGTGCCCAGGCTGTGCGCCGAAGACTCCTGATGTGGATTTCAATTTTAATGGTGACTTTGTGCTGACCTTTGATACCGAAGTGAGTGCAACCCTTGATTGGGCGGGTGGCCGAACTCAGCTGGTTCGGCAGTATTGGGCTTTTGATTTGAGTGACCCGCTTTCGTTTGTCTATGGTGACTTTCATTTCACCACGGGTGCTTTGGGTGTCTACTTTGGAGATCGGCTTCGTTTTTTTGAAGAATACCAAGGAGATGATGAGGTGTATCTCAGGGGTCGAGTGATTGGTGGGAGCTCATCACGCATTGCGCTTGTTAGCCACTCGGTCGACATAGGCTGGTTTGTTTTGGTTGATTCTTCGAGTGATTTTTATACGGCCTATAACTTCGACATGTCAAAGGATCGATTGATCGGACGGTCGTGGACTTATCGGAAAAGCGAATCCTTGGAAGGCGATGGCTTGCCACTCATTGGGCATCGCACCGCAAGTCGAACGCATGCAGTCGAGGGCAATGGCCCCAGATTGTTTTCGCTAGACAAGCCGGCAACTGATCTTGAGGGTCTAGCCGGACTCAATGACGAGGTCCGTTATGAATTGGGGCTGCTAGATTCGATGGATACATCGAACCAAACTACTGATGCCGTATCCATAAGCACGGATCTCAAGGCCCGCTTTGCTCAAATGCAAGCAGCGATTGAACGGATTCAGTCAGATGGAGAGGTGTTGAAGTGAATCGCCATCAATCAATGTCTAAGACTTGCCCGCATTTGGTGATCCCTGTGGGCCGTGATTATCCCTGGGCGGATCGGGCAGGCACTGTGTCTTTTCAGGGTTGATTGAGCGAGGGTTGCAAATAATTGATTGACGATTTTTGAAGTTCACCCTTATAATCGCTGGCCCAGTCCAACGCTGGGGCGGACGTTTCTTGATCACCTTTTCTCAGGGGCCCTTTTTTGGGCTCTTGTGATGGATTCATGACGACCGAAGGCGGGTTGACTCAGCGGAGATTGTATTTTCCATTGAGCGCCCAATATTGAATACTTTAGGAGCTTAACTGTGAAACATAAGATTTTTGGGATGACATTGGCCCTCATGCTGTCTGCGACAGGATGGGCACAAGGTGTATCGGGTATTAGTTACGTTGAGCTAGATGAAGGCGACATTTCTGTGGCCGCGCTCGTGGGCTCGGTGGGTTATCGTTATGCGATCAATGAGTCCATCACTGTGGTTCCAGAGCTTCGTGTTGGTCTTGGTGTTAAAGATGACAGTTTTGCGGGCACCGACGTCAAAATCAATGGCTTGGTTGCCGGTGCTGTCCGTGCTGAGTTTGCGGTTTCAGAGCCTGTTTATCTCTTTGCTGCCGGAAGCTACGGCCGCTATCGAGTGAAGGCCACTGTTCCGGGCGCTGGATCCGTCTCTGATGCGAATAAAGATTGGGGATTCGGTGGCGGTATTGGCTTTAATTTCAGCCAAAACGGCTCAATTGAACTCGGATACGAAGACATCGGCGGTCTGGATGCTTACTCCGCAGGCGTTCGTTTCAAGTTTTAAGTCAATTGGTGGCTTGGATGGTCCTTGTTTGAGGGCCTGACTGCCCAGCTGATCGATGCCCGAGCTCAATCGAGCTCGGGTTTTTTATTTCAATGGTTCAATGAGAAGCAGTTGATAGAACCTCAGCGCTGAATCGCTTCGCTGATTGGCGCAAGCAACCCCTCGGACAAAGGCAGATCGGCCTGTGTGTAGGTCGCGATGTTTTGGGCTCGATCCATCGGAGCATCTTTCAAGATGTGGTTCATTCCTTCAATAATCACAAGCTCGGTTTGCCCATCGCTGGCCGCATGGAGTGCGTTGGCATCCTCCACAGTCACTTGAATGTCAGTACTGCCTTGAATGATGAGCACGGGGACATCGAGCTTAGCGACCCATTCGGCTGGATCATAACGAAACCAAGAAATCAGATACGGTTGAACGCTTTCTCTAAACAGTGTGGCAAACATGGGATCGACAGGTCCCAACAGCTCGCCGGCTTTGAGTTGGTCAATCATCGACATCATTTGTGAGCGCACTGGCTCGGGTTGTCCTGAAAGCTGTCTTTTGAGCGCCAGATCAGCCGACTCGCCGATGCCGGCCAACGACACAAAACCATCGGCATCCCCTTCATTAGCGGCCACCATGCCAATCAGTGAGCCTTCTGAATGACCAATCACCCACACCTCAGAGAATCGCTCATCGGCTTTTAAGAGATCAATCCATGCGACAGCATCTTGGATATAGTCCTCAAAGCGAAGGTCCGTTTCTGCGATGCCTGTTGAGAGACTCTGGGCCACGCCTCGCTTGTCATAGCGAAGTGAAGCGATGTCGTATTCAGCCAAACCCTCGGCCAGCATCTTTAGGCTGTTGTTGACCATCACCGGGTTGTTGCCGTTTCGATCCGTTGGCCCTGAGCCTGCGATGATCAGTGCCACCGGCATCGGCGTGTCTGTCGTAGGCACCAACAAACTGCCATGAATCTCAATGCCATCTTCAACGATGGAGATGGGTTGTTCTTCAGCCCATGCGCTGGTGTGGACAATCAACATCAAGCAAGCGGTGATGACAGTGCAAAAAAAGCGGGGAGATCTCATGTTCGACGGTCCTTTGTGGTCTGAGTTTGGCGATTGTTGCTCAAGTGATTGAAGTATAGGCCATTGGTGCTGTTGGGCAGGACCTATCGGTCACGACAAAGGACTGATGTGAACGATTGTAGGCATTGCGAGTGGGCTGGGTAGGTCACAGCACACTGTCGAGATGAATCTTTGCATTGGACAGAACCGGTTGAGTTGCATCGAAACCGAGTGTTGCGTGATACGCAAAACACAGTTATGATTAGGTCATTCCGGCACAAAGGCTTAAAAAAGTTTTATGCCAGTGGATCGACGGCAGGTATTCAGCCCAAACATGCGCAGCGACTCAGAATGTTGTTGGCCTCCTTAGAGGCAGCCAGTGGTTTACCGGATTTGACCAACGGCACATTCGACCTTCATCGCCTGAAGGGTCAATCGAACGGCCGTTGGTCAGTGCGTGTAAACAAAAACTGGCGCTTAACTTTCAGCATCGTCAATCATGCATTCGATGAATTGGATTATGAGGACTATCACTGATGACGTTATATAACCCCCCGCACCCAGGCGAATTTATACAAGAGATGTATTTGCAGCCCATGGGCCTGACAGCACGACAGCTGGCAATCAAACTGGCAGTGGCTCCATCGACGGTGACGAGATTGATCAATGGCGAGGCCGGAATCAGTGCAGAAATGGCTGTGCGTCTGTCTAAGGCGTTAGGTTCTCGGCCTGAGTTCTGGTACCAGATGCAATTTAATTACTCCATGTGGCATGCCAAGCGGTCGGTGAACCTGGATGAGGTCGAAGCGATTGAAATGCCGCCAGAGGCTTTCGAGGTCGCCTGATTAAGTCAGCACTTGTTGATCTGAGACTTTGTTTCGCTCCAAACTAATCAGGCAACTTTTCGAGGTTTGATGGCCTTGTAGCGACCTTCCAGGTGAGCTTTTGATAGATCGTGCTTGAGCTGAAGCCTCAGCCAAAACTCAGCCTCCATCCCAAAATATCGCTCCAGACGCAGTGCGGTGTCGGCACTCATGGCTCGCCGGCCAGCCACAATCTCTGAGATGCGGTTGTGTGGCACATCTAAGGCACGGCCAAGTTCTCGACAAGACAAGTTCAACGGCGCCATAAACTCTTCGAAGAGCATCACGCCAGGGTGGGTGGTTACGCGCTTCATCAGTTCACCTCAGTGATAGTCAACAATTTCCACATTGATTGGGCCTTCATCAGTCCAGCTAAAACACAACCGCCATTGTTTATTAATACGGATGCTGAACTGTCCTAAACGATCTCCTTTCAGAGCCTTTAATTGGTTGCCGGGTGGCATCGCCAACTCAGACAGTTGTGATACGGTGTCCAATTGATCCAACTTTAATGTCGCCTGCGCTTCTATGGTCTTAAATCGCAGGCTAGATCCAGTCTCAAATAGTTTTTTGGTCTCACGACACCTAAAACTTTTGATTCTGGTGCTAGTATGGTCCATCTTGCGTACCATTGTCAAATCACCCCATCACGCCATTGCACCAACCAAGGTAACGGTACAATGCGGCAGTGGCGCTTTTATTGAACAGGATGAACAGGAGCAGAGCATGCACAAAGACTGGAGCAAATTGACGCAAGAACTCTCTGGCCTCATGGGCCAAGTCCACAAAGGCATTCCCGAGGTGGGTCAAGGCTTTTCACAAATGGCCAAAGGTGCGACGCAAGAAGGCGCGCTGTCACCCAAGCACAAAGAATTGATGGCGGTGGCCATCTCCATTGCAGTCCGTTGCGATGGCTGCATTGGTTTTCATGTCAAAGCGGCACACAAACACGGTGCCACCCGTGAAGAGATGATGGAAGTGATTGGCATGGCCATGTACATGGGCGGTGGGCCGTCATTTGTTTACGGTGCACAAGCGCTAGAGGCTTATGACCAATTCGCCGGTGCCTAAATCTCTCAGACTTGTCAGCGCGCTGATGATCTTCATCAGCGCCTGGCTGTTGTCTGTTTCTGCCACTGCCCAAGCCCCGTGGCCCAATGAAGACCCCGAGGGCTGGGGCTTGGCCATTATTGATGTTGAGACCACTGGCCTCGATCCCCGCCACCATGAAATGATTGATTTGGGGGCGATCTACACCACATTAGACGGTGAAGAGCTCGGCCGGTTTTTTGTGCGCATTCATCCCGAGCATCCAGAACGCGCTGGAGAGATCGCACGATCCATCAATGGCTATGATGAGGCCCGTTGGGATGAATTAGAGGCATTGATGCCGGAGAAAGCGGTGGCTGAGTTTCTAGCCTTTCATCAACAACACGCCAGTGATCGACGTTTTGTGCTGACGGCTTACAACGCGCCCTTTGATCGCAATTTTCTTGAAGCACTCCTGCAGCGCCACGCTCAATCGTTGTC
>CAJXNU010000112.1 GCA_913057255.1 uncultured Wenzhouxiangella sp.
CAGTAGAGGTTTAGGATCTCCCAGTTGCCCAGATGCGCACCAACGAGCAATAACCCCTTGCCTGAGCCAATGGCCTGTTCGATCTGCTCCCAGCCTTTCACTCGAACCACCAGTTTGGAGAGCTGACTTTTATTGGCATGCCAGACTTTGCCACTTTCGAGAGCAAAGCATGCCATTTGCTTGACCGAGCGTTGATGGATGTTGTCTCGTTCTTGGTTGCTGAGGGTGGGAAGAGCCAAGGCAAGATTGGTTTTGATGATGGCGTGCTTTGTCGAGGGGTATTTGAGCATCAGCACACCCAAGGCCTCGCCCAGTCGGTGGATGGCAGCTATCGGCAGCCACTGCAGGGGACGAAGAACCAGTTGTATGACGACAAAGGCCAGTGCCCGTTTCATTCCACTACGTCTCTAAGAGGGGTCTACAATAAGACAGGATATACTGCTTGGCCCGTTGAAGGAAATGAAATGATTGGATTGTTGCAGCGTGTCACTTCCGCCAGTGTCGAAGTCGATGGCGAGGTGGTTGGATCCATAGGCATGGGTATTTTGGTCTTGGTTGGCTTTCAGGCGGGCGATGATGAGGACTTGATCCCGAGATTCATTGAGCGGATCAGCACCTTTCGAGTGTTTTCGGATGGCCAGGGGAAAATGAACCAAAGTGTTGTTGACCAAGACGGTGGCATTTTATGGGTCCCGCAGTTCACTTTGGCCGCAGACACCAACAGTGGACGGCGTCCAAGCTTTTCATCGGCTGCTGAACCGACGCGAGCGAAAGCACTCTTTTCAATCTTGCAGTCTCAGGCTCAAGATCAGCATCCTACTTCAGCCTTTGGCCAGTTCGGGGCCCACATGCAGGTGGCCTTGACCAATAACGGTCCCGTCACTTTTTGGATTGAAGTCAATTAGTTGCTGTTTGTGTTGTTTAAGAATCGAGCAAGCGTGTTGCGACTGATACCCAATTGTCTTGCCGCTTTTGATTGATTGCCACCACAGGCATCCACTACCGTCTCAGCCAGCGTTTTTTCAAAGCGGGCTTTATAGCTTTCAAACACGTCTGTTGCTTCCCTATCTCGATCCAGAGCCTGTTTCAGGCCCAATATCCAGTCTGGATTTTCCTGAGAGGGATGGCTTGCTGAGGAACTCTGTCGATACTCGGATGGTAAGTCATCGATTTGGATGACTTGTGCGGGCGCCAAGACTGCCAAGGACTGACAGAGATTTTTGAGCTCTCTCACATTCCCCGGCCAATCGAGCTGACATAAATGCTGAACCAAGCCCGGATCGATCTTTTTTTTCGGGACATTAAACTCATCTGCGGCAAGGTCAAGAAAATGATGAATCAGCTGAGGGATATCGTCTCTTCTTTCTCTGAGCGCAGGGACGGTGAGAGCAATCACTTTGAGCCGGTGATAGAGGTCGGCTCGAAATTGACCTTCATGCACTTGCATTTCTAGGTTTTGATTGGTCGCGGTGATGATCCGCGCCTTCGCTTTGATCAGATCTCGACCACCCAATCGATAATATTCGCCCTCTGCCAACACTCGTAGCAATCGCGTTTGAAGGCGTAGCGGCATGTCACCAATTTCATCTAGAAATAGCGTGCCGTTGGCGGCCTGCTCAAATCGCCCAATGCGCTTTTCATCAGCGCCTGTAAATGCGCCGCGTTCATGACCAAATAATTCAGATTCCAACAAATCATCAGGAATGGCAGCCATATTTATCGCGACAAATGGGCCATTGGCTCTGGGAGAGTGCTGATGCAATGCGCGCGCTACAAGCTCTTTCCCTGAGCCCGTTTCGCCTGTAATCAGTACTGGAATATCGGTTTTTGAGAGCCTGCCTAGCATGCGAATGAGTTCCTGAAAGGCGCTCGATTGTCCAATCAATCCGATCGCATCATCGTCAGATACGGGCGCCTCTTCTCCATTGAGCATTGCTTTTTCTACCAGCCTGCCCACCTCATCGAGGTCGAAGGGTTTGGCCAAAAACTCAAAGGCACCGCCTTGGAAAGCCCCCACAGCGGTTTTAAGGTCAGAATAGGCGGTCATCACAATCACCGGCAGGTTTGGCTGTTGCTTGCGCAATCTCTTCATCACATCCAGACCGTTTTCTCCATCGAGCCGAATATCGGCCATCACCAAATCAGGGAAAAGGTCGGTGGATGCGGATTCAAAAGAGCGCAACAAATCAGAACCTTCGGAGAAGCTTGACACTTGCATGCCTTGGGACTGCAGATATTCTTCCAGCACATAGCGAATCCCGGGGTCATCATCGAGCACCCAAATTTTCTTATTGGATAGCAACGTCTGAGGCCTCTGTTGCGGTGATCAAAGGTAAACGCAGGACAAATGAAGCGCCCTCCTGACAAGGTTGATATTCGAGCAGTCCTTCATGGGCTCTGGCAATTTGTTGAGCGATGGCCAAACCAAATCCAGACCCCTGGTCTTTGCCGGAGACCATCGGTAAGAAAAGCCGATCATGTAGGTGTGTAGGAATGCCAATGCCATTGTCCTTGATACCAATCCTGATCGCATGTTTGGCTGGCGGGTCCACAATGGGGCTCATGTGCTCGATTCGGGTGCTGAGTTGAATCGAGGTGGCATCCGCTTGCGAGCTGTTTCTAATGAGGTTCAAAAAGAGTTGGTTGAGTTGATCGCCATCGGCCATAACCAACGGGATGCTGGGATCAAAGTCCGCCTCAATTCGTAACTCACCACGGCGCTCAGCAACCACCAGCTCAGCCGTTTCAGTTAGTAGCTGATGTAAGTTGATCTCGGTTTTGTGATGGGTCTGATTGTCAGCAAAGCGTTCAAGCAAGGTGGTGATGCGATCTACGCCCCGCTCAATCATGTCAGCGTGGCGCTGGATACTAGACTCTGTCGCTTGGTGGGTGATGAGCTGGGCGCCAGCCTTAACACCAGCCAGCGGGTTCCTGAGTTCATGGGCCAAATGCCGAGCCATCTGGGCAATGGCCTGTTGTCGATCAGCGCGTTCTGCATATTGGCGTTGCCGAATCCGTTCAGTGATTGGGTAGAGCTCACACAAAACGGTCTCATCATCGAGTGCGGTGAGACTGACATCAACCGATAGTTGACTGTGTGGCAAGAGCACTTCGCTGATCTGGATCGACTGTTGGTTCATGCGGACGCTCGTCAGTCGGTTCTCCAGAGCTGGAATGAGATTGGTGAGCGAGACATTTGGCCCACTCAAGATGCCCAGAACCAAAAGATTCCGGGCTGCTTGATTGCACCAAAGGATTTGATCATCGGCACCGACACTGATCAACCCCGTGGTGAGTTGATCAGTGTGCGGCGTCGAATCAGTCATTGAATCCTGAGCATGGCTCAGCAAGAGTAGTACATATCGAACTCAACCGGGTGAGTTGACATGCGGAACCGAGTGACTTCTTCCATTTTCAGATCAATGTAGCCATCGATCAGATCATCAGAGAACACATCGCCAGCTTTCAAAAAGTCACGGTCCTGATCCAGCGCTTCGAGCGCCTGATCTAAGGCATGACAGACGCGTGGCAGACCGCGCTCTTCTTCGGGTGGTAGGTCGTACAAATCTTTATCCATTGGCGCACCTGGATCGATCTTATTGATCACCCCATCGAGGCCTGCCATCATCATGGCGGCAAAGATCAGGTAGGGGTTGCCCGCCGAATCGCCAAAGCGCACTTCGATGCGACGTGCTTTGGGGTTAGCAACCCATGGCACGCGACATGAGGCAGAGCGGTTTTTCGCTGAGTAGGCCAGAACCACTGGCGCTTCAAAGCCTGGAACCAAGCGTTTGTAGCTATTGGTAGATGCATTGGCGAATGCGTTGATGGCACGGGCGTGCTTGAAGATACCACCGATATAGTGCAGTGCAGTTTCGCTCAGACCGCCATAACCCTCACCCGAGAACAAATTGGTTCCAGCTTTGGCCAGTGACTGGTGGACGTGCATACCTGATCCATTGTCACCCACCAGTGGCTTGGGCATGAAGGTGGCTGTGTGGCCATGGGCATGAGCCACATTCTGAATGATGTATTTCATTATCAACAGCTCATCGGCTTTGCGAGTGAGGGTATTGAAACGTGTCCCGATCTCGCATTGGCCTGCTGTACCGACTTCGTGGTGATGAACCTCTACCGGAATGCCGACGGCTTCAAGCGTTGAGCACATTACGCCTCTGAGATCGTGCAGGCTGTCGACTGGGCCAACTGGGAAATAGCCACCTTTGATTTTCGGACGGTGGCCATGGTTGCCACCATCATATTCTTTGTTGGAGCTCCACGCGGCCTCTTCTGATTCGATTTGGAAGCTGGCCCCAGAAATATCGTTTTTCCAGCGGACATCATCAAATACAAAAAACTCAGGCTCAGGACCGAAGAACGCCTCATCGGCAACGCCGCTGGCTTTGAGGTACGCTTCGGCGCGCTTGGCGAGTGAGCGAGGGCAGCGCGAGTAGGCCTGCATGGTGGCGGGCTCTAAAATGTCACAGTTGATGTTGAGCGTGGCCTGATCGGTGAAGGGGTCAACAAAAGTCGCGGCTGGGTCTGGCATCAGCACCATATCCGAATCATTGATGCCTTTCCAACCAACAATGGAGGAACCATCGAACATTTTGCCCTCAGTGAAGAAATCATCATCAACGGCTGAGGCGGGGAGGGTCACATGCTGCTCTTTGCCCAGTGTGTTGGCAAAGCGGAGATCGACAAATTCAATCTCTTCATCACGGATTCGTTTGATTACTTCTGCAGGTGTCATGTCATTCAAGCCTTTTAGTCGTGTGTTGGTTTGATCAATAAAACGTGCCAGCCGATGCGTTGGGTCATGATCCTGGCGGCATGAGCTCTCACGGTTTCAATGAACTACATGCAAAAACCGTGCCAACCATCCATCTGCTCAAAATTAAGGCATCTATGGACAAAAGATCAAACCATCCGCTCACATTATAAGCAGATCTCTGTCAGTCTGCTTAAAAAATGATCATTTCTGATAGAGCGTGTAGGTGCCACACAGGGAGGCTTGGTCCAGGATATGCCCTGACATCGCTTCCAATGCTTGATGACCGGTGAACGGTTCGGGTAAGGCCAGGTGGTCGATATCCAAGGCGTAGATGGTGAAGATGTAATGGTGGAGGCGCTCGTCATTCCATGGTGGGCACGGACCGTCGTAGCCAAAATATTGGCCCGCCATTTCGGGATTGCCGGCCATGAACTGGGTGTAATCATTGAGGCCTTGGCGGGTGTCTTGAGGCCCCGATGGCTGGGTCTTACCTCCGACGGTCACGCCATTTGAGCAGGCACCAGTGGCCAGTTCGGTGATCTCAGTCGGTATATCAATCATCACCCAGTGACAAAAATCGACCCTGGGTAGGCTCTCAGAGATCACTCGACCGGGCTGATTGACATCATCAGCCACGCTGGGGACATCAGGGTCCATGCAAATCAGCACAAAGGAGCGGGCCTCACTCGGGAATCCGTCCCAGCTCAGGTGCGGGCTGACATTGTCTGATAAAGCCATGGGCTCATCATTGGCTGGACGGCCAAAGGCAAAGGTTTCAGGAATGGGTTGTTGGTCCTGCAGATCGTTTGATGTGAGATGCATTGGGTCCTCGCAATTGTTGTTGGCTGTGGTTTATCCTATCAAGTCTGTTTTAAATTGTGAGCGCATGTGATGACCAAACGATTGATTCTAATTTTTCTTCTTGCCATTGGCTTGAGCCTCCCATGGCTGGCATCGGCCCAAACCGATGAGGTGGGCTTACCCAAAGGGTTTGAGCGCAACACCGAGATTCAATCACCCGAAGCCTTTTGGGGATTTGGGGTGGGTGAGTACCACCCGCGTCATGATCAAATTGTCGCTTACTTTCGATACTTAGAGACAGCCTCAGATCGGGTCAGTATTGAGGTCACCGGTTACTCTCATGATCGTCGCCCATTGATGGTGGTGACCTTTGCTAAGCCGGGTACCGATGTTGACGCCATTAAAGCAGGGCGTCATGACAATGCGCGCAGCGGTGAAGGGCCGGTGGTGGCCTGGATGGGGTATTCCGTCCACGGCAATGAAGCCTCAGCTGCCTCAGCGGCTGTTCAGACCGCTTGGTATCTCGCCGCCTCTGAGGATGCTCAGGTCGAGCAGTGGCTAGAGAATATGGTCATTGTCATGGAGCCTGTGTTAAACCCAGATGGCCACGATCGCTTTGCCCATTGGGTCAATATGCATCGGGGTGAGCAACCATCTAAAGATCCCAATGACCGCGAGCACAATGAAATCTGGCCCAATGGCCGGACCAACTACTACTGGTTTGACTTAAACCGTGATTGGATGCCTTTGGTGCATCCCGAGTCGCGTGCGCGCATCGCCGAGTACTATGCTTGGCAGCCCCATATCGTCACGGACTTCCACGAGATGGGAAGAAACAGCACCTACTTTTTCCAGCCCGGTGTGCCAGAGAGAAACAATCCACTCACCCCGCCCGAGGTGTTTGAGTTGACCGCAGAGATCGCCAAGCACCACGCCCAAGCGCTTGATGCAGCCAGCGAGCCTTATTACACGAAAGAATCTTTCGATGACTATTACGTCGGTAAGGGTTCAACCTATCCGGACATCACAGGTGGTGTGGGGATTTTGTTCGAGCAGGGCTCTGCCCGTGGACATGTTCAAGAAACTGACTACGGCGATCGCACCTTTGCCCAAGCGGTGGCCAATCAAGTGAGAACCAGTCTGTCTTCGCTGAGCGCTGCAGAGGCCAATGCCCAGGCCTTGCTGGATTACCAGCAACGATTCTTTGCCGGTGCCCGAGAGGGAGCGAGCCAGAACCGAGAGGCCGGTTGGGTCTTTACCGATGGTGGTGATCCGGCCAAGGCGGCGGTTTTAATTGACCGTCTGTTGCGCCACCAAATCGAGATTTATCCATCCGAAGAGCCGGTGCAGATTGCAGGCGTTGAATATCCTGCATCATCAAGTTGGGTCATCCCCAACAATCAAGACCAATACCGATTGATTCAGTCTTTGTTCGAGCCAGTCACAGAACTGCCCATGGAGACTTTTTATGACGTCTCTACTTGGCCATTGGGACTCTCTTATGATGTGCCTCACACCTCTGTTCGCAGGCTTCCAGCCCGTGGTCCGGAACTGATGACAGCGCCCACACCCGAGTTCATTGCACCCAACCCCAATGCGGTCGCCTGGGTCATTCCTTGGAATCAGTATTTTGCGCCCAGGGCCTTAGCTCAGCTTAATGCCGAAGGCTATCGTGTACAGGTGGCCACTCAACCCATGACCACACAATCGGGTGAGGTGTCGTTGGTTAGAG
>CAJXNU010000113.1 GCA_913057255.1 uncultured Wenzhouxiangella sp.
CTGCCCAAATCAGCGCTGGAGACAAGGTGTCTGTTCGAGAAAAAGCGCGGAATCAGTTGAGGATTCAAGAGTCGATTGCGCTCTCGCGTGATTTGGACTTGGTCCCTGCTTGGGTTGATGTGGATTTTGACAAGCTCGAAGGCACATTTAAGAGCGCGCCTGATCGTGACGATCTTCCGCCCGACATCAATGAGAACTTGATCGTAGAGCTGTATTCCAAATAATCCAAATTGTGTCCATCGAGCATGTGCTTGGTGGTTGTATTTACTTAAAAAAGAATTTTAAGAGAGGCGTTTCATGTCAGGCCAAATCAGCGAACTTATCAGTACGATGCTGAAGCCAAAAGGTCTCCTGGTCGATGAGATCTCCCCGCGTCGTGCCCGGATCACGCTAGAGCCATTAGAACGCGGCTTTGGTCACACGCTGGGCAATGCCTTACGTCGTGTGTTGTTGTCTTCTATTCCAGGCAGTGCAATCACCAGCGTCGAAATTGACGGCGTGTTGCATGAATATACTGCAGTCGATGGAGTCCAAGAAGACATTGTTGAGCTCTTGTTGAACCTGAAAGACGTGGCGGTCCGCATGCACTCACGTGATGAGGCAGTGTTGACGCTGACCAAGGACAAAGCAGGTCCAGTCACTGCCGGCGATATCGTTCTGGATCATGATGTTGAAATCGTCAATCCTGAGCATGTCATTTGTCATTTGACAAAAAATGCCAAAATCAACATGTCACTTAAGGTCACTCGTGGCGTGGGTTATCAGCCCGCAGCAACGCAGCGGTTTAACGAAGAAGAGTCTCGTGCGATTGGTCGCTTAGATCTAGACGCCTCTTTTTGCCCCGTTCACAAGGTGGCTTATTCGGTGGAAAGTGCCCGTGTGGCCCAGCGGACAGACTTGGACAAGCTGGTGTTTGATATCGAGACCAACGGCACCATGAGTTGTGAGGATGCAGTCAAGCTGGCAGCTGGCATTTTAGTGGATCAGATTTCTGTCTTTGTAGATTTCGTTGCACGTCCGACGGATCCAGACGAGATCGCGATGGAAAGCTTTGATCCCGTTTTGCTTCGCCCCATCGATGATCTCGAGCTGACCGTTCGCTCGGCGAACTGCCTGAAAGCAGAGCACATCCAGTATGTGGGTGATCTCGTACAGCGTACCGAGGCTGAGCTACTGAAAACCCCGAATTTGGGTAAAAAGTCACTCACCGAAATTAAAACAGTACTGGCCACGCATGACTTGACCTTAGGGACACGTCTTGAAAATTGGCCGCCAGCGAGCTTAGCTCGCACAGAGATTTAAGGAGCTCACCATGCGTCATCGTAAATCAGGGCGTCAGCTGAATCGCAACTCGTCACACCGTAAGGCGATGTTTAAGAACATGACGGCCAGCTTGATCGAGCATGAGTTAATCAAAACCACGCTGCCGAAAGCAAAGGAATTGCGCCGCGTGGCGGAGCCTTTGATTACGATGGCCAAGGAAGATACCGTTGCCAAGCGTCGTCTTGCTTTTGCTCGGTTGAGAGACAAAGCAGCAGTGGGCAAGTTGTTTGGAGAACTCGGCCCACGTTATCGCCAGCGCCCTGGTGGCTATCTACGCATTCTGAAGTGTGGATATCGTGCCGGCGATAAGGCCCCCATGGCTTATGTCGAACTGGTTGATCGTCCAGGCGCTCCATGCTCGGAGTCAGCTGAGTAATGACGCATCAATCATGGGCGGAATGCTCTTGATAAAAACCCGGCTTCGGCCGGGTTTTTTTATTGGCTCCATGACCCTCCTATCAATTGGGTGGGCTAAACTGGCCGCAAATGAATAGGGCTGTCCAAAGCAGTGAACATGAGGCGCGTCTGGGCCTCTTTGCCGGCCTCGGCGCATTCGGCCTTTGGGGCTTTGCGCCCCTATATTTCAAGCTTCTCGAGAATATCAATGCAGTCGAGATCATCGCGCACCGCGTTCTTTGGTCTGTGCTCTTCTTATTGTCGGTCTTGGTTTTTAGGCATCGAAGGGGGGTGGTTGAACACATACGAGTCAGTCGCAAAACACTGATGATTCTTGCCTTCAGCGGCCTTTTGATTGGCCTCAATTGGTTAATCTTTGTATTCGCGGTCAATACCGACCGTGTGCTCTCGACAAGCTTGGGCTATTTCATCAACCCACTGGTCAGCGTGCTTCTAGGGTTGGTTGTGTTTAAAGAGCACTTAAATGGATTGCAGGTCCTGGCTGTGTTTCTCGCTGGCGCCGGTACCCTCCATCTAACACTGGCAGTAGGAGAATTTCCTTGGATTGCCTTGAGTTTGGCATTGAGTTTTGGCTTATACGGTGTGATTCGGAAGAAAGTCGATGTAGGCCCCATGGTGGGCTTGTTTTGGGAGACACTCATGGTGCTACCCTTGGCATTGGGCTGGCTTGCGTGGGTGAATTATTCAAACCAACTAGATGGTGATTTATCGAACGCCAGTGAAGCCATCTTGCTGATGGGGACAGGGCTGATGACCGTCTTTCCATTAATCTTATTCGCAGCGGCTGTGCGACGACTCTACTTAAGTACGATTGGTCTGATGCAATATATTGCTCCGAGTCTTTCTTTTTGCATGGCCGTATTTATCTTTAATGAGCCATTTGGGCTTGATCACGCCATTACATTTGGCTGCATTTGGACCGGCCTTTGTTTGTATTCCTATTCCAGCTGGAAAAATCGTGTCCGAGTCTAACTCCACCATTCGCCCAGAAGCCGACCAGGTCAGCAGCAAAAAGCTCGGCCAGCTCTCTGCGTTGATGCCGTTTTTGAGGCCCTATCGATTGCAGATTAGCTTAGCAGCCATTTTTCTGGTGATCTCGGCTGCGGGTGCTCTGGCCATCCCAGCCGCCATTGGGCAGGTGATTGACCAAGGATTTATGGCGGATGATTTGGCCAATATCAACCGGTGGTTTTGGTTGTTGTTTCTGGCTGCCGCGGTGATGGCAGTTGGTGGCGGCTTGCGCTTTTACTGGGTCAGTTGGCTGGGACAGAGGGTGGTTGCTGATATTCGAAAGGCAGTCTACAACCGCATTTTGGGCTTGTCGCCCGAGTTTTTCGCTAAAACTCGCACTGGTGAAGTATTGTCTCGACTGAACACCGATACAACATTGGTCGAGACTCTTGTTGGCTCCACCGTATCTTTTGGCATTCGTAATGCCGTGATGCTCTTAGCAAGTTCGGTGGCGTTGGCCATCACTGCACCAAAACTTGCCTTGATGATCGCCGGCCTGATCGTTTTGATGATTGTGCCTGTTGCAATGATTGGTCGTTGGGTCAGACGGCTATCGCGCGACGCGCAAGACCGAATTGCAGACATCAGTGCAGTTGGCGATGAGTCAATCAATGCCATACAGACCGTTCAGGCATTTGCACAAGAAGATCGTGAACGCAGTCGGTTCTCTGAAATTGTCGAGAATGCAGTGATTGCGGCTAAGCGCCGAATCGGCGCCAGCACGCTCATGATTGTTCTGGTCATCTTGATGACGTTTGGCGTGATTACATTCGTTCTTTGGCTGGGAGCGCGCGCGGTTTTAACAGAGACCATGAGCCCCGGTCAGCTGGGCCAATTTGTTCTTTATGCAGCCATAGCCGCTGGATCAACGGCAAGCCTGAGCGAGATTTGGAGTCAGCTTCAACGCGCAGCTGGCGCGACTGAGCGCCTAGCAGAGTTATTGACACTAGAGCCGACCATCACGACGCCAAAAGAGCCCATTGAGTTGCCTGAAACACCTTTGTCCATTCGTTTTGAAAACGTGAGCTTTTCCTACCCGAGTCGCCCGACAGATCGAGTGCTTGATGACTTAAGCTTCGAAATCCCAGCAGGGCAAACCGTGGCGATCGTCGGGCCCTCAGGGGCTGGTAAGTCAACGGTGTTACAGCTCTTACTGCGTTTTTATGACCCCGACCATGGACAGATCAGCCTAAGCGATGTGCCTTTAAAGCGGATCGAGTTGGGCTCTTTGCGTCGGGCGATCGGATACGTGCCTCAGGAAGTGGCGGTATTTTCTGGGACGGTATCTCATAATGTGGCCTATGGGGTGAGTGAGGGCCGAGAAGAGGAGATCAAGGTGGCCGCTGAGTTGGCCCATGCTCACGAGTTTATCGATCACTGGGCGGATGGCTATGACACAGAGCTCGGTGAGCGTGGTCTGCGATTATCTGGTGGCCAGAGGCAGCGGATTGCCATCGCGCGTGCCCTCATTAAATCGCCGCAGTTGCTTCTATTGGATGAAGCCACTGCAAGCCTCGATGCGAACAGTGAGCAATTGGTTCAAGAAGCCCTAGAGAATTTGCGGGCGGATCATACAGTCGTTGTGATTGCGCATCGGCTGGCCACGGTCCGGCGAGCCGACCAAATATTCGTGATGGACGGGGGGCGACTTGTTGCTCAGGGTAGGCACGATGAGTTGATCGCAAGCAACCCACTCTACGCGCGGCTTGCACGTCTACAATTTCTAGACGAGGGCGATGACTAGTCCATTGGCGGCAAGAACGCCGTGTAGGTAAACTTTTGCCCGCCAATACTGGCTTCGGCCATTAAGCCTGAGCGCGCCAAAATAAAAACAGCGACACCTGCTTCATAACTTGTGGTTGCACCAACGCCTGCCGCGGCTGCAACTGCAGTGGCCTGTGCCGAGAACTCGAAATTGCCCCGTTGGAAGGTTCGAAGTGCCGGCTCATCCCGAAAAAATATAACTTGGCTATACGATTGCACCCCAATTTGTGGGCCAATCGTTGCTTGAGAGGTGGTGGCACGACCAATCAGTTCCCCTTGTTCATAAACAAGGCCGTGTCCAAACCCGCCACCAATCCAAAAGCCGCCTTTGGTGATCTCTGGGAATACCGCATATCCGTAGGCGCTGTCGATCCACTGCTGTAAGTCAGGGTCTTGCTCTAGGAAACGGACAAGGCTGACCTCGGACTCCCTGACAATCCGATCCTCGGAGGGAGTGGTGGCACAGCCAGTAATAAAGGCCGTCACAACAAGCAGGAGGCTGAGCGATTGGATTCGAAAAAGCGTCATGGTAGGTACTCCAAAATGGGCATAACGACGATGCCAAGTGTAGCACCGCTTTGTCGCTATGGGCTGACGGTCTAGCGCTCAAGCCCCTGATGCGTTAGCATCTGATTTGGTAATGAATTAATTAATGGAGCCTCATCCTGTGACTGCACTCATTCGCCTCATGCTTCCCTTCGCTGGTCTGATTCTTGTTTTAACTGCCTGTGGGCCACAGTCCCAGGCGCCCGATACAGACATGGGGGTATCTGAAAACACCGAAATACAAGAGGCCTTCGATCAATTTAGCGAGGAGTTCATTGAGGCCATGCTGGTCCATAGCCCTGAATGGGCCATTTACCAAGGCCGGTATGAAAATGCCGATCAGGTGACATTGCCCACTCCTGCGCAACGGGCGGCTGACCTCGATTTCCTCACCTTGTGGATGGCACAGTTAGAGGCCTTTGATCCGGCTGATCTTCGTGCTGAGCAACGGTCTGATTACGCGCTGATCGAGAACGTGATTAGCTCACGCCTGTGGTATCAACAAGAGTTTAGACGTTGGCAATGGAACCCAGCGAGCTACAACGCCGTACGAGTGATCTCTGTCTTGCTCAATACTGACTTTGCCCCATTGGATGAACGGCTGAGGATTGTGATGGCTCGCTTGGCGGCTGTCCCTGAATACTATGAAGCGGCAAGACAGAACATCGACCGCCCGACGCTCGAGCACTTGGATTTAGCGATCGTTCAGAATCAAGGTGCATTTAGCGTTTTAAACGAAGAGCTTCTTGAACAAGTTCGATCGTCCGGCCTGAGTGCGACAGAGAAAGCGGAATTTGAGCAATATTTTGCAGCAGCCGAAGCCGCGATTAAGGACTGGATCGATTATCTTGGCATGCTCTCTGAACAATGGGCAGATCGAGATGATGTCCGCTCATTCCGCATTGGTCCTGAGCTCTATGAGCAGAAATTCGCCTACGACATCCAATCTCAATTCACAGCCGAAGAACTCTATCAACGCGCTCTGCAAGAAAAAGAGCGTCTCCTTACCGAGATGGACGAAATCACTATCGGACTGTGGCCTGATTATTTTCCCGACACACCCTTGCCCGAGGACCGTCTGGAGCGCATTGGAACGCTGATTGATTACCTATCCAACCAGCATTCACCACTAGAAGAATTTGTCCCCGAGATCCGGCGCCAGATTCCACAGCTGGCTGAGTTTGTTCGAGAGAACGACCTGTTGTTCCAAGATCCCGAGAAGCCGCTGGTGGTGCGTGAAACACCTGAGTATATGAGAGGGACCGGTGCGATTGCCTCAGTGAGCTCACCCGGGCCCTTTAATCCGGGTGCAGAGACCTACTACAACATCACGCCTCTAGAGCATTTCGGCCCAGAGGCGGCAGCGAGCTACCTGCGTGAGTACAACGATTGGATTTTGCAGATCCTCAATATCCATGAAGCGATTCCTGGGCACTACACCCAGCTATTGCATGCCAACCTGTCACCGAGCTTGGTCAAGAGCTTGTTCGGCAATGGTGCAATGATCGAAGGATGGGCGGTTTACTCTGAGCGCATGATGTTAGAGGAAGGGTGGGGCAACTACGAACCGGAACTCTGGCTGATGCACGGCAAGTGGCTGCTTCGTGTGGTGCACAACGCCATTTTAGATTACGAGGTTCAAGTGCTCGGCGCGGAGCGCGATGAGATTGTAACCATGCTGCAAGAGGAGGCCTTTCAAGAGGTTTCTGAGGCAACGCAGAAGTGGCGTCGGGCCACGCTATCACAAGTCCAGCTTACCTCATACTATGCAGGCTATGCTGAGATCTATGAGCTCAGAGAGCAGATGAAAGCAGCGCTGGGTGAAGACTTCAATCTACGCGATTGGCACAATGAGTTTTTGAGTTATGGCTCTGCACCCGTCTCAGTGATTGGCGAGCTGATGGCCAGTCAGTAGACGACAGATATTGAGCGTGCCATCAGACTTGATAGTACGCTCGATACCAGTCCACAAATTTTCTGACGCCCTCTTCGACCGATACTTTGGGTTGGAGACCCGTGGCGTTCGTCAGGGCGCTGACATCGGCTTCTGTATCTGGCACATCA
>CAJXNU010000114.1 GCA_913057255.1 uncultured Wenzhouxiangella sp.
CTCTGGGGTCAACCTGAATGACTTCGCGGTTTCTGTGTCTCGCCAATACGAGCAGGTGGTGAGTGAACATTGGGGCGCCAATCGGGCCATGCACGAACTCTTTCTCAAAGAAGGGGCTATTGATGAACAAACTAAGGGGATTTTTAAACAAACGGTCCAAGTCTTTCATCCCATCTTTTGTCAGTTGGCCAAACATGAGATAGCGCTAGAGCGAACATTTTCAGCTGTTCAGCTCATGGTCACCTTGAACTATAACTATGTGTTGGGCGCTATGCCCGGCCTACCCAGCGAAGGCAAGGCCCGGCATATGCTGATTGCAAAAACCATGGTGTCCGCCTTGCAATAGCAAAACTGGCTGGACTTTTTGTTTTAAGTCGTTGGCTTGTTCAATTCCCCCTCAACCAGCCACTCGCCGTCTAAGTTACAACTCCTCATGGGTGCCCGTATCGCATCGTCTAAATGTTCGATTGGAGGCAACTCGATCCCCGCCGGTCCAGAGCCAATAATCATCGGCGCGATCAAACAATAGAGTCGATCCATACACTGCGCGCTTATAAAAGCAGAGAGCGTGCTGGGCCCACCTTCAATGAGCACTCTCTTCAACTCCGTGGCACGCAATGCAGTCAACAGCGCTTTTGGATCATAGCCTCGATTAGCCAAAGGCAAAGAGAGCGTTTGGATATGGGAAGGCCAGGCCGGGCGCTGTGTGGACTCAGCGATCACCACCCACACCGGTGTTCCATCATCACTCAGCACCGGATTGTCGGCATTGATCCGCGCGCTTGGATCCAATATCACCCGGGCAGGATTTTTCCCCTCGACATGGCGAACCGTGAGTTGCGGCTGGTCAGCCAATGCAGTGCCCACACCAATCACCACGGCATCGACATGCGCGCGCAGTTGATGCAAAAACCGTCGACTGGGTAGTCCATTGATGTAATGCGAGTGTCCGGTGGGTGTGGCGATCCGGCCATCCAAACTCTGCCCCAGCTGACCCACGACCAATGTCTCGGGCCATGCCTCTAACCAAGCGGTGGGTCTATTCATCTCGACGTTGGCTGATTGTTCTTTCACATCATCTATTCCCATGTCGGTTAGTTTACTAGCCTTATTTCAGTGTCATAATGGACAACTATGCACCAAGTTGAACGGGCGATTTTTGATTTAAGGCGCGGCATGCCCGTGGTGGTGGACCAAACACTGGTCTATCCCACCGAATCTATTGATCCCAAGCTATCGGATCTTTTGCTGGATCAAACACCCACTCTGGTGGTCTCTAACCATCGTTTAAACGCCCTCAAACACCCCACCGACGAGTCGGCTCTGGCACTGCCACTCAAACCCAGCCCGGACAAAAAGTGGGTGGATTTTCAAGCGGTTCATGAGGCCGCTTCCTCGCCACAGACGGATCTCGATGCCCTGTTTGATGCACCGAGACCCGCCACCGAGGCCGAGCAGGCGGCCTTGGCATTGATGCGCCGCGCGTTGTTGTTGCCGGCAACGCTGACCGTGTCTTTAGAAGACGCCCTCAAAGCCCGAGTGGAAAGTTTGATCGCTGATGGCACCCTTTTAATGGTCGATACCGAAGCAGCGAAAAACTGTTATTCCCTATCCGATGGTCTGGTCAAATGCATCAGTGAGGCAGACGTGCCTCTGGATAAAGCCTTAAAGACCCGCTTTATCTTATTTAGAGAACCCGATGGTCTTCGAGAGCATGTGGCCGTCGTGATTGGTGATCGCAATGAGTGGCCAGAAGCACCCCCGGTTCGCTTGCATTCTTCTTGTTTGACAGGAGACTTGTTTGGCAGTCTGCGCTGCGACTGTGGTGAACAGCTCCAAAACGCCGTCGCCGCCATCCAAGAGCAGGGAGGCGGGGTGTTGCTGTATCTCTCTCAAGAGGGACGCGGCATTGGATTGGCGAATAAACTCAGAGCCTATGCCCTGCAAGATACAGGCTTAGATACCGTCGATGCCGACCAGCTGCTCGGCTTTGGTGAAGACGAGCGTCGCTATCAGGTGGCGGTGGATATATTGACCGCACTCAATATTCCAAAAATTCATTTGTTGACCAATAACCCAATCAAATTAGACGCCCTGGCCTCTGGCGGGATTGAGATTGCCGAACGTGGCAGTTTATTTGGCCGGGTCACTGACCAAAACCGGCGCTACTTGGATGCCAAACAGCGTCGCTCTGGCCATTGGTTGGAAGAAGTTCTAGAACGCTCTTAGGTCGCTGATCCACCCATCGATCAATCCGTTCGACCCGCTGGCAATGGATGGGTGGCGGTGGCCGCAATGACCTCTGCCAAAGCGGCACCATAGTGAGCCAATAAAGCCTTCCCTTCTTTGTCGCTGGCGGCATCCGCACGACCGGCCACGCCGTGTGGGTTTAAGTCTTCGGCCAACCAAGCCAGCGGTGCTTGACCCGCCCACGGCGGATGGGCGATCTCAAAGTGCGTGGCTTTGCTCATATCCACTCTCTCAGGCTCAAGTGCCGACATCAGAGAGGTCTCGAGTTGGCCACCGTGGAGTCCATGTTTGAGCTCATGGGCATCGGGCCCATCGGGCATGGCAGCAAACTTCGGGTAGTAGGCTTTGGCAATAACAAGACCAAAGTCCTGCCGAAGGGAGACAGCCACCGACTCAATCACCCCCACATTGCCACCATGGGCATTCACAATCACCCAGCGACCAATACCCGCCCGAGCCAAGGCCTCGCCATAGGCCGTCAAATGGGCCGCCAGCACCTCAGGCGGCAATGAAATGGTCCCAGCAAAGTGGCTGTGCTCATCACTGGCGCCCACCGCAATGGGCGGCATCACGACCACCGAGACAGTATCAGGAAGTTGAGCGCAGGCCTGTTCGACCAAGCCATGGCCGATCACCGAATCCGTCCCTAAGGGCAAGTGGGGACCGTGTTGTTCGGTCGCGCCCACCATCACCACGGCCACCACGGCACCATCGCTAGACTCCACCAGCTCAGCAAGCGCTGGAGCGCTCAATTGCGACCAACTGTGGATTGCCATGATTTGATCCCTTAACAACAGAAACTGGGTTTTAGTCTAACCAACCCATTCGGCCAGTGGGGCCGATCGGCGATTTGGAGGTGGGGTCTTGCCAAGCCATTTTGGAATGATATAGTATAACATTCCGATTTGAATGAAGCCCATAGGTGTTATCAATGAAACCACGTCTTTTGTCTTGGTCCATCGCGCTTGCCCTGTTTGGCGCGCCCGCCTTATACGCCGACACCAATGAAGTGGAGGGTGATGAGACTCGCCACCCCGAAGAAATGGAGCGGATCGTGGTTCAGGCCTTGCCGCTGGAGAGAAATGCGCTGCAATCGGCCCAACCCATCGATGTGTTGGCCGGAGAACGCTTAGAAGACCGTCGGGGCATGACCTTGGGTGAGACGCTGGCCAACCAGCCCGGGGTTCAATCTTCTTATTACGGCCCGGGCTCGGGTCGTCCGATCATTCGGGGACTGGGTGGCACACGGGTCCGAATCCTCGAAGACAGTCTATCCACGGCCGATGCCTCGAGTTCGAGTGATGATCATGCCGTCAGCGTCGATCCCTTACTGATCGACCAAATCGAGATCCTGCGTGGACCGGCGACGCTGTTGTTTGGCTCCGGTGCATCAGGGGGTGTGGTTAACCTCATTGATAACCGGATTCCGGAACAGATCCCTGATGCGCCACTGACGGGCGCATTTGAAGTCCGGGGCAACACGGTGGCCGATGAGTCCAGCGGCGTGTTTCGGCTCGATGGCGGTGGGGGCTCATGGGCTTGGCACTTGGATGGGAGTTGGCGTGACAGCAATGACTACAAAATTCCGGGGGTGGCTGAGCGTGAAATTGGCGACCATGATCATGATGAGCACGACGACCATCATGATGAACACCACGACGAAGAGAGCAAAGGGCGCTTAGAAAATAGCTTTGTTGAGAGCCAATCGGGCACATTTGGTTTGAGTTTTATTGGTGATCGCGGATTTATTGGTGCTTCGATGCGCCACTTTACATCCGACTACGGCATACCAGCGCCGCACATGCATGGAGATGAGCACAGTGATCATGACCATGATGAACATGGCGATGATCATGGCGACCACCTCGATCATGACAACCACGGTGAGGAAGCTTTCGCTTCGATCGATCTTGAGCAAACCAGCTTTGATGTCAAAGCCGGATTACGTGATCCATTCGCTGGCTTTAAGCGGCTGACGTTTAGAGCCGGTTATAACGACTATCATCATGAAGAGATTGAGATGGAAGGCGCCCACAGCGAGGACCATCAGGGTGACACTGATCATGATCACGCCGATGAGCACATGCACGATGGCACCGTCTTTGATATCGAAACCACACAAGCCCGCTTGGAGCTTGAGACAAATGAGTGGGCAGGCTGGGTCGGTGCTTTCGGCATGCAATATGACAATGAGGACTTCAATTCGGTCGGTGCTGAAGCCTATGTAGCACCGAACACCACAGAAAGCCTCGCCCTATTTGCTTTGCAAGAAAAAAGCTGGGGGGATTTCACTCTAAGCTTGGGCGCACGGGTTGAATCCACCGAGATCGAAGCGGCTATGGATCTGGCGCATCACGATGAGCATCATGACGATCACGACCATGATGACGATCACGACCATGACCATGACCACCATGATGATTTTTCATTTGACCAAAACCAGCGCGAGTTCAATGCCGTCTCAGCCAGTGTGGGTGGCATTTGGCAACTCAATGACTTCTGGCAAAGCACAGCCAACTTCTCGTATTCACAACGCGCGCCATCGGCCAGCGAGTTATTTGCCAACGGTCCACACTTGGCCACCTTTGCGTTTGAACGTGGCGATGATGCCTTGGTGAAAGAAACGAGCCATGCTTGGGATTTCGGGGTCCATCGTCACAGCGCGGATTTCGATTTCAAGGCCAATGTCTTCTACAAAGACATCTCAGATTTTATTTACTGGGCTGAGACCGCTGAGATGCTCGATGGGTTTCCGTTGAGACTGGCCAGCCAAGCCGATGCAGAACTCTATGGCACAGAACTGATGGCCAACTGGCAAATCCACGAAACCCGTTGGGGCGATTTTGATGTGCATGCCAGCCATGACTGGGTCCGTGGCAAGCTCAAGGATGGCGAGAACTTGCCGCGCATCTCACCAGAGCGTGTACAACTCGGATTGGATTGGCACGCTGGCCCGTGGCGAGCTGCGCTGGAATGGCAGCATGTGTTCGATCAGAAGAAGACCGCGATGAACGAACCGCCCACCCCAGGCTATGATTTGATCAATGCCCGTCTGGCCTATGCCTTTGATTTGGGAGGCACTGACATGACAGCATTTATCGAGGGCAAGAACCTGGGTAACGAAGA
This sequence comes from uncultured Wenzhouxiangella sp., assembly GCA_913057255.1. Lineage (GTDB taxonomy): Bacteria > Pseudomonadota > Gammaproteobacteria > Xanthomonadales > Wenzhouxiangellaceae > Wenzhouxiangella. Next base: position 5,377 of record CAJXNU010000114.1, read on the forward strand.
GGCGCGCGTGCATACCTCTTATCTCAGAGACTACGCGCCACTGCCTGGCAGAAACTTCATCGCCGGTTTACGGGGACGATTCTAGGACGTCCGTTTGAGTCATGGAGGCCCACCCCCAGGAGTGGGCCTCAGACAGCGCGCGGGCGCAGGGCCTATAATGAAGTTAATTGATGCCTCGAGCCCTAGGAGCCCACATGTCCCTACGTTTCACACACTCTGCTCGCCTATCCCTGCTGGCCCTATTTTCAGTGCTTGGTAGCGCTTCTACCCAAGCCCAATCCATCAACTTAAACCCAGGTCTTTGGGAATACACCAACGAACTGACGTTTATTGAAGGCTCTGAACCGCGTGTCCAAGTCTTCGAAGACTGCGTCACGGCTGAAGATCTGGAAAACAGTGGTTTTATGATGCAAGACATCGATGCTTGCGAAGTGGTTGAGCAAGAAATCTTGTTCGATCGCATGACCTATGTCATGAATTGCCTAGGCCCCGAAGGAACGACGCTGGCCATTGATGCGCGCATTGAGTTTGATGGAGACAGCGCCACCGGGGTGATCAATAACTCGGTGGTGACACCCTTAGGCGAGATGGACATGGTGGTCAACTTATCTGCCAAGCGTTTGGGTGATTGTGATCCCGAAGACGAGATGTCCAACGAAGAGCCAGCACCTGATAACGGCTGATGCTTAGCTCAGAGAGCTTGACCTGAAGAGCAAGCTCAGCGGGCCACGCGACCTAATTGCGTGGCCAATGCGCCTATATGGACTTCTCGGTTGTAATAGCGCGTGGTCAGCTTGGCTAAAGTAAAACGCGCTTCACTAGGCGGGGCCAGGCCGCCTTCTTTCACCGCCATGGTCGCAGACCACCAGCCCGATGGGTAGCAGGGCTGTGGAAATCCAAGCGTGGCGGTCTCATCAAAACCTGCCTCTCGCATGTTCTTTGTAATCCCAGCAATCAAAGCTTGATGGAGCAGCGGTGACTCGCTTTGTTGGACCATGATGCCACCTGGCCCTAACGCGGCATAGCAATCTTTCACAAACTCAGGGCCAAACAGTCCTTCCGCCGGCCCAATGGGGTCGGTGGAATCAATAATGATGACATCCACACTGCCAGGCTCGAGAGACTTGATGTGCGCCAAGCCATCGTCGAACAACAGTTTGGCTCGTGGGTCATCGTTTCTTTCACACAGCTCTGGGAAAAACTTCTCTGCCAATCGGGTGACTTGCTCATCAATCTCAACTTGAGTGCATTGCTCAACTGACTCGTGCGCCAAGACCTCTTTCAACGTTCCGCAATCACCTCCGCCGATGATAAGCACCCGTTTGGGGTTGGGATGCGAGAACAAGGCTGGGTGCGTCAGCATCTCGTGGTAGAGGAAATTGTCGCGGCTGGTCAGCATCACGAAACCATCAATCACCATCAAGTTGCCCCAATGGGTCGTTTGATACACATCGATGGTCTGATAGTCGGTGATCTCATGGGCCAAATGGGACTCGACGGTCCACGAAATGGCCACCCCTTCGCTTTGATAAAACTCGCTGAACCAATCGTGTTGGGCGGGCAGCATGGTTGATCCTTCAAAAAG
>CAJXNU010000115.1 GCA_913057255.1 uncultured Wenzhouxiangella sp.
TTGATCCACACCGGTTGGCTGACCTTTCGGATGCGAGCGATGGTCACAAGCTTTGCCTCCTACCATTTGTGGCTACATTGGCGAGAGCCCGCATTGCACCTGGCCAGACTGTTCACCGACTATGAACCGGGCATTCACTACAACCAAATCCAAATGCAGTCAGGAACAACCGGCATCAATGCCACGCGCATCTATAACCCCGTCAAGCAAGCACAAGACCAAGACCCAGAAGGGGTGTTTGTCCGCCGATGGATCCCTGAGCTCAATACCCCTGACTATCCTGATCCGATTGTTGATCACATCGAGGCTTCCCGACTGGCCAAATCGAGAATGAAAGTGTTTCGAGAACAGGCCGGTTTTCGTGATGAGGCTCGGGCGGTCTATCAAGCGCTGGGCAGTCGAAAAAGGCCCACGCGGAAGAAAAAGAAATCAGTCGACAAGCGCCAAGCCAGCTTGTTTGATTGACGCCTATTCAGCTCCCACAAAGTTAAGTTCCACAAAATGTCGCGGTCACGCGCTGATCGGGCGCCGGTGGGCCAGCCCATTTGTCGTGTTCGGGTTGGTCATCAAAAGGCCGAGACAATAGGTTTTGTAGTCGGCGCATGGGTTCAAAATCGAGATCTTCGATGGCCGCATCGACAGCCCGCTGAGCCAAATGGTTTCTGAGAATAAAGGCGGGGTTGATGGCGTTCATCGCCTCAGTGCGTGATGGCAGCTCTTGGCTGAGATCGGTCAAGCACGCACGCCATTGCCCCGCCCACCGATCAAAGGCTTGAGGGTCGTCGAACAGTTGGCGAACGGTCTCATCACCGGTTCCGGGTTGATCGTCCAATGCGCCCAAGCCTCTAAAAGTGAGCGTCATATCGGCAGTGTTCTGGGCCATCACATCCAATAGCCCCATGGCCACTTCGACGTGTTTTGGCTGACTGGGATCCAGACCCGTTTTTCGCGTAATGCCGTGTTCAAAGTCTGTCTTGAAAAGCCCGGGGAAGGCATTGAGTGTTTGGGTAGCGATTTCAATGGCCTCCTCGGAGTCTTTAGCGAGAAGAGGCAGCAAGCACTCGGCCAAGCGCGAGAGATTCCAGGCGGCGATGGCCGGCTGCTGGTTGTAGGCATAGCGGCCTTGATGGTCGATGCTGCTGTAGACCGTTTCAGGGACAAATGAATCCAAGAACCCAAAAGGCCCATAGTCGATGGTGTCACCGATGACACTGCAGTTATCTGTATTCATCACGCCATGAATAAAACCCACTTGCATCCATGCCGAGACCAAATGGGCGGTGCGTTCAATCACCTCACCAAACCATTTGAGCGCCCGATCGGGCGTGCCGATAAGATGCGGGTGGTGACGTTCAATTTGATAATCGAGCAGTTGAGCCACGGCATCATTCAAACCTTGGCGAGCAAAAAATTCAAAGGTGCCGATGCGCACGTGACTTTGAGCCACACGCACCAAAATCCCGCCCGGTTCGATCTCTTGTCGTTGAACCGTTTCGCCTGTTGAGATGGCGGCTAAGGCGCGCGTGGTTGGGATGCCGAGCGCGGCCATGGCTTCACTGGCCAAGTATTCGCGAACCACCGGCCCGATGGATGAGCGGCCATCGCCATTTCTTGAGAAGGGTGTGGGGCCAGCGCCTTTGAGCTGAATATCCCAACGATTCCCTGAGGGGTCGGTGTGTTCGCCCAACAACAGCGCGCGCCCATCGCCCAAGATCGGCACCCAATGACCAAACTGATGCCCCGCATAGGCCTGAGCGATGGGCGTGGTGCTTTTAAGTGTGGTTTGGCCAGATAAGACAGCCAGTGCTTGGTCGCTATCAAACCAGGCCCGATCCATTCCCAGTGCCTTGATTAGGCGGTCATTAATGGCAATAAAGCTGGGGTCAACCACCGGCGTGGGTTGAGTCTTTGCATAGAACGCTGCAGGGAGCTGGGTGTAGGTTTGTGTCAGCCTCATACGGCTGGCTTGAGCCCCAGTCTTCGCAAGATGCGTCCACCCAGTGCCCGAATGCGGCGATACAGGCTCAACGGGATCGCCGCAGAGGCCCGTGCCGACTCGAGCTGGCCACCGAGGTCTAGGATATTGTCATAGAGTCTTTTCAAGTGCTGGTCGCGTCGGGCCAGCAGGCGGACGATGGTGGCATGGTCCTCCTCGCTCAACACCACACCCGGTTTGATATGTTCGGGCAACTGTCTTTCCACATAAATGGTGGAATGGGGTGGGGTGAGCTCTGCTTCTGGGCGCGTGCGCGTATAAAAATACAGCGCCAAAGATTTTCTAGACCGCGGGTCTTGGTCACCTTGGGGCAGCTCAATGCGTTCAAACCCATGCCATGACCAATAAGTGGTTTCAAAGACAACTGCGCGATTGAGCGCTGGCTTGACTGCGGTGACGGTGTTGTGATCCACGTCTCTGGGGTCTTTATGAAACTCAATGGCACCGCCCCAGTCTTCGTCCCACTCATCGTTGAGATAAACAATCAGATTGAGGCGTCGGTGCCAACCGGTGATGGGGTGGCGGTTGAAGTCCACGTGCACATCCAGCTCTTGGCCATGGCGATTTTCGTGCGTGCCGCCACCAAAGTAGTGCGGGTCATACAACAAGTCATCAATGCCGGTGGCTTCAGACAACCAGTTTAGAAACTCAGGTGTCTTGATGAACCGATCCACTTCTAACCAAGGCCCACCCAAAGAGGCGAGGTCTTGATGGGTGCATTTTTGTCCAACCTCCCCATTCTCATTCATCGCTAAACGATCATCGAAGGGCGGGAAGTCTTTGACTAAGCGCTGACAAAATGCATCACTAAAAAAGTCATTGATGACGGTGTGCTTGAACGGGTCGGCTTGATTGAATTGTGTACACCAGGTGTGGGCACCATCCCAAACGGATGGGTTCATTATCTCTTTGGTCATGGTGCTAAGCCCTCACATTGGGGTTGTTAGGATTGTCGGGTTTCATTATACGAGCCTGCGTGTGTCGACATGAACCCATCACCGATCCGCCTGAATCATTTTGAGCCCACCCGCCAAGCGGCTTTGGCGCGTCTGGAGGCGTTTTTGCCTTACGCCGGCGCCCACTACGCCAAGCATCGAAACACCGACTATGGTTCGGATGAGCGCGTGGGCGTGTCGGGTTTGTCTCCTTATTTGCGCTATCGGGTGATCACCGAGGCCGAGGTGATCCGTGCTGTGTTGGACAGCCACCCATTGCAAGCGGCAGAGAAGTTCATTCAAGAGGTGGTGTGGCGGACCTATTGGAAGGGCTGGCTCCAAATGCGCCCCAGCGTTTGGTCAGATTATGTGGCTGAGCGCGACCGTGAGTTCGAGCAGCTGGCAATCAATACGGATTTGAAAGCGCGTTATCAACAGGCCATTGAGGGGAAGACGGGGATCGACGGCTTTGACGATTGGGCCAAGGGCTTAGTGGAGACGGGGTATTTGCACAACCACGCCCGCATGTGGTTTGCATCGATCTGGATTTTCACACTGCGCCTGCCCTGGACATTGGGCGCGGATTTTTTTCTGCGTCACTTGCTCGATGGAGACCCCGCATCCAACACGCTCTCATGGCGTTGGGTGGCTGGCATTCAAACGCAAGGAAAGACCTATCTCGCCACACAAGAAAACATTGAACGGTTCACTCAGGGCCGATTTGCACCCAAAGGGCTGGCCCAGGAAGCCATCGCCATAGAAAGTGCGCCGCCACCGCGACCACAAGCGCTGCCCTCTCGAGTGAGACCAATAGACGCGCTCCATCAACCCAGCGTGTGGCTGGCGCATGCCCAAGACATTTACATCATCGATCAGGTTCGGGGTCATCCCAACTGCCGTGGGGTCATTTGGTATGAGCCATCTCAGGTAGGCCAGGCAGAGCAGGTCAGGGAGTTCAGCAAAGCCGTGATGGATGATCAAAGAGGGCCTGATGAGCCAGTGATGGATGCGCTCGATGACGATCAAGTCACTGATCGGGTTCATTCCATGGGGGGTCAGCAGCTGGTGGTGTGTGAGCCCCCGGTTGGCACTTCAGCATGGGCGATGAAGGATTTGGCCAATTTGGGCGCTTTGCCAGTTTTTCAGTGTCGACGGGCGTATGATGATGCGCTCTGGCCAGCGGCCACCAAGGGATTTTTCCCATTCAAGAAACAGGTGCTGAACGAGCGTTCATTGAGAAAAGCTATTGCCTGAATCTTATCTATCTAATTTGAATATCGTATAATATCGAACCAATTTGGTACTATTTAGCCCACCGGGCTTGTTTTGTTCGACTGACTGGAATGCAATCAAAGGAAACCGTTATGTCTATGAATGAAGGTGTCGGGCGTTTGGCTCGGCTTCGCCTCAGCGCTTTAAGCCTTGCTGTGTCAGGGGCTTTTCTGGTGGCGCCCACTTGGGCTCAGGACCAAGCAGAGGCCAACGACGACCCAAGTCGCGACCGAGTCGAAGACACGATCACGGTCACTGCTGAGCGCGGACGCGAGCGCATGGCGATGGACACACCGCAATCGGTCAACACCATCACGCGTGAGGACTTAGACGAGCAGGTGCCGGTGGATTTGACCCAGGCACTGCAACGTGAGCCGTCTGTGGGCCTTGGGCCAGCGGGTCAGTCGCTGAGTTTTTGGCAGCAAGGATTCAGCATCCGTGGTTTGGGCGCCCAGCGTGTCCTCACTTTGACTGACGGTGTGCGTTTGTCGGGCCAAGGTACGGGTTATGGCGGTGGCAGCATCAGCATCTATGACACCTTCTCTGTTGATCGCATCGAATTGCTCCGCGGCCCCAACGCGGTGTTATATGGCACCGATGCTTTTGGTGGTGTGATTAACGTCATTACCCGCCAGCCGACCAAGCGAAGCGAGCCCGGCATGAACGGTGGCATCGGCTATAGCTTTGATTCAGCCTATGATCTCAACCGCGCAGGATTCTACATTGATGCGGGCAACGGCAATGTCGATGCGGTCTTTGGTGGCAGCTATTCAACCAACGAAAACCCGAAATTGGCCGATGGTACTCAAGCGACGAGTGGCGCGACTGACAAGACCTCTGGTTTTGCTCGGGTCAATTTCCATCTCGATGAAAAACGCCGCATGAGCTTTATCGCCAACTTAAGCCGCGATACCGATGTGGAAATTGAAGACACAGCCATTCCATTTGGTCCAGTAGGTCAAGGGCCACTGCGTTTTACCTTCCCGCTGTATCAAAGAAGCTTGGTGGGCATGGACTATCAGTCATTTGATATCTCGCCAGTGATTGAAGAGTTCCGTCTCGGTGTGTATTGGCAACAAATTCGCCGTGAGTTTGACCGCACTTCACCCGAGGCATTTTTTGCGCCACCGCCACCTCGGATCGAGTCAGTCCGCGTGCTCACTGATGATGAAATCAACACCTATGAGATCAACCCGCAAGTGCGTCTCAACCTAGGGGATCACAGCGTGACTGTTGGCGCTGACATCGGTTATGACACATCAGTGGGCCCAGAGATCGAGACACGCACACAGCTCTGGCCATTTGGTCCGCCATCGCCGTTTTTGAATCCCGGACCCACGCCTAGAACCCGCGTGGATGCTGAGCAAACTCGGGTGGGTGCCTACATTCAAGACAACTGGGACATTGCCCCACGGTTTGAATTGATCACAGGCTTTCGTCTGGATCATTTCTCAACCGATGATGAGATCAGCCAGACCTCAAAATCAGACACAGGCTACAGCGGCAACGTGGCCGTGGTCTACGAGCGAAGCGCTGAGAACAACTGGTATGTCAACTTAGGCTCTGGGTTTAGAGCACCCGATCTGGCAGAGCGCTACCAGCGTTCAGCTGTGGTGGTGGTGCAACCGATTGAAGTCATCGGCAATCCTGATTTGGATTCTGAGCGGTCCTTATCAATTGACATCGGTAGCAAGTGGGAAGGCGATAACTTCCGTGCTGAGGCCGCTGTGTTCTACAACGAGATCCGTGACTTCATCACCACGCGCGTGATTCAGCCCCGACCCACCATTGAGCAGCCTCAAAATGTGGGCACGGTGGGCATGTATGGTTGGGAAGTCAGTGGCGCATGGCGTTATGACGACTGGGAGCTGTTCGCCAATGGCTCGAGAACCTATGCACCATCGCATGAAGACGTGGTTCGTGTGGATGGCGGCCGGTTCAACTATGGAGTGGCTTATCGCATGGCAGGCCCTGGACAAAGCGATATCCGCTTCGAAGCCTTGGGTCGCACAGTCCTATCTAGCCGAGACGAGACCCGCATTGGCAGTGGCAACACCGCATCGGACATCACCGACTATCCGAGCTTTACCACGTTCGAGCTGCGTGGCCGCGTGGACATTCCGCTAAACAATGAGCGCAAGCTTCGCCTGGTGGCGGGTGTCAGAAACTTGACCGACAAAGTCTATCGTGAGCCGTTCTTCGATCAAGTCCAGCCTGAGAGAAGCATCTACGGCTCAGCTCAGTTTATGTTTTAACTGATCGATGCCCCGCCCACTGAGCAGATGTCTTTGGGCGGGGTTATTTTTGGTGACGGGGCCTTCATCAATCAGGCCCATACAAGATTGAGTTCTCGAGCAAGCAGTCCTAATCACGCATTCTTATAACAACGCCAACCAGGTAAAGTTGGTAACGCTTCATCAAACTCCAAAACGCTTTTAATACTGGTCGCCTTGCGCGGCCAGTACTTCTTTGTGGGTGGCTCGTCTGGAATGAACGCGAATTAACCAGGGCAACATGGCCAGCACGCAGATGATCTCCAGCGAACCGACTAGGATGAAGATGCCTGG
>CAJXNU010000116.1 GCA_913057255.1 uncultured Wenzhouxiangella sp.
AATAAAAAACAAATGCACCGTCTCTAAAACGACCAAGGCATTTAAAGAAACCGTTTGAGCCATCGCCATGGACGCGCCTTGAGATAAGGCGTAGGCATGCAGACCAAACACCCCAAAGACAAACAACAAAGCCACCCAAATAATGTGCCAGACCACCACCCCGCCGACCAAAGGCTCGGCTCTGGGCCTGGGGGGTCTGAACATCGCCCCCGATGACTTGGGCTCAAAAGCCAAAGCCAAGCCTAAGGTCACCACCGTGATTAAGTTCACCCACAAGATTTGGACCGGAGAAATGGGCAGCGCCCAGCCCAATAAGATGGCCACCTTAATCACCATCGCCTCACCGGCACTGGTGGGCAGGGTCCACGCGACGACTTTTTTGACATTCTCATAGACCGAACGGCCTTCATGAATCGCGGCCACAATCGATGCAAAGTGATCATCGGCCAAGACCATATCGGCCGATTCTCTGGCCACTTGAGAACCGGTTTTTCCCATGGCAATGCCAACATCGGCCTGTTTTAAGGCTGGCGCATCATTGACCCCATCGCCGGTCATCGCCACCACCTCACGCTGAGATTGCAAGACCTGAATGAGTTTGAGTTTGTGCTCCGGCGTGGTCCGGGCAAACACGTTCATTTCTTTGGCCACCCGCACCCACTCATCATCGGAGAGCCCATCGAGTGCCTCGCCCGTGATGGCGTTCTCAGCACCGGCCATCCCAATGGCCTTGGCAATCGCGGTGGCCGTGCCCACATGATCGCCGGTGATCATTTTCACCTGGATACCGGCCTGGTGACATTGCTGTATGGCTTCGGCCACCTCATCTCGAGGTGGGTCCATCAAACCCACCAAGGCCTCGAGTCGGACTTGGCCTTGAAGCATGGCGTGATCGAGTGCGGGCTTGTCTGAAAACGGCCCCATCGAGCCCAAGGCCAAGACCCGCTCCCCGCTTTGCATCATGGCATCCAATATCGAATCCAGACTGGCAATGTCCTCAACACCGGCCAATGCCGCGATCACCTCGGGTGCCCCTTTGATATGAATCCAATAACGCCCTTGGTGATCCTGATCTAGCGTGGCCATGTATCGATGCCGGGCATCAAAAGGAATCACGCCCACCCGTCTCCAAGCCGACTCATCAGAGGCACTCACTCGACCGGCTGGATGAATTTTTCTAGCAAAGGCCATGAGCGCGGCTTCCATGGGATCGCCCTGGGCCCGCCAGCGGCCCTGATCTTCTACCAGATCGGCATCGTTGCAGCGCTTGGCAATTTGGGCAGCGATCGCTAAGCGCTCGAAGGGCTCATGACGCTCATCACCCACACCATCCCCAGTCATCAATCCGGCCAGACTTAGAGGTTTGGGGTGTGCAGAGACTTCTCCCTCGGGCGCATAGCCTTTCGCCTCGATCTGATGGCGTCCTGCCAGGCTCACCACATCGACCACCGCCATTTCATTGCGGGTTAAGGTGCCGGTCTTGTCGGTCCCGATCACTGAAACCGCGCCCAAGGTTTCAATGGCCGGGAGTTGTCGAATGATGGCTTGGCGTCTGGCCATGGCCTGCACGCCAAAGGCCATGGTGATGGTTAGAACCGCCGGCAAGCCTTCAGGAATGGCCGCGACCGCCAGCCCCACCACCGCCATCAAGCGCTCCAGAAAATCCAGATGCCCAATCCAGTGGCCGATGATCAATACCAAAGCCGCCACGGTTAAAACCACCACACTCAGGCGAGCGGCTAGGCGGTTGGTTTGCTCCAAAAGCGGTGTGTTGAGTTTTTGGATGCCTGAGACCAGCCCAGAGATTTGACCCATTTGGGTCTGGCTGCCGGTGGCGGTCACCACCGCCAGACCTTGGCCTTGGGTGATCAAGGTCCCGGCAAAGGCTCGATTGGTTTGATCTGCGATGGGGGTGTTGGGCTCTAGAAGTTGAGTTTGTTTTTCAACGGGCAACGATTCACCGGTCAGGATCGCTTCATCAATAAAAAGCTGATCGGCTTCTATGAGTCTGGCATCGGCGCTGATGCGGTCGCCGGCTTGTAAGACCAAGAGATCACCGACCACGACATCGGTGGCGGGAATGATTGTCGAGACGCCGTCTCGTCGCACACGGGCTTTAGGAGCCAGCAATTGTTGCAGGGCTTCAATGGCCTGATCGGCTTTGCCTTCTTGAATAAAGCCGACCAAGGCATTGACCACCACCACGGCCAAGATGACCGCGGTATCAATCCAGTGGCCGAGAAAAGCCGTGATCGCGCTGGCAACCAACAGCAGATAAATCAACAAATGCCGAAATTGGTTGAAAAAGCGTTTGAGCGCGCTGGGCTTGGGGGCTTTGGGGAGCGCGTTCGGGCCTTGGGCTTCAAGGCGGGTTCTGGCTTCGTTGTCGCTTAAACCCTGAGATGAGGTCTTTAGGGTATCGAAAAGTGCCTCGGCCGACTGGCTGTGCGCGGCAGACAGCAGACGTTGGGATTGGGTGTGCGTTGAGTGGAGGGTTGGATCGCTCATGGGTCGTTTTATTATGACCTATGGAGGCATAACCAATCGAGACATTACCCATTGAGACATTACCCATTGAGACTTGACCCATTGAGAGATGTGCGAGTGATCATGGCAGGCATCCACTTTGAGATGTTGGGTGGCTTCAGCCTTGTTATTTCGGAGTCAAACTCCGGATTAGCAAGATTAAGAGTGCCTGATGGCAGGCTGATGATTTGCCGATCAATCGGTGGTGTCCCGATGATCAGTCTGCCAATGGCCGATCTTCCCAGGGATTGACTAGCCGAAGACCTGGGATGTCGACAAAATCCTTGACGTTGCGGGTCACCAAAGTCAAATCGTGCTGCAAGGCAACCGCCGCGATTTGGCCATCTTCAACGCTGATCGGCCGCCCCATTTGGCCGCGCTGCGAAACGATGCGGGCATAGAGACCCGCCCCTTCTCCATCGAATGGCAGACAGGCCCCTTTGAAAAACTGTCTGAAAAACGCGATTGCATACCGCATTAGATCCTGCTTTCTTTTCCCTTCAGGCAAGCGTGCAATGCCAAGCTCAATTTCTGCTTGAGTGGTGGCAGACATTTGGTAGGCATCGATGGGCGAAGCATCAAGCCAAGCCAGCACCTGCGGATCGGGTCTTGGGCGCATGCACTCGGATAACACGTTGGTGTCTAACAAATACATCGCCTCAGCGCCTAATCGGTTGGAGCTCAATCGAACGAGACCGGCGGCCGCGGCAATTGGCGCTCGGGCAAGGGCAAGTCGGTTGCACAGGGCGCAAAGTGCTGGGCGGCCGCGGTGCCAAAGCCAGGTTTTGGGGGCGTCTGTGAGAGGGTTTGGCGAAGAATTTGGCGCACTTCCTCTTCCATGGAGTGGCCTTTTTCAGCCGCCCGAATCCGCAGCTGGGCTTTGAGCGTTTCTTCAAGTTGGCGGATGGTCAATGTGGCCATGGGAGGGATCCTATGATCTTAGTGTGAATGCGTTGCTAGCATAGCATAAAGGCAGTGCTTTCATCCAGCCCAAAAACCCCATATTTACAATGGTTAACGGGGGTTGTCGACATTTGAAAGGCCCACGACAACTTCACCACTGGGTGGCGGATGGCTGGGTGTCGCAATCACCTGCAACAGCCTGACATTCAACAATCGCTGACTCAAGCCTTGTGGGTGCACGGACACCTCACTGCCCCCAAGTGATCAGACCAAGCTCACGGGGCCAAGCTCACGGAGCCAAGCGCAGCATTATTGGACCGTCAGCGCCTCTGGGCAGATCGTTGAGCTCTCAGAGAGCTCCCGAAACCGGTCTCTGTAAATCACATCGCTGGGGCAGACGAGGACGGGGGCACTGCTCGCCCCTGGGCCATCGATATTGATGGCGCGAAGCCTCACCGAGTACTCGGTGTCGTTATCGAGGCCTGTGATCGTTATTGGCGTGGTGACATCGGCAGGCGTCAAGCTGGTCCAAGTGAGCCCATCGTCGAGACTGTAGGCATAGTTGGTGATGGGACTGCCCCCATCATCTGCCGGGTTGAAATCAATCACGGCTTTTTTGGAGCCTGGTATCGCGATCAGATCGGTCGGTGCTGCGGGGATGGACGAAGGTGTCACCACCGTCCCGGCCTCAGCCGCTGCGCTGGTGAGAGTATCGCCACTGACAGCCACCACGCTAAAGGCATACTCCGTGCCATTGGTGAGCCCTGTTATGGTGCAGAGGGTCTCACCGGTGGTGGTGCAACTCGCCCCGCCGGGGCTCGCGGTGACGACATAGCCGGTGATGGCCGAGGAGTCCTCGCAGCCCGCTGGGGGATCCCAAGAAACGGTGGCTTGGGTATCTGAAGCGCTGGCCGAGACCGATGTAGGCGCGCCAAAGGATTCGACTAGGCCTGGAATGGGCAAGATGGCCGGTGTTTGACCGGGGCTGTCATAGGCAATGGTTCGAAGATAAGGATAGGAGGCATAGACACAGGTCTCCATCTCCCAAATCCCATCGGCTGAAAAGTTCCAACCCGCCTCTGTGAAGCTCGCCTGAGTTTTCATCTGGGCTGATGTGAGCGCGGTGGCACTCTCTCGAAAAGCCTCGGTTTGACCGGTGATGTCACGATCAAAGAAGTTTTGGCGATAAGCAACCGATGGGCCCACGCTCTGCCCAATCAAAGCATGGTTGATCCAACCGCCGGTGATAGGACCGGCCGAGTAGCTGTTGATCACATCACCGCCAAGGGCAATCGTGCCGACAAACTCTCCGTTGCTACCGATCAAGCCTGAAGTGGTGACGGTCGATGACTCAGCGCCAACCACCTGCCCCGTGGCATAGGTATTGGTGATGGGCTCGAGAGCATGCATCCCAATCAGGCCGCCGACATAAGCGCGTCCTGTGACATCGGCGTGACTAAAACTCTCATCAATGGGACTTGAGTTGTTACCAATGAGCCCACCGACTCGATCTCGGCCGGTGACCGACCCAAGACTTGAAGACCGATCCACTGGCCCGCGGTTGTAACCAATCAGCCCGCCCACATCCGTGCCATCCGTGACGGTGATGGTGCAGTCAACATGCGCGTTGATCACTCTCCCAAAGTTTTGGCCAGCCAGACAGCCGATGCGGTCATCGGCGGCGGTGATCTGACCGGTCACGCGCACATTCGAAATCGTCCCCAAACGGTCTGAGGCATCACCGACCAAGCCGCCGGTGATGAACGAGCCGTCAATATCGATATCCAATAGGTTGAGGTTGGTGATCACCGCTTCTCCAATCACTCCACCAAACAATCCGACAAAGAGGTTGTCTCGATCGATTGCCAAACCATGAATGCTGTGGTCGTCACCATCAAAAACGCCTTCAAATTCTGAGCTGGTGTTGCCAATCGGCAGCCAGCCCTGCCCTCCATCGGCGAGCGTTTCGCCGTCTTTGACGAAATGCGCATAGCCTTCACTGAAGCGATCCAAATCTCTCGTCAATACAAACTCTCCAGACATGGCATAGGGGATGTTCGCCAAATGCTCCCAGTGCTCGATTTGGTAAGGATCGGCTGAGGTGCCGGCCCCACCCGCAAACGCCAATGCTTTGAGCGTGGGATAGGTTTGGTTTTCTTCGATCAGCCAATCGGTGCTGAAGGCCCAGTCAGTATAGGTGAGCCGTTTTTTCATATTGGCGGTGGTGACGCCAATCGCGCCCACATCGTCTGTGCCCACTGAGCCGATATTGGAGGCATCCACATCCCAATAAGAGTTGGTGACGACGAACGGTGCGGCGTTCTGGTTTCGTGGTGCGTTCCCCACCAGGCCTCTAGAATCATCATTGCCAATCACTGTGCCTGTTGCATAGCTCTCTGAAATGACAATCTCGGCTGATGAAAAACCAACACCTCCAACCAGACCCCCCGCCACGCCGTTGGTCGCGGTCACGCTGGCCTGAGAATAGGATTGATTGATGTCTTTGGTGGTCAGACCCACCAGACCGCCCACGTCAGTGGTTCCGACCACGGCGCCGGTCGATAGTAGGCGGCTGGCACTGCCTTGATTGTTACCAATGGCTCCTCCGGTGAGGGCTTGGCCTGTCACCTGAGCCCGGGCCCATGAGGCCTCAACGTTGCCACCCCAATTGGCACCGACCAGGCCGCCGGTGGATCCCTGGCCTTGGACTATGCCATAGAAGCTCGCCCCTGAAATGCTGCCCTCATTCGACCCGGCCACACCGCCAGTATCGCCAAGGGTGCCACTGACCTTGCCCGAGACGCTGACGTTGGTTAAAGTCCCGGCATGCTCGCCGACCAATCCAGACGCATTCTCCCACCCGACCACCTCGAGTTGTATGAGGTCTAGATTTTTGATCACCGCGTCTTGACCCGTCAGGCCAAAAAGACCCGTGAAGGCTTGTTGGCTTCGATTGATTTCTAAGCCTTCGATCGCGTGGTGGTTGCCATCCAACACGCCCGAAAAGTGAATACATACAATCCCCTCATCTGTCGCGTTGCACCCGCCGATCGGATCCCAGCCCTGGCCTCCATCAGCGAGCGTGGCACCGTCTTTGACATGGGTGGCGTAGCCCTCAGTCTCAGGCTTTAGGTGGTTGTTGAGAATGAAGTGCGATGTTAAGTGGTTTCTGATGTTGTCTAAGTGGTCCCAGGT
>CAJXNU010000117.1 GCA_913057255.1 uncultured Wenzhouxiangella sp.
AGTAAGTCCCTGCCCGGGTTGTGGTTTAAGGGGACATGGTGGTTTGGTCGGCCAAGCGGTCCCCATTGAAGGGAACGACGGCCGGGTGACTGTTGCAGAAATTGCCAACAGCTTCTGGTCGCCTGATTTCAGTGGAATCAATCGTGACGGGTCCACCGACAGCACCAGTCTCCCTAAAGCCGACATGCTCGGCGCTGCTGCGACGGCGATGAGTCTCAATTTCTCTGAGGTCTGGCAATTGAGTCTGGGCAGCAGCGAACGCTGCACCGCTGGCCTTCCGCAGCTACAAAACTTTTCTGACCTGGCACCTGCCTATCAAGAGAGCACGCTCAGCGGTGGAACAGGTTCAACCGATAACCCCTGCTTGATCGCGAATTGGAACGATTTGTACAAAGCGAGAGATCACTTGGGCGCCTCATTGGCGCTCGCCAATTCCCTAACCAATACCACGACGGGTTACGCTCAGCAGATCACCAACCGGCCCGGAGGCTTCGCCCCGATCGGATCAGCGGCTCAACCATTCATCGGCACCTTTGATGGTCGTGGTTATGCCATCGAAGACCTTGTCATCAATCAACCCACTGGAAGTGAGATCGGACTCTTTGGCGCCATTGGCTCAGGAGGGAGCGTCTCCAATGTGAACGTGACTGGCGATGTGACGGGTCAAACAAAAGTCGGTGGTCTGGCAGGGTTTGTCTCTAACAATGCAGCGCTCAGCGATGTCTCCATGTCAGGTCAAGTCACAGCCACCGCCAGTCTGAATGAAGCCAGCGCAGGAGGACTGGTGGGTTGGAATGAAGGCCAAATCACCCGCGGTCGCACCAACATCACGGTCAGCACCTCTGCCGATGATGTCGGCGGGCTTGTGGGGAGCAATCGCTCTGGTGAAATCACTGACTCCACCGCGTCTGGGTCTGTGAGTGGAATGGGCCTTGTCGGTGGGCTCATTGGCCACAGTCAATCGGGAAGGATCGAGCGAAATCATGCCGATGTGGGTGTCACCGCGGACGCGAACTATTTTGCAGGGGGCAGTCGCGGCGTGGCCGGCGGCCTCATCGGGCGGTCTTATTTTCAAGACCGCATCGTTGAATCGGTTGCTGAAGGCAGTGTCCAAGGTGGCCTGATTGGAGGGCTGATTGGGGAGATGGGTTTTGGGCCTTTGATGCAAGATGGCTTTAGCACAGCGACATTGAAAGGCAATCCCAGTCTGAGCGGCGCATTGATCGGAGATATTGATACTGGAACCGCCAGACGCCTGTATTTTGCAGGGCTTGATCAAACCAATAGCGGTCTTGATGGTCTGGTGGGACAAACCAGTAACTCTACACTCGCTGAGCTCTACTGGGACAGTGATGTCTTGAGCCTAACTGACAATGGCACCGGTACGGGCCTGACCACGCAGCAAATGATCTCAGCAGACACTTTTTCGTCATGGAATTTCTCGACGATTTGGGCGCTCGGTGGTAACGACACCCTGACATACCCCTACCTCAGGAATACCCCTGTTGATGTTCGGCCTGCGGTCAGCCTAGTGGTCATCAGCAGCACGCCAAGTGATGGGGCTTCTTCGGTGCCGCTCACGCCCACACAAATTGTGGTGAATTTCAATGTGGATATTTCAGTGGCAGATGCTTTCAAAGTTGAGCTGTTTCGCAATGGTGAATTCGCTATTTGGAACGCCTTTGGTATTTCCAACAACACCCTCACCATTTTGTATCCACCGAGAGCCAGCGGGGATTATGTCTTACAGCTCGCACCCGGCGCACTAGTCGCCAAAAGCAACACCAATGTGACCCATGCCCTGACTGAAATTTCTTTTAGCACCATCCCGTTTGCCAATGGTGATGGCTCCTCTGCCTCGCCTTACCAGATCACCAACAGAACCGATTTAATTAACTTAAGCAATCAGCCTGATCTGTGGGACAAAAACTTCCAGCTGACCCAATCAATCACGTTCCCCACTCAAGACGACCGCATCATAGAGTTGACGCCCATCGGCCCATTCACTGGTGTGTTTGACGGGCAAGGTTTCTTTATCAATAACCTTGTAGTCAACCAAACAGCCAACGCCCCCGCAGGCCTGTTCCGAGAAATTGGCGTGGGGGGTGAGGTGAAAGACCTTCATCTGGTGAACGCCCAGGTCTCTGGACCTCAGGCTGCCGGCTTGTTGGCTGGAATCAGTCGCGGCGACATTATCCAAAGCTCAGCCTCAGGGTCTGTGACATCAACAGCCGGACCCGTGGGCGGCCTAGTGGGGACGTTGGTGGGCAACAATGGGCCTTCCATCGCTCGCTCATTTGCCAGTGCAAGTGTCACCGGGCTCAACGTGGTGGGTGGCTTGGTGGGGCGTGTTGAGAGTCAAAGTTCTACTCTCACGACACTCGTCGATGTCTACAGCACGAGCAGCCTGAATGTCCAACCCAGCACCTTGGTAGCCGGTGGCTTGGTGGGCGAAGTGGTGAATGCAGGCGCCATCTCCAATGCCTATGCTGCGAGCACCATCAGTCCGACACCAAATTTAACCAGTAACATTGGTGGATCTGTGGGTCGTGCGATTGACGGAATTTTGCAGTTCCAACATTTTTGGGTCGGTGACTTGTGGCCTGACATCCCGACAACGTGGGGCAATGAGATTTCTGTAGCCCAACTTCGAGACTTGGATAATGAGGCTGTAGCGAACAACTGGAATTTCAACGCCGTTTGGCAAATCGTGGATGAATTCGATGTGGATGGCAGCACACCCATCGTCTCTTATCCCTACCTACGGAACTTGCCATATGACAGCGTCGCTGGAGATGTCGAGCGCATGCCCATTCCAGGGCTCGGAGAAAAGGAATTTGCAGATGGTGATGGAAGCCAAGCGGATCCATTTATCATCAACAACTGGCGTCATTTGAACAACATCCGAAATCAAGCAGATGGCAAGCACTATCGCCTCGGCGCAGACCTAACCGCCAATACCATTGGCTATGAAACCTATGCGGCGAGCACAGCCAACTCAGATGCTGGTTGGGACCCTCTGCCCAGCGCCATTATTCACCTGGATGGCGCCGGTTATCAGATTGCTGATTTGGTGATCAACCGACCCAGCACCGATCAAGTTGGCTTATTTAAAGAGTTAAAGGCAACCAGTGCCATTAACGATCTATTGGTTGTCAATGCCAGTGTCACAGGCAATGCTGAGGTTGGCATCTTGGCTGGCGTCAACAGAGGAACCATCTCTCTCAGTGCCACACTGGGGTCAGTGACTGCCACCATCGAGGCTCCAGACATTAATACCCCAGTTGACGCAGTGGCTGGTGGCTTAGTCGGTTTTAATTATGGTGCCATCGAAACCAGCTACAGCTCGGCCGATGTTGAGGGAACCGGAGAAGGCTTTTATCTTGGAGGGTTAGTTGGAATCAATGAAGGCAGCATTCAGGATGCCTATGCCACTGGCTCCGTTGAAGGTGGAGGTGACGTTGGTGGGTTAGCTGGGATGCTTGGCCTGAACTCTGGCTCGACGGCCAGCATCACCCGGACCTATGCCACTGGCTTGGTCCAAAATGGCGATGACGGACTCACTGGTGCCGAGGGCTTGGTTGCACAAAACAGCATCGATTGGGGCGCTGATGGTGCCACGGATCAATCACCCTCGAGCGTCTGGGATATCGACACCACAGGCCAATCAGATCCGGGTGATGACACAGTTTTCCCCTCTGTGGGTGTTGGTAAAACAACATCTCAGATGAAGACAAAAACCACTTTCACGACGGATCTTGGTGGCAATGCCTGGGACTTTGATAGCGCTACTCCGATCTGGTGTATCACCAATCAAGTTGACGGCGATAACACCATCGTCTCGTACCCCTATCTTTGTGACAACCCTCAATATCCAAGCGTCAACGAAGACTACCTGCAAGACTTTGAGCCGACGAACCCTGGAGCGGGCACAGTAGAGTCTCCCTACCGAATCACCCAATGGCGTCACTTAGCCAACATTGCAAAAGAACCCTCTGCCTATTTTGTATTGGTCAATGACCTAGTTGCTGATGACAATGATGCAGATTATCAAGCGTTCGCCTCTGCTTCGGCCAACGATGGTTTGGGATGGAAACCCATCTTAGACACCACCACCCCATTCACCGGTCATTTAGATGGCAATGACAAAACGATTTCAGGCCTTGTGATCAACCGCCCCAATGAGGACAACATTGGCTTATTTGCTGCCCTAGGAAGCGGCGCTACAGTCAAAGATCTCACCCTATCTGCGACCATTGAAGGGCGAAGCCATGTGGGCACGGTCGCAGGTCACACTGATAATGCAACCTTAGAAAATATCACCGTCACCAACACGGGCCTGACCATAGGCTCAGTGCCGACTACCTACATAGATACAGATGATGGGTTCAAAGAAAAAGTGGACACCGGCGCGATTGAGTCGAGTATTGCGGGTGGCCTAGTGGGTGAATTAAGGGGCAACATCATCAACAGCCGTGTCGATCAGCTGGTGATTAATGCGACCGGTAGCAGAGTGGGTGGATTGGTGGGTTATTTAGAAAATGGCCAGGTGTTAGATTCCGAAGCCACTGCCCAGCTCGCTGCGCCCAGCGGCGTGGGGGGTATAGTCGGTCGCCTCTCAACGCGTTCGGGCAGCCCAGCCGCGTGGGTAATAAAAAGCTTTGCCAACACAGCTATACAAGTCAATGCATGTGAATCTGCCAACCCCTTGGGCTTTGATAATGAGACAGGCATCGGCGGGGTGGTGGGCACCGCCGGCTCCAGTGGCGCACTGGTCGAGAAAAGTTATGCTGCTGCGGATATCAATTTAGGCGATGGGTGCGAGCACATTGGTGGCCTCGTCGGATACAGCTACTCCGGAACAATTGAAGACAGTTATGTGACCGGCGCGGTGACCGCGGGTGCCAACACCAGTCGCGTCGCCACCCTGCTGGGCAATCACGTTAACAGTCCAAGCATTCGCAGAAGCTATGGCGCGCTCTCAATCAATGTTGGAGATAACAGCAGCAATATCGGCGGCCTGATTGGCTCTGATTCCGGGTTCAGTGGCATCACGAATAGCTACTACAACCAAGACCTTGCGGGCCAAAACAATGACACCTGCGACGCCACATTCGCATCCTGTGGCGAAGGCAAAACCACGCTGCAGTTGAAAGACATTGCGACTTTCGCCAATTGGTCGATTTCAGGCGCATCCCCCGTGTGGGCAATCAAAACTCCGGACTCGGGATTTGTGTCTTATCCCTATCTGGTCAACCCAGAACAAAACCCAGCTCCTGGACTCAGCGGTGCACCCATGGTGTTGACCTTCGACACGACGCTTAGCGATGGAACCACCGTAAGCATTCCCTTAGATGGCGAAGTGGATGTCCTTGTCGACTGGGGTGATGGAACTGAGACCGCCTACACAAGCCCAGGGTTTAAAACGCACACGTATGCCACTGAGGAAGAGTACGAGGTCAGTATCTTTGGAACCCTCAGCCATTACGGCAGAGCGAATGGATCACGGCTGAGCTTCAGTAATGCGGAAAAACTCACCGAAGTCCTCTCGTTTGGCAATTTAGGTATTGAGAGCCTCGACTGGGCTTTCAAAGATGCGAGCAACCTCACCGCCGTGCCCAGCACCCTACCTAACTCAGTGACGACTCTTAGGGCTACTTTTTCAGGGGCTTCCAGTTTTAATGACGACATCAGTGGTTGGGACGTCAGTCAAGTCACAAATTTCTCTCTCATGTTCTCAGATGCCACCGCTTTTAATCAGCCTTTGGCCTCTTGGAATATGTCTGGGGCGACGAACATCGGTTCTATGTTTTTAAACGCAGCGAGCTTTAACCAACCCATTAATGCTTGGAACATTTCGAATGTCCAATCGCTCTACCGAGTGTTTGAAGGTGCAACGGCTTTCAATCAAGACCTCAATAATTGGAATACAAGCAATGTCACTTCATTGCAACGGACATTCTTAAATGCAACCAATTTCAATGGCCAAATCTCTGGCTGGGATACCAGTCAGGTCACTCGCATGAATCGAACATTTGATGGTGCTGAGCGCTTCGATCAGCCCATTGGCAATTGGGTCGTGACATCTGTGAGAAGCTTTGATCGAATGTTTTTCAAAGCATCTTCGTTCGACCAAGACATTTCCAGTTGGCAACCAGTCAATGCTGAAGTCTTCAGCAGAATGTTTGATAGCGCGGTGAATTTCAACCAACCGCTGAATTCTTGGACAGTGGGTCAGGGCACTGATTTTGCTTCTATGTTTAATGCGGCCGTTTCGTTTAATCAAGACCTATCCAATTGGGATTTCAGTGGCGCCACAGACTTTAATGACTTTCTGAGCGATTCTGGAATCTCTGCGACGAACTATGATGCGTTACTGATCAGCCTCAATGACCAAAAAGCCAATTTGCAAAGTAACCTTACTTTCGATGCGAAGCCCGCTCGATATAATGCTGGTGCGCCGGCCGATGCGCGCGCAGCATTGGTCAACGACAAAGGCTGGACGATTTCTGATGGGGGACAAATCCCTGACTTCTCCGGAGGAGATGG
>CAJXNU010000118.1 GCA_913057255.1 uncultured Wenzhouxiangella sp.
TGACGCGAAATCTGTTCGCCAATTTGGTTCCTGAAGGTCGCCACATAGGAAATGCCTTCGGCGATCACATCAAAGACCAGCCAGTTGCCTTCGCGCAGCCTGAGAACATAGTCGATTGGCATGACAGACCCATTATCGAGCTGCAAGCGTGTCCTGACTCGTGTTCTCCGCGGGTCTTGATTGGGCTCAAGAGGCATTACATCGACCGTGTTTTGACTATCAAAGTCCAAGAGGCGCTGAGCGTATTGATTCATCAGAGTTGTCCCCAAGGCATCTGCAAATGCGGCAATCTGTTCCTGCTCCAAGCCACGCCCATGGCGGCCCAACACTAGGCGTGCTGAGTAGGTGGTATCGATGTGTTGCCGCATTCGTTGATCGACCTCTGCTTTCAGCGCATCGATGTCTTGCGAGTACAGTTCGCGATTGTCATCAATCAGCGTGTAGAGTTCTGCGGTCAGTCCTTTAATGAGTTGATCCGGCGCTTGTTGCGCTAAACTCGTCTGAGAGACGAGAAACGCCAGCAGCGAAGCAGCGATGAGAGACAGAAGTTTTGTCAGAGCCGTCATTCTTGGCTATCCCCACCCAGTAGGTATTTGCTAATCATTTGTTCAAGCACCATGGCCGAGTTGGTCAGCAGAACTTGGTCACCGTCTTGCAGCGGCACCGGTGAGCCGCCGGGTTCTAGTCCCACATATTGATCACCCAAGATGCCTGCTGTGAGGATCGATGCGGAGGTGTCCTCCGGAAGGTCAGAGTAGGCATCCGATATGGTCATATAAACGCGTGCTTCAAAAGTTTGAGGATCAAGCTCAATGCGCTCCACCGTGCCAATCGTGACGCCACCCATGCTCACCGAGGCTTTGGGCTTGAGGCCACCGATGTTGGTGAAGGTGGCACTGATTTGGTAGCCACCACTGGACACCACCCCTCGGTCGGTGGCCTGTAATGCCAAAAAGACCAGCGCTGCGATGGCTAGCGCCAGGAAGATTCCGGCCGTTAGTTCAATTTGATTTGATGATTTCATGGACATCCTTCTAAACAATTAAAGCATGAATGCCGACAAGACAAAGTCAAGGATCAGCACCGAGATGGCCGTTGCGATGACCGTCTGTGTGGTTGCTAAAGCCACGCCCTCGCCAGTGGCCTTAGCCGACCAGCCAAAATAAACCGCCAGCCAAGCCGCCAAGAACCCAAATCCTATGGATTTGCCGACCCCGTGCAGGAAGTCTCGGCCAAACTCCACCGAATTTTGCATGTTCCCCCAAAAGCTCACTGGGTCATTGCCCATCACAAAGACGGCAAAGAAGACGCCACCAAGGAGCGCCATCATGTTGAAAATCACCGCCAGCGCCGGCACAGCTATCAGGCCGGCGATGAGCCGAGGCTGAACAATTCGCTCCATCGGATCGATCGCCATTAAATCCAGCGCATCGAGCTGCTCGGTGGCTCGCATCAGACCAATTTCTGCGGTGATGGATGTGCCCGCTCGACCGGCAAACAAGATAGCCGTGAGCACGGGTCCCAGTTCCCGGAAGAGGGATAGGGCCAACACGGTGCTGGCCGCATCGGCCGCACCAAACCGGGTGAGGGTGTCATAGGTTTGCAGGGTCAGCACCAAGCCGACAAAAAAGCCACAGGTGACAATGATCACCAGAGACCGCGCGCCGGCGTAGTAAATTTGCCTGAGCGTTTCGCCCACTTGGTTTTTATTCAACCGCATTCGGCTGATGGCTTGTCCCAAAAACAAGACTGCGCGTCCGACTTCTCTCAGGCCACTAAGCATGTTGTTCTCCCGAGTTGAGTAGATCATCGGATAAGTCAGGGGCCGGGTAGTGAAAAGCCACGGGGCCATCGGGCAGGCCTTGCATAAACTGGCGGACCAGCGGCTCTTGGCTTTGCGCTAGCTCAGCCGGTGGCGCGGCTGCGATGATGTGCCCATGAGCAATGATGCAGGCAAGGTGAGCCAGCTTGCTGACCTCATGGACATCATGTGTGACCACGATGCTGGTCATGCCAAGCGCTTCGTTGACCTGTCGTATGAGACGCAAGGAGATGCCCATTGAGATGGGATCGAGGCCAGCGAAAGGCTCGTCGTAGAGCATTAAGCCGGGGTCGAGTGCCATGGCGCGGGCCATGGCGATGCGTCGGTTCATGCCGCCTGAGAGCTCTCTTGGGTAGAGTTGAGCGGCGCCTCGCAATCCGACGGTATGAAGTTTAAGCAAGACCACTCGCCTAATCAGGCTCTCATCCAATTGAGTGTGCTCACGAAGGGGAAGGGCGATGTTGTCGAAAACGGTCAGATCAGTAAACAAGGCGCCGTTTTGCAGCAACACACCAACGTTTTTCCGGTACTGATTGAGTTCCTTGGGGCTGAGTTCATTGACGACCGTGCCGTTGACCACGACTCGGCCTTGATCGGGCTTGAGCTGACCGGTGATGAGGCGCAACAAAGTCGTTTTCCCTGCCCCACTTGGGCCCATCAAGGCAGTGACTTGGCCACTGGGAATGGACAGGTTAAGCCCATCTAATATGGTTCGCCCACCTAAGATCAGTTTGATGTCTTCAAACTCGATGGCGGGCTGATCGGTGCGGGCGTTCTGTGTCATCACTAGAGAATATACCGACTTAAGTCTTCGTTTTCTGAAAGCTCTTTGAGGTGCTCATCCACATATTGAGCGCTGATCGTGAGGCTTTTCTCTGTGAGATCGGGCGCATGGAATGACATATCCTCAAGCAACCGTTCCAGCAGTGTGTGGAGTCGTCTGGCGCCGATGTTCTCTGTGGACTCGTTGACTGCGAAGGCAATTTCTGCAATCCGAGTGATGGCCTCTTCTTCAAATTGCACTTGGATGCCCTCAGTCCCCAATAGGGCTTCATATTGCGCGGTCAAAGAGGCATTGGGTTCTGTCAAAATCCGCTTGAAGTCTTCGACTTTGAGGGCCTGCAATTCAACGCGAATGGGTAAGCGCCCCTGCAACTCAGGCACCAAGTCGGATGGCTTTGATACATGGAAAGCGCCCGATGCGATAAACAAGATGTGATCGGTGTTGATCGATCCATAGCGGGTGTTGACGGTGCATCCCTCAACCAGCGGCAGCAGGTCGCGCTGCACACCCTCGCGGGAGACCTCCCCACTGGTCGAGCCCTCAGAGCGTCTGGCCACTTTGTCGATTTCATCAATAAACACAATGCCATTTTGCTCCGCCATGGATAGAGCGGTTTGCTTGACTTCCTCTTCGTTGATTAAGCGACTGGCCTCTTCTTCGATCAAGATGGGGATGGCGTCTTTGATTTTGAGTTTCCGTTTCTGTTTCTTCTGGCCAGACAGGCTTGAAAACATTTGCTGGAGTTGTCCGGTCATTTCCTCCATTCCAGGGGGCGCCATGATCTCGACCCCGAGATTCATTTTTAAATCCAGCTCAATCTCTTTGTCATTAAAATCGCCATTGAGCAATCGCTCCAGCAGCTTGCGGCGAGTCTCATCACTGCGGTCATCGGACTCTTCAGGCGCATTGGCAAAGCCACTGCTTTGTCGTTTCGGTAGCATGATGTCGACCACCCGTTCGATGGCTGCGTCTTCTGCTTTGGCACGAACACTTGCCATGGCCTCTTCTTTGGCCATTTTCACCGAGGTCTCGACTAAATCTCGAATAATGGATTCAACGTCTTTGCCGACGTAACCGACTTCAGTGAATTTGGTGGCCTCGACCTTGATAAACGGGGATTGTGCAAGGGCAGCAAGACGACGTGCGATCTCTGTCTTGCCCACCCCTGTTGGACCGATCATCAAGATATTCTTGGGTGTGATCTCACTTTGCAGCTCATCGCCTACTTGCATGCGGCGCCAGCGGTTTCTCAATGCCACGGCCACGGCGCGCTTGGCGTTGTCTTGCCCGACGATGTGTTGATCGAGGGCTTGAACAATTTCTTTGGGGGTTAGGTGAGACATCGGGTTAGTTGATTTCCAGGGTTTCAATGGTGAAGTTGTGGTTGGTGTAGATGCAGATGTCTGCCGCTGTAGACAGCGCCTGCTCACAAATGGTTCTGGCATCGAGTTCGGTGTGATTTAAAAGCGCACTGGCAGCGGCTTGTGCATAGGGGCCACCCGAGCCGATGGCGATCAGACTGTTCTCAGGTTCGATGACATCACCGTTGCCCGAAATGATCAAAGAGGCGGTTTTGTCGGCAACCACCAATAAGGCCTCGAGTCGACGCAAGAGGCGGTCAGTCCGCCAGTCTTTGGCCAATTCCACGGCTGCCCGCGTGAGATGGCCTGAGTGCATCTCCAGCTTGGTCTCAAACCGTTCAAATAGGGTGAATGCATCAGCCGTGGCGCCTGCAAAGCCACCCATGACTTGGTTGTGGTAGAGCTTTCTGACTTTCCGGGCGTGCGCTTTCATGACGGTATCCCCAAAAGTCACTTGCCCATCGCCTGCCACCACAACCTGATTGTCGCGTCTAACAGAGACGATGGTTGTGCCGTGAAACTGTTCCATGTGTTCGCCTTTGACTGAAGTCTGTTGCCGTTGTCATGCTCCCGCACGGGATCTGCATGAAGTGTTGAATATGGGGTCAGTAGGGCCAGGATGCAACGGCCAGCGAGGCCATGCGCCTCCAACATTTATCGCTTCGATGGTCCCAATATCGCCACGTCACGCTCTCAGCCGAGCCCCAAAGACGCTCATCGGCGCCCACCAGTGCCCATTGTAAGGCTTTTATTTGGGCTTTTTGGCGCGTGGGTGAGTTTCATCATAGATCTTGGCCAAATGCTGGTAATCCAGGTGCGTATAAATCTGAGTGGTGGATAAGTTGGCGTGCCCCAGCAGCTCCTGCACAGCCCTTAAGTCGCCGGAGGATTGCAGTATGTGAGAGGCAAAGGAGTGTCTCAGTTGATGCGGATGGACGCGTTGGTCAAGCCCTTGATGTTGGGACCAGTGGGCGACTCTTTTTTGGAGCGCGCGAACGGTTAACTGACGGCCGGCTGGGTTGGTGAACAAATGCTCAGTGCCTGGCGGTTGCTGTTGCCGCCAGCCCTCAAGCGCTTTTAGTGCATGTCGGCCAACCGGCACCAGTCGCTCTTTCTGGCCTTTCCCGAGCACCTTGACCAGCCCTTCTGTCATATCCAAATCTTGCCATTTGAGTGCCGTCAGTTCACTGACACGAAGCCCACTGGCGTAAAACAGCTCGAGCATGGCTCGGTCGCGCTTGGCAATGGGTGTGTCGGTGGGAATATCTAAAAGCGCGAGCACTTGGTCAATGTCGAGTGTCTCGGGCAATTTTCGTCTGACTTTGGGTGCTTTCACGCCCTCGGTTGGGTCAGATTGGAGAATGCCTTGTTGGCGGAGAGCCTTAAATAGCCGCCGAAGCCCGGACAGGCGACGCTGAATGGAGCGAGGGTTCAAGCCGCGTCGATGTTCTGATGCCGCAAACCCTCTAATGGCATGGGTATCGATGTCTTGGACGGCATCGAGGCTCTGGCTCATGCACCATTGCTCGAACGCTTTGAGGTCTCTTTGATACGCCTGCTGAGTCGCCGACCCAAGGGCACGCTCTTGAGCCAAACGCTCAAGAAACTCTGTGATGGCCCGTTGGATAGAGAGCTCGCTCAAGCCTCACTCCTTGCTGTTTTTAGCTCTCATCACCCATTCGGTTCAGGCGATGCGAGATGGTTTCTGCCAGCAGTTCGAGGAATAGGGTGCCCATGTCGGGCTGAAACTTTGACTCATCCGCCGAGCCAATGGCCAGCCAGCCGTCGGGTTCAAGTGCAATGACGGCAGCCGATTCAATCTCTGATTCCGACCCGGGAAACAGCGTGGCAAGTTTCGATTGGGTGAAGCGCCCGCATTGGGCGTGCTTGGGTTGTTCCCGATCTAGCCAATCCAGGGCCATCTGGTCGCACTCAACGATGCCCTCGATGGCACTGAGAGACTTTGGGATTGAATCAAGATGAAGGTAAATTGCGTCTGCACCAAACTCCTGGCCAAGTTGATCTCGACACTGCACGACGAATTCGGTGATCGAAGGGGTGGCCGCCCATCCCAAAATCATCCGGTGCAGCCGACGCATCAGCTGTTCATTGGTTTGGGCTACAGCCACCAGAGACTGGAGCTGTGCTTGAAGCTTGTTGTTTTCTTGGCGAAGGCGTCGCAACTGAAAGTCTGCCAGAGAGGTTGGACCGTCTGCTTTCCCTATTTGTTTGGGGTTCTCGATCAGGGCCCGAAGCTCTGGCATTTCCTGCCACTGGTCGGGGTGGGCCTTAAACCAAGATAGGATGTCTTGTTCAGTCAAGTCAGTGTCTGGCTTATCCATGTGCTTGCTACCCATTCCAGATTGAGATGTTTTAACGGGGCATCTGCCCCTCAGTGATCCAATCGACGGTGCCTGCCAGCTCGATGGTGTGGACGGCATCTGGTGTGCCTTGCCAATGTATCACAAGCCGTCCGCCGGGCTGATGGACTTCGCCGCTGGGTGGGGTTAGACCGAGCGTGCTCAAGGCAGCCGCTGTGGCACA
>CAJXNU010000119.1 GCA_913057255.1 uncultured Wenzhouxiangella sp.
TCCCGCATCTGGGCAACATTGGCCCGGCGTCCATTCCAACCGTGTTGGCCAAGATCGTCGACCAAGGCCGGGTCAAACGCGGTGAGCGGGTGGCGTTGATGGGCATCGGCTCAGGGCTCAATTGCGCCATGGCCGAAGTGGTTTGGTAGTGACGTTTTAAGAGCCATCTGTTGAATCCACTCCATCGAACCGGTTACCAGCACCACGCACTCCCCAGTGGTTTGATGATGGCCTATCGTGATTTGGGTCAGGGCCAGCCCGTGGTGATGGTTCATGGCAACCCCACTTGGTCGTTTTACTACCGCCATCTGGTTCAAGCGCTACTGGACGATGAGAGCACCCATTTTCGGACGCTCGTGCCTGACCACATTGGCATGGGTCACTCCGATCGCTGGTCAGATGCCAACACACGTTATTCGCTTCAACAACGCATCGATGATTTTGATCATTGGATGCAGGCTCGCCTGAATGAGCAGGCCGAGAAGGGTGCGCCATCGACGATTGATTTGGTGGTGCATGACTGGGGCGGTGCGATTGGCCTGTCTTGGGCGGCCAGGCACCCTGAAAAAATTCGCCGCTTGGTGATCTTAAACACCTGGGCGTTTAATATCCCCGAGCACGAATCACTTCCGTGGGCCTTAAAAATCGCCCGCTCTTGGCTGGGTCAGCAATTGATTGTGCGCTTTAATGCGTTTGCCAAGATTGCGGCCAAAACCGCGGTCAAAAAGCCAGTCGATCCTGAGACCAGAGCCGGTTGGTTAGAGCCTTATGAGGGCGAGCCCACTCGGCGCTTGGCCACGGCAGAGTTTGTGCGCGATATTCCTTTATCGCCAACTGACCCGGCTTGGTCGGTGTTGGCTGAGACCGAGGAAAAATTGGCCGCATTAAAAGACAAACCCATTTTCATTGGCTGGGGCATGCACGATTTTGTGTTCACGCCCAAGGTGCTGGAGATGTGGACAGAGCATTTCTCGAAAGCGCGCATTGAACGTTTCGATGAAGCGGGGCATTATGTACTAGAAGATGCGCGCGATGCTTTGATCCCCCAGATTGTTCAATTTTTAAACTCAGGAGTTTAATTCTGGTGAAAAGCCATTTGGCCATGTTAGAAGCCGAAGCGATTCACATCATTCGTGAGGTCGCTTCCGAGTTTGAGCGACCCGTGATGCTCTATTCCATCGGCAAAGACTCCGGTGTGATGCTTCATCTGGCCAAAAAGGCTTTTTATCCAGCGCCGCCGCCGTTTCCTTTGATGCACATCGATACCACCTGGAAGTTTCAGGCCATGTATGCCTTCAGAGACCAAATGGCGCGTGATGCGGGGATGGAATTGATTGTCCACACCAACCAAGAGGGATTGGATCAGGGCATCAACATGTTCACCCATGGCTCCAAAGTACACACGGATGTCATGAAAACCCAAGCGCTAAAGCAGGCTTTGAACAAATATGGCTTTGATGCGGCCTTTGGTGGGGCAAGGCGCGATGAAGAGCGCTCTCGGGCCAAAGAGCGGGTGTTTTCGTTCCGAGACAAACAGCACCAATGGGACCCCAAAAATCAGCGCCCAGAGCTGTGGGATCTCTACAACGGTCGGGTCCACAAGGGCGAATCGATTCGGGTGTTTCCCATTTCTAACTGGACCGAGCTCGATATTTGGCAATACACACACGCCGAAAACATCCCCATGGTGCCCTTGTATTTCGCGGCCGAACGACCGGTGGTGGAATACGATGGCCAATTGATTGTGGTGGATGATGATCGCTTCCCCCTAGAGCCTGGACAAGTGCCGGAGATGAGATCCGTGCGTTTTCGGACGCTGGGCTGCTATCCCTTAACAGGCGCGATGGAGTCCACCGCCACCACCTTGTTAGAGGTGATCGAAGAGACGATCCAGGCCACCCAATCCGAGCGCCAAGGCCGAGCGATTGATAAAGACGCCGGCGCGTCGATGGAAGAGAAAAAGCGCCAAGGTTATTTTTAAAGGCATCAAAAATAAATAGGTCACATCTCATGAATGAGACGAATGAGACGAACGAGTCAAACACCCGCAAAAAGCCAGGCCTAAAAATCACCGGCATTGGCAAGCTGATCTTGATTGTGATCGGCATTGCTGTATTGATGCCCTTTATTGGTGTCTCACTGGCCGTGGTTTTTGGCTTGATCATCGGCGCCATTGCCCTAGGACTGGGGTTGGTGGCGGCCGTATTGGCGGTGCTGTTGGCCATATTGGCCGCGATCTTGCACAGCTTAGGCGTGGTCATTCCTTGGCCGATGGGGCCTTGGTGAGTCGATAGGTTTGAATGATGAATGGATGCATGACCCTCGGAGCGATTGAGTGAGCACAGAGACCTCAGACATAGAAGCGGTATTGGCCAATCATGCCAGCAAAGATTTGCTGCGGCTGATTACCTGTGGCTCCGTCGATGATGGCAAGTCCACGCTGATTGGTCGTTTGCTGTTTGATTCCAAACAGATCTTTGAAGACCAATTGGCAAGCGTCGAGCGCGATTCAAAAAAATGGGGCACCACGGGGGATCAAGCCGATTTGGCCTTGCTCGTGGATGGCTTACAGTCCGAACGAGAGCAGGGCATCACCATTGATGTGGCCTATCGGTTTTTCTCCACGCCGACCAGAAAATACATCATTGCCGACACACCCGGCCATGAGCAATACACCCGCAACATGGCCACTGGTGCCTCCACCGCCGATCTGGCCATCATTTTGATTGATGCCAGAAAAGGCGTGCAAACCCAAACTCAGCGACACAGTTTTATTGCCTCTTTGTTGGGCATTCGCCAGATCATCGTGGCCGTCAACAAGATGGATTTGGTGAACTACGCCGAAGAGACGTTTTTGGCCATTGAAAGTGACTACCGAGCGTTTTCTAAGAATCTAGGCTTTGAGTCGATTGAAGTGCTGCCGGTCTCGGCCTTAGCAGGCGATGGGGTGATTCATGCCTCCAACCAAATGCCTTGGTTTGCTGGCCCCACCCTGATGGCGTGTCTGGAATCGGCAACACCAGGTTCCATGGGCCATCCGGTCCAAGCCGGTGAAGATGCCCAAGGCTTTCGCTTGCCCATTCAATATGTCAACCGACTGACCTCTGACTTTCGTGGCTTTTCCGGCACCGTGGCCGCGGGTAGACTCAGCGTGGGAGATGCCATTCGGGTGCTGCCTTCGAATAAGGAAAGCACCATCATCAGTCTCATCAGCCAATCGGGTGATGTGAATCACACTTCCACCGGTGATGCCGTCACACTCACGCTGGCCACCGAGATCGATATCTCTCGTGGCGATGTGGTGGTTAAGGCCGATGAGGAGGATCTTCCCTTCGTGCTCGATGCCTTTGAGGCCGATGTGGTGTGGATGAGCGATCAGCGTTTGTTGACCGGTCGGCAGTATGACATCAAGCTCGCTACCCAAACGGTGGGAGCGAGCGTGGAGGCCTTAAGTTTTCAATACGACATCAACACCTTAGAGACCCATCCATCAGAAACTCTGGGCTTGAATGATATCGGCCGAGCGCGCTGGCGCTTATCTCGACCGATTGTGTTTGATCGCTATGACACCGTCCCTGCCTTGGGTTCATTTGTCATTATTGATCGTGTCTCTAACCTCACGGTGGGTGCGGGCATGGTGCGGGCACCGATCACCGGCATCTTAGGCGAGACCTCCAGCGATGTTGTTTGGCATGAACACAAGATTGCCAAAGACAAACGCGCGGAACAAAAATCTCAACGACCGGCCGTGCTGTGGTTTACAGGACTCTCAGGGGCCGGCAAATCATCGGTAGCCAATGCGCTCGAACTGGCACTGTTTCAGCGTGGGCATCACTCATACCTATTGGATGGGGACAATGTCCGCCATGGCTTGAACCGCGATCTTGGGTTTTCAGATGAGGATCGTGTTGAAAACATCCGCCGCATTGGTGAGGTCGCCAAGCTGATGGCCGATGCCGGCTTGGTGGTCTTAAGTGCCTTCATCTCGCCATTTAGAGCCGACCGCGACATGGTCCGGTCGCTGATGGATGAGGGGGAGTTTATTGAGATTTATGTCAAAGCGAGTCTAGAGACCTGTGAGTCTCGGGATCCCAAAGGCCTGTATCAACGAGCGCGTGCTGGGGAGATCAAGCACTTCACCGGCATTGACTCGCCCTATGAGGCGCCGATGGATCCGGAGTTGGTACTGGATACTGAAACATTGAGCATTGAGCAGTGCGTGGATGAGCTGATTCGGTTCTTAAAGAGCGTCGAAATTTTGAAGTGAGCGAGCAACTCGCTCTCACTTTCATTCGACTTCTGCACTCACTGGGTGACGCTCGCGCGCTTCAGCTTGTAAGCGCTCATGAATCCAGACTTTGATCAGAGATTGACGCGTGACGCCGATCCGCCTGGCCTCAGTGTCCAACTCATCGACAATCGCGCTGGGGAAGTCAATATTGATCCGCCTTGTGATTTGATTGATCCGCCGAGCGGTCGACAAATCAAGGTCGTCAAACATGTCTTCTTTGCCATCATCAAATTTTTTATCAAATTCTTCAGGTTCCATACGCTTGAATCTCCTGTGCTCTGGATCGTCTAACAGAAATCAGTCGGATGAAGTTGGCCCGATAAGTCACCACTGCAGTCCAATGTGTTGAGCCAATTCGACCGATGAGCATAGATCGGGCCTCGCGTTTCACGGATTTGCCTGCAATTTCCATTAAAGCCGGGTCATCCCAAAGCGCTTGCGCAGCGACAAAGTCAATGCCGTGCTTTTGCAGGTTGCTTTGGCTCTTGTTAACGTCAAAAACAAACTTCATAGTGAGTATAAATTATTTAGAAAATACTCACAAGGCCATCGGATGAAACCGGTCGTTTGTGTCAGAAATTGCACGCCCAAGCGCATCGAATACAGGTGTGGAATAATCAGAAATTCCCCAGCAGTCAGGAAAGACCACCATTGAGCAACATCGCCGAAGCCTTAGCCCGACAAGCCGCCCAACAGGGTGACGCGGTGGCGTTGATCGTCCCCAAAAAACCAACTGGGGGTGGTTGGGCCGATGAGCGGCTGACCTACCAGCAACTCAATGACCAGGTCGAGGCTTTGGCGCGTGGTCTGGTGGTCAAAGGACTAAATAAAGGCACGCGGGTGGCCTTGATGGTCCCGCCTTCACCGATGTTTTTTATCTCCTTTTTTGCCCTGATGCGGGCAGGACTGGTCCCTGTGTTGATCGACCCGGGCATTGGGCTTAAACCGCTAAAACAATGTCTGGCCGAAGCCGAGCCACAGGTGTTTATGGGGATCGCCAAAGCTCAGTGGGCCAGACGGCTCTTTGGCTGGGCCAAGGTGAGTATCCAGCACACCATCACCGTCGGGGGGCGTTGGGGCCAACACACCGACCGTGCGCTCATCCAACTCGGACGAGTTCACCAAAGCTCGACTCAGCTTCCAGTGGTCGATGACAACGACCCAGCGGCGATTCTATTTACCTCAGGGTCTACCGGGATTCCGAAAGGCGTGGTCTATCGACACCGTCATTTTCAAGCGCAGGTGGAGCTGGTTCGAGAAACCTATGGCATCGAACCCGGTGAGATCGATTGTCCGACCTTTCCACCCTTTGCTTTGTTTGATCCGGCGCTGGGGATGACCACGGTGATTCCAAAAATGGATTTCACCCGACCGGCCTCCGTTGATCCAAACATGTTGGTGAGTTTGATTGAGCACTATCAAGTCACCAATTTGTTCGGCTCACCGGCACTCATGAACACGCTGACCCGCTACACCCAAGAACACAATATAAAACTGCCCAGCCTCAAACGTGTCTTGTCGGCCGGCGCACCGGTCTCTCCCAAAGTGGTGGAGCGCATGCATCGGGCACTGAACAGTGATGCCGACATTCATACGCCCTATGGAGCAACCGAAGTCTTGCCGGTGGCTACCGTATCTGGGCGTGCGATTGTATCTGGCTTGGCGGCCAGACACCGCAATGGCCAAGGGATCTGTGTGGGTAAACCTTTAAGTGCCAATCAAGTCAAGATCATTGCCATCACCGATCAAGTCATTGAGCACATTAATGAGGCGAAGGTCTTGGGCACAGAGGCGGTGGGTGAGATCTGTGTCACGGGCCCGAGTGTCACCGATCAGTATTGGGCCAGGCCCCAACAAACCGCTGAAGCAAAAATGTCGGGTGAGGCGGGAGAGGTGTGGCATCGCATGGGCGATGTCGGCTGGCTCGATGATGAGGGTCGGCTCTGGTTTTGTGGCAGAAAGTCCGAACGCGTGGTGACGGAGAACGGTGTACTGTTCACCGAATGCGTGGAAGGGATTGTCAATGCCGTTCCAGGCGTCTATCGCAGTGCCTTGGTCGGGGTGAGTCAGACACCAGATGATGGGCAGGTGAAAAAGCCCCTGGTGGTGCTGGAGTTGGATGCAGGCG
>CAJXNU010000120.1 GCA_913057255.1 uncultured Wenzhouxiangella sp.
TGACCAACATCGATCGTGACCATTTGGATGCCTATCAGGGAAGCTTTGATCAGTTACAAAGTGCGTTTTTATCTTTCCTGCACCACTTGCCCTTCTATGGAGTGGCTGTGCTTGGAATGGATGATCCCCACGTCACGCAATTGATTCCCAACGTGGCACGGAATGTCGTGACTTATGGATTCAATCCCAAGGCCGATGTGCGCGCCACCGATGTCGAACAAGACAAGCTTCACATGCGTTTTCAATTGTGGTTGCCCGACCACGATGAGCCCGTGCCAATGAAAGTGGCGTTGCCTGGCCGTCACACCGTCCAAAATGCCCTGGGGGCGGCCGCCGTGGCTTGGGAGCTGGGCGTGTCTGCCAAAGACATCCAACAGGGGCTCGCGGATTTTTCTGGCGTGGGCCGACGTTTTGATTCGATTGGCGAGATCACATTGGGTCAGGGTCAGCGTGTGTTGGCATTTGAAGATTATGGCCATCACCCAACCGAGCTCGATGCAGTGATTGCAGCTGCTCGAGGTGGCTGGCCAGATAAACGATTGGTGGTGGTTTTTCAGCCGCATCGTTATACCCGAACGCGCGATCAGTTCGATGCCTTCGCCCGCGTATTAACCGAGCCTGATGTGTTGGTGTTGGCCGATATTTATGCAGCCGGTGAAACACCCATTGCAGGCATTGATGCCGATGCTTTGGCACAAGCGATTGAAGCGCGAGGACTCGAAGGGGTAGAGCGCATTGGCTCAGTCGATGAGGCGCCTGAGTGTTTGGATCGGATTTGTCTAGATCAAGACTTGGTCTTAGTCATGGGCGCAGGAGACGTCGGTCGTTTGGGTCAAACGTTGCGGGGATTGGCGGCATGACTCGGGTGCACACAAAAGCCGAAGTGACTGCCATGGGGCATGTGGCCTTGGTCGCCGGTGGCGATAGTGCCGAGCGAGAGATTTCTTTAAAAGGCGCCAAAGCGGTGGCGGGTGCCTTAGAGCGTTTGGGCGTTCATTACTCATTGGTCGATGGCCCCAGACGGCTTTTGGAACAAGTCGAGGCCGGTCATTTTGATCGCGTGTTCAATTTGTTGCATGGTCGGGGCGGGGAAGATGGCGCGCTGCAGGGTGCGCTTCGCCTCTACGGGATCCCCATGACTGGCTCTGGCGTATTGGCCTCGGCACTGACCATGAGCAAAGTCCAAACCAAAAGAATTTGGCAGGCAGTCGGTTTGCCGACACCAAGCTACCAGATCTGCAAGAAAGCTGAGTGGCTCGCCGATGATCAGGCGAAGGCCATTGCCAATCAGGACGCTCAGGCTTTGATCGATGCGGTGGGTTTGCCCATGTTCGTCAAACCCAATCGCGAGGGCTCAAGCCTTGGGATGAGCCGTGTGATGGACGCTCAAGACATTGGACCGGCATTGATCAAGGCATTCGAGTTTGACGATGAGGTGCTGGTTGAGCAGCTGATCGAGGGCCGTGAGCTGACCGCCGGTGTGATTGGGACGGACGTTTTGCCTTTGATTGAGCTAAAGACCCCCAATGAGTTTTATGACTTTGACGCCAAGTATGCAGCCGGCACCACCGAATACTTATGCCCCGCACCGATCGATCAAGAACTGGCCGAGTCATCGTCCGCGCTTTGTTGGCGCGCTTTTGATGTGGTGGGTGCCCGTGGCTGGGGACGTGTGGATTTGATGTTAGATCAAAATAACGCGCCTTGGCTATTGGAAGTCAACACCACGCCCGGGATGACCGAGAGTTCACTGCTGCCCAAAGCCGCTTTGGCTTCGGGCATGGATTTTGAGGAGTTGGTATGGCAGATACTCAGCCAAGCCCAAATCGCCTGATCTCAGTGACCACGTGGGCCACCGTGACCGCCTTAGGCTTGGTGGTGCTGTTGGCTGTCTGGTTAAAGATGGGCTTGATTGGAGGGGATCGCTGGGCGATTGAATGGCTAGAAGTCTCTGGGCCTTTGCAACGAACCAGTGCCAGCCAAGTTCGGGCCGCTGCAGCGCCCTATGCCAGTCAAGGGTACTTTGCCACCG
The DNA here is from genome assembly GCA_913057255.1 of uncultured Wenzhouxiangella sp. Lineage (GTDB taxonomy): Bacteria > Pseudomonadota > Gammaproteobacteria > Xanthomonadales > Wenzhouxiangellaceae > Wenzhouxiangella. The sequence goes on from CAJXNU010000120.1 coordinate 2,033, forward strand.
ATTTGGGGCAAGTGCGTGAGGCAGTTGAGCATCTTCCTTGGGTGGCTCAGGCCCGTGTCACGCGGGCTTGGCCAGATACCTTAATGATCGAGATTAGAGAGCATCAGCCACTGGCCCGATGGAACCAAACGGGGGTCTTGAGTGGACTGGAGGCTCAAGGCGGGGCATTGCTCACCATTGATGGCAGTGAAGACATTCAAGGCTTGGTGCGTTTGTATGGACCGGCCAATCAACACGACTTGGTGTTGCAAGCCTGGCTATCGATGCAGAGTGAGTTAGCGAGTGCGGGCTTGCACATTGAAGCGTTGGCACTAGATGAGCGAGGTTCTTGGACCGTGACACTGAGCAATGGCATTGAGCTGTTGCTGGGTCGGGAGAATCGTGACCAACGCCTGGCTCGGTTTATTGGAATTCATGAGTATTTAAGAACACAGCCGCAGCGAGCAGAGCGCGTGGATATGCGCTACGCCAATGGCATGGCGGTGGAGTGGGTAGACGCCAACAGGGAGCAAGGCAGACGTGGCTAAAAGATCAGAAAAATCATTGGTCGTGGGTCTGGACATTGGAACCAGCAAAATTGTCGCCATCATTGGTGAGATTGAAGAAGACGGCACCTTGCAAGTGGTTGGCGTCGGCTCGCACCCCTCTCGAGGACTCAAGCGCGGGGTGGTCGTGGATATTGAATCGACCGAGCAGGCCATCCAACGGGCTGTGGAAGAAGCCGAGCTCATGGCCGATTGCACCGTGCATTCTGTGTTTGCCGGGATTGCTGGGTCACACATTCGCTCATTGAACTCGCATGGCGCCGTGGCCATTCGCGACAAAGAAGTGACCGAAGGGGATGTGGAGCGCGTGTTGGAATCCGCGCGCGCGGTGGCGGTGCCTGCCGATCAATCCATCTTGCATGTCTTGCCGCAGGAGTATGTGATCGATCAAACCGATGGGATTCGCCAGCCCGTGGGCATGTCGGGCGTGCGTTTGGAGTCGCATGTTCACTTGGTCACGGCCGGTGCCAGTGCCGTTCAGAATTTGAGTAAGTGTGTCGCCCGCTGTGGTTTGCAGGTCGATGATTTGATCCTGCAGCAATTGGCCTCGAGCTATGCCGTTTTAAGCCAAGACGAAAAAGATCTCGGGATTGCTTTGATTGATATCGGCGCAGGCACCACGGACATTGCTGTGTTCACCGAAGGCGCGATTCGTTACACCGCCTGCATTCCCATCGCAGGAGACTTGGTCACCAATGACATCGCCGTGGCCTTGCGGACACCGACCATCCACGCTGAAGAAATCAAAATCAAATACGCCTGTGCGTTGGAACAAATGACCGCTTCCGATGAAACCATTCAAGTGCCGAGTGTGGGTGACCGCTTGGCCAGACGCTTAGAGCGTCGGACTCTAGCCCAGGTTGTCGAAGCACGCTACCGCGAACTGTTTCAGCACGTGGCCAAGCAGCTCAGCCAATCGGGCTTTGATTCCATGATTCCGGCAGGTCTCGTGTTGACCGGGGGCGGTTCAAAAATGGAAGGCGTGGCCGAGCTGGCCGAAGAGATTTTGCATATGCCCGTGCGGATTGGAAAGCCCACCGTGGTCACGGGTCTATCCGATGTGGTCAACAACCAGATCCATGCCACCGGCGTGGGCTTGTTGATCTATGGGTCTCGGACTGAGGCCAGTGCGCCCAAGCCATCGGTGGCCAGTGTCGAAGGGGCTTGGTCTCGGCTGCGTCATTGGTTCAAGGGAGATTTTTAAAGGCTGTGAGGGCGATGAGTCAGCCATCACAGAGAGATTGAAGAAGTGAGCATGAGAAAAGAAAAAAGATGGACCACCATCTAAACAACTTGAAGTTAAATCATAAAAAGCGAGCGATAAGGAGAGCATCATGTTTGAAGTAGTCGAAAATTATGCACCGGGTGCCACCATCAAAGTGGTTGGGGTCGGTGGCGGCGGCGGAAACGCGGTCAACCAAATGGTCAGTGCCGACATCGAGGGCGTGGAGTTTATCTGCGTCAACACCGATGCCCAGGCATTGAGAAATTTCAATGGCAAGTCCACCCTGCAGATTGGCTCCAGCGTGACCAAAGGTCTGGGCGCAGGCGCCAATCCAGAGGTCGGTCGACAGGCAGCCTTGGAAGACCGTGAGCGCATCACAGAAATGCTCTCAGGCTCTGATATGGTGTTTATCACCGCCGGCATGGGTGGTGGCACCGGCACAGGGGCGGCACCCGTGATCGCACAGACCGCCAAAGAGATGGGCATTCTGACAGTGGCGGTGGTCACTCGTCCATTCCCATTTGAAGGGCAGCGTCGCTTGAGCATGGCCCAACAAGGCATTGACGAGTTGGCCCACCATGTCGATTCATTGATCACCATCCCCAATGCCAAGTTGCTGAGCGTGTTGGGTGCGGAGGTCTCGCTGCTCAATGCCTTCAAATCAGCCAACCAAGTCCTCTCAGGCGCCGTTCAAGGGATTGCCGAATTGATCACCCGCCCGGGTTTGATCAATGTTGACTTTGCCGATGTCCGGACCGTGATGAGTGAGATGGGCATGGCCATGATGGGTGCAGGCTCTGCCACCGGCGAAGACCGTGCCTTGATGGCCGCACAGGCAGCCATTGGCTCGCCACTGTTGGAAGATGTGGATCTCAATGGCGCCTGTGGCATCTTGGTCAACATCACCGCCGGCATGACATTGACCATGCGTGAGTTTGAGGAAGTGGGCACCACGGTGGCCGATCTCGCCAGTGAAGATGCGACAGTGGTCATCGGTACCGTGATTGATCCGGACATGGGTGATGAGATGCGGGTGACCGTCGTGGCCACTGGCTTGGGCGATCGGGCAGCCAAGCAAGAAGAGCCACCGCTTCAATTGCTACGAACTGGCACTGACGATATGCCCATGGGCGATCGAGACCTGCGCGCCAACGCACAGGCCTCGAGCCAGACGGGTCATGCGAGCACAACTGCTGCTGATTCGACGGAAGCCAGCCCTGAGCGGACCTTCGGTGAGCAAAAAGAACTGGACTGGTTGGACATCCCAGCGTTTCTTCGCAACCAAGCCGATTGATGGGTCATGCCGGTCATTTGTCCGTCGGCGTTTTAAACCATCGAGTGGGGTGCCCTAGGCGCCCCAAGATGGGTTGTTGCATATAAACCACAGCTGTGGTGAAATAGCAAATCTGTGAGGTCTCCACCCATACGCTGTGGTATGATTGATCTCTAATATGCACGTGGGGCGTTGCCCCTCAGGCTTTGCCAGTCAACAAAAGGCCAGTGGTTTGATCAGACAACGCACATTAAAAAATGTGATCCGAGCAACGGGGGTGGGACTCCACACCGGTGAAAAGGTCTTGATGACCTTACGCCCGGCGCCTGTGGATACCGGCATCGTGTTTCGGCGTGTCGATCTCTCGCCCGTGTTCGAAATCAAGGCCGAACCGCATTTGGTCGGGGATACCTCGCTGTCGACCACGCTCGTGGTGGATCAAGTCCGCGTGGCCACCATTGAGCATTTGATGTCGGCCTTGGCAGGCCTAGGTGTCGATAACATCTACATCGATTTGTCGGCCTCGGAAGTTCCGATCATGGATGGCAGCTCTGGCCCATTTGCCTTCTTATTGCAGTCAGCAGGCATCTGCGAGCAACCCGCGGCCAAACGATTCATCCGCGTCCTCAAAACCATTGAGATCAAAGACCCAGACGAAGACAAGTGGGTCCGGTTCTCACCTTATGAAGGCTTCCGAGTCAATTTCACCATCGACTTTGACCACCCAGTGATTTCTGGCAAGGCCTGTCGCGCGGATCTGGATTTCTCTACGACCTCGTATCTCAAGGAAGTGGCCCGTGCCAGAACCTTTGGCTTCTTGCGCGATATCGAATACTTAAGAAGCCGCAACCTGGCCCTTGGGGGCAGCATGGACAATGCCGTGGTGCTCGATGATTATCGGGTATTGAACCAAAATGGCCTCCGCTACGACGATGAGTTGGTCAAACACAAAGTGCTCGATGCGGTGGGCGATCTCTACTTGCTTGGAAGGAACTTGATTGGTTCTTTCGTGGGCTATAAATCAGGCCATGAGCTCAACAATCAACTGTTGCGCGCCCTGTTGGCCGATCAAAGTGCGTGGGAAGAAGT
>CAJXNU010000121.1 GCA_913057255.1 uncultured Wenzhouxiangella sp.
CGCCTGAATTATCACTTAGAAGCCGCTGATATACAGGCGGAGATCTCCCGTTTGGAGCAGCTCTCGGAGATGATTATCGATCAACAAGACATGACCCAAGCCGAGTTCTCCGATGAAATGCAGGCAGAAATTGAGATGGTTGAGTCACAGCTGGATCGGGTGTCGACTGGTCTGGAGTCGTTGGTCGCCGCGACAGAACGCATTGCAGATCGCTTGAATGCGCTTCGCTATGGCGGTCAAGAAGCGATTTATGCGGTGGTGAGTCCGCCCGGTGAGGCATCGCGACCGGCCTTGATTTTAACGCGGAGCAATCTGCAGCGCTTTGTGCTTGGGGCATTTTTGGTGGCCTTGATCGCAGTGATGGGCGTCTTTTTGTACAACATGCTCCGTGCCCGTACCGACAATGATGCTGAAGATTGAGCAGGGCCCAGTCGGCTCAACCCAGGTGGGCCCAAGTCAAGTGCTGATCACATGTCAGCCCTTCGGGGTTTAGTTGATATGAAAAGGGGGTGCTCATGGACGTCCTGACGTATCAGCCACTGGTGGCTATGATCAGCGCCTTTTTGCTGGCCGTCATCTTGGTGCCTATCTTGAGCGCGCCGGCCAAGCGCATGGGCTTGGTTGATGAGCCGGGTGGCCGCAAGCGGCACTTGGGCGCTATTCCTTTAACCGGTGGTCTGGCGATATTCTCTAGCTTTGCTTTTGGTCTCTTCCTGATTGACGTCAATTTGCAGCCGTATGCCAGTTTGGTCATTGGCATGGCCATGATGCTTGCCACCGGCATCATTGATGATTTAATTGAAATTTCAGCTGGTGCAAAACTGCTGGCCCAAATTGCAGCCGCTATTTTGATGGTCTCTTGGGGTGAGGTCCAGATTCATGACTTGGGCAATTTGGTGGGCGTCAAGCCCATTGAGCTCGGTGAGTGGTCGGTGCCATTCACCGTGCTCTGTGTTTTGGTGCTGATCAATGCCATCAATATGGCCGATGGAACCGATGGACTGGCGGGTGGCATGTCCATGGTCGCGTTGGTTTGTTTATTTGTTGCTGGATTGTATGGCGAGGCGGGTCGTCCTGTGATGGCGGTGATGGGGGTGCTGATTGCCTGTGTGGTTGCTTTTCTGCTTTACAATCTCCGTTTCCCGGGACGTCGCCAAGCGAGAGTTTTCTTAGGCGATTCTGGCAGCCTGATGCTGGGGTTTGCTTTGGCTTGGTTGGCTGTTTATTTGAGCCAAGGCCCTGAGCAAATTGATATCTATCCTGTTTCCATCGCCTGGATCTTGCTATTGCCGGTGCTTGATGTGTTGACCTTGTATGTTCGGCGCATCATGCGCGGCAGAAGTCCGTTTACAGCAGATCGCGAGCATCTGCATCATGTCCTGTTGAGATCGGGCTTTAGTGCCGGTCACACTGTGCTGATTTTATTGCTCGTGATGGCGGCATTTGGTGCCATCGGGGTTTATGGTTGGAGGCACGGCTGGGCTGAGTGGGCCTTGTTCGTGGCGCTATTCCCTGTCTTTATGATTCAGTATTTGTTTTCGATTCGTGCCTGGCGTATGATTCGAATCTTACGCAGAATCCATAAAGCAGGCCAATGACTCAATCAACCAACGACTTACCCGGCGCCAATCTCCCTCCTGACCACATTCCAAACTCCACGGAATTCTTCGGTCACCCTTCAGGATTACACACCCTCTTTTTTCTAGAGCTCTGGGAACGCTTTTCCTACTACGGAATGCGGGCGATCTTGGTATTGTTTATGGTCGCAGCCGCTGAGGCCGGCGGCTTGGGCCTTCCGGATGCAACGGCCACAGCCATCTATGGCCTCTACACAGCGGGGGTGTATTTATTGGCCTTGCCCGGTGGTTGGCTGGCCGATCGACTGATTGGGCAACAAAAAGCGGTTTGGTATGGGGGGATCATTATTGCGGCTGGCCACTTTGCTTTGGCCGTCCCCATGCAAGAGATGTTTTTTGTGGGACTGGTTCTATTGGTGGTGGGGACGGGTTTGCTCAAACCCAATGTCTCAACCATTGTCGGTGAGCTCTACCCCGAGGGTGGCTCGAGACGAGATGCTGGCTTTTCGATTTTCTACATGGGCATCAACGTCGGTGCCTTCTTAGGACCATTGATCTGCGGTTTTCTAGGAGAGAGCATCAATTGGCACTATGGCTTTGGTGCTGCTGGCATCGGCATGCTCGCCGGTCTGATTCAATACCGGCTCACCCAAAAAAACTTAGGCCAAGCAGGTGCCTTCCCACAGACCAGTGACGGGCCCGATCAGACACCGAAGCTGTGGCGCGGGGTTTGGGTCGTCACAGCCATAGCCGTTGCCGTTATTGCCTCGGTCTGGACAGGGGTCATTCGCATCAATCCTGTGGCGATGGCAGGTGGCGCCACCGGCTTGATTGTGGGTGTAGCCGCTGTTTATTTTGTGTTTATTTTGGCCAGAGGTCAGCTGCTCGGCTTTGAGAAAAAGCAGGTGATGGCATTGGCTTTGCTATTTATCTTCTCAGCCATTTTTTGGTCGGGGTTTGAACAGGCCGGTTCATCTTTGAACCTGTTTGCTGAGCGCTATACCGATCGAGTTCTCTTCGGTTGGGAGGCACCGGCCTCTTGGTTGCAATCGATCAATCCCATCTTCATTATTTTGTTGGCGCCGGCATTTGCTGCCGTGTGGGTGCAGCTGGGTCGTAGAAACCTCGACCCATCGATTCCGGTGAAATTTGCGTTGGGCCTGATCTTTCTAGGCATCGGTTTTGGCGTGATGGCCATTGCCTCTATCTATGCGGCCCAAGAAACCTTGGTCTTGCCCACTTGGCTGATCCTGACCTACTTATTTCATACCATGGGCGAGCTGTGTTTGAGCCCCGTGGGCTTGAGTGCGGTGACCAAACTCTCGCCACGGAAATTTTTAGGCCAAATGATGGGGCTGTGGTTTATCTCGATTGCGTTGGGCAATCTGTTTGCAGGCCTGGTGGCCGGCCGGTTTGACGATGACAGTCTGGCTGATTTCCCGATGCTGTTTGGCAGTGTCTTTGGTGTCACGGTGGTCGGTGGGTTGGTCTTGCTGGCATTGACCCCCATGTTGAAGCGCCTGATCGGTCAGCCCCACTAAAAAAGACATAGCAAAAAATTCGTGGGGCGCTTCTGAGCGCCCCAAAGTCGTCGGGCGAGGCTTACGATCTCAATTGACTGTCTTCGAGCCACCTCAGTAGCTCTTCTTGTTTGGGGCTCTTCTCACTGATGGTGAGAAGCTCGTCTCTGGCCGTAATGAGGTCTTTGGCTTCATCCACATCAGTTTTTTGTGGCAGCTCGTACCATTCCCCAAATCCATCCATGGCCCGCTGAAAGTCTGACCGTGTACTGGGAAGGCTATATTTCACTTCCGCCCAGTGTGTTGTTGCAATCACTGAATTGGCCCCATAGGTCCAAAAGCCCCCATCAGTGGCAGGCCCAATGATTTGGCGAGGGAAGGGCTCACTGAGCCAATCATGGGCCGTGATCAGCTCTTTGGGCGCAATCTGGGGAGTGTCAGCGCCCAGTAAGAGGGCCGCGCCATGGCGCTCGACCAATCTCTGATGAATCTCAGCCATTCTCTGTCCCAATCCACCCTCAGGCTGAACCAATCGCTCGTATTGAGACCACAAGGGGTGATGGAGCCCTTCGGGTTCGGCGATCGCAAAATACACGGGACCAATATCAGAACGCTTGGCCACTTCAGCGACCGCCAAGGCTGCGAGTGCATGCCACTGCTCGGCCTGGACTTGGCCAATAGACTGCGCCAGACGGGTTTTGATGGGAGATAGGCCCGGTGTCTTGACAAAGATGGCAATCGCCGTCATGGCTGCCACCGTTTGGCTGAGCGAATCAATTGCCACGCTTTGATTTGATGATCAACGGTTGTCTTCAGCCAACCTTTGTTGCGATAGCGTCGTGCGCTGGTGGTGATGGTGAAATTAAGCGACTTGGGAAATGCACGAAGGCTGCGGGCGCGAATGATGAAATCTAAATCCTCACCACGTGTTAGGTGTTCTGAGAATCCACCCAGCGCTGACCACAGGCGCTTGTGAACACAAAAACCCTGATCGCCATAGGGTTGCCCCAAAAAATGGGACCGTACATTGGCACCGTATTGATTGAGACGGACCATGAATGGTCCATCATCGGCGAAATGGAGTCGACCATAGCCGATCTCGCGCCAGTTGTCCTCTGAGCAAAAGCTCATGATGCTGTCGGTCGCATTTGGACTCAGTTGGCTGTCGGCATGCAGCAACCAAACCCAGTCAGATTCAGCCGCCTCAATGGCTCGATTGAGTTGCTTGGCTCGTCCAGTGGGTCCAACCAGCCATTCAAATCCACGAGATTGGGAGGAAAGCTCTGGCACCGGTGTGGTAGCCGAGAGAATCAAAGGGCAGGAGAGATCGTCGAGCTGATCGATCAGTGTCTCAGGCACTGATTCGTTGGGCCCGAGTGGAATAATGCAAGTCAACGAGGGTTGAGCGGGGGCCACTTAAGCGCCCACCCAGCGGCCCATGACCAGCCGGTCGTGGCCTGCCAAATCCTGCAAGCCTTGAATTTCAGTCAAGCCGTGATTTTGGAGGGCTTTTTTTAATTCGGCTTGTTGGTCATATCCGTGCTCAAGGATGAGGTAGCCACCTAGGTTGAGGTATTGAGGGGCCTGCTCGATCAACTGACGAATCAAAGATAGGCCTGCCTCGTCTGCCACCAGCGCGGTGGCTGGTTCATGGCGAAGGTCGCCTTGATTGAGGTGCGGATCGTCAGGCGCGATGTAGGGGAGATTGGCCACCACCAAATCAAAGGTCTGGCCGCGCCATGGCAGCAGAAGATCGCCTTGATGCATCACCACATTGGTCAGATCGAGCGCTTGCCGGTTGTGTTGACAAACCAACAGCGCCTCTTTTGAGCAGTCAGATACACACACCGTCCAATCGGGATATTCTGCAGCTAGGGTCAGGCCAATACATCCGCTGCCCGTGCCGACATCGAGCACTTTGGCATGGTGGGGCAGGCGCAAGGCTTTGACTTGATCAATGATCATTTCGGTCTCAGGTCTTGGGATAAGGGTCGCTGAGGTGACCTTGAAAGATCTGCCATAGAAGTCTCTTTTCTCTAAGAGATAGGCAATGGGCTCTCCGAGTTGCCGGCGTTTGATCAGTTGGTGGATGTGACTCAGCTGATCATCGCTCAATTGAGCCTGATCATGCGCGTAGAGATACGTTCGGTCTTTTTGCAGGGCATGAGCGATGAGGACTTCAGCTTCCAATCGATGCTGAAGTTTGTCGGTGGCTGTTGCCAAGATATCTTTGAGGCGCGCTGCTTTCACTGTTGTTGTAATGAGACCAAATTAAGACAGGGGGCCGATAAGAAAAATTATCCCATGCCTGACGGCCTGACTGTAGATCTTCTTGGGGAATACCGTTCGCCAGTGACCGCTTCTGACACACCGCAGTTAAGGTGACTCTGGTGTGAGTTCGAATCGGTCAGCGAAGATGGTGGGTTCTCTTAGAATGAGCACCAAATGCAATGTGGACTCTTTTTGAATGTTGTAGTCCGATAAGGTCAGACCATCCTCAAGCTCTTTACCAGCAAAGATCAATCGTTGCTGGTCTGGTGGAATGCCTTCTTTGTCTTGAATCTTTTGTTTGACGTTTTCGATGGTATCGGCAGGTTCAACATCAAGGGTGATTATTTTGTCATTGAGGGTTTTGACAAAGATCTGCATGGCCCATGCAGTCGGGCTTAAGAGCAATAAAGTGAGAGTGAGCAACAGCAGGGGAATATGACGAGTCATGGGTTATCGAAGACCCCCATGGAGCGGCAGACCTTCCTGTGCTTTGGATGAGCTCAAAGTTGAGCTTTGTAGTTGGAATCGATCTTGAAAAATGCTCGCTGGGCGACCTTCAAGCTCTGCGCCCCAAAGTCCACCGGTTAATTGCCACTTCCCGCCAGATAGGGCTCCGGGTGCTGTGGCGTCCCATTGGCCGATGGTGCCGGTCAACTCCCATTGGGTGCCT
>CAJXNU010000122.1 GCA_913057255.1 uncultured Wenzhouxiangella sp.
GCCAGCAGCCACCACGCCTGCATCCGCTCTTTGGCCCACCAATAACGACAAGGCATCCACCAGGATGGATTTGCCGGCGCCCGTTTCACCCGTAATCACGCAAAAGCCGGGCTCGAGCTCGAGCTCAACTTGGTCGATGATCGCAAAATCTTTGATGGTCAGGGCGCGTAGCATGCCAGTCGGGTTGGTCGTTGCAAGGCCTTTAAAGTAGCACCTCGAGCACTCTGGGTGCAAACAAATCACCCCATGGCTTGTATTTCGGAACACAGGACCCCATATCCCGGCTAAGCGTTCGTAAATATTAGGGTCCAGACACCATGAGTGACGAAAAAAACAAAGACGAAGACCTTGAAATTGAGGGCTCTGAGGCTGAGTTAGAGCCTGAGGTTGTTGATGAGGTGGACGAGGGTTCAGATGACGATCAAGCCACTGATCAGGTTGCTGAACTGCGTGAGGCACTGCTCCGTAGCCGAGCCGAAATGGACAATCTGGAAAAACGCACCCAGCGCGAGCTGGAGAAAGCCCGCAAATTCATGTTTGAGGCCGTTTTTAAGGACTTATTGCCCGTGATTGACGGTCTTGATCAAGGGCTAGAAGCCACCGGTGCGGATGAATCCGCCGATGAAGGCCTGGCCTTGACTCGGAAACTGTTGCTCCAGACCCTTGAACGTCACGGCCTAGAGCTGATCGATCCAGCAGGTGAGCGGTTCGATCCCCAGTGGCATGAGGCCATGAGCGCTCAGCCCAATGGCGAGGTGGCCCCTGAGACCATTTTGATGGTGTTGCAAAAAGGCTATCGCCTCAATGATCGACTGCTGCGGCCGGCTCGCGTGGTGATTGCCAGTGAGCCCAGTTAATAGGGCTTAGGTGATCTAAGGGACAAAACGAGTAAAAGATTAGATAAACACTTGGCTGGGCTGTTGAAAAGTGCCCACTTCGCCCCCAACTTTTCGAGCATTGAACAAGATTTTTTATAGGACTGACTAATCATGAGCAAAATCATCGGTATTGACTTAGGAACGACAAACTCTTGCGTGGCCGTGATGGAGGGTGGGAAAACCCGGGTGATCGAGAACGCCGAGGGCGATCGCACCACACCATCGACTGTCGCCTTCACAAAAGATGACGAAGTCTTGGTTGGTCAGCCGGCCAAGCGTCAAGCGGTCACCAATCCCAATCGCACGTTGTACGCGGTCAAGCGTCTTATTGGACGTAAGTTCAAAGAAGATGTGGTGCAAAAAGACAAAGGCTTGGTCCCATACACCATCGTCGAGGCTGACAATGGTGATGCTTGGGTAGAAGTCGATGGAAAGACAATGGCGCCACCAGAAATCTCTGCCCGCGTCTTGATGAAGATGAAAAAGACCGCTGAGGACTATCTGGGCGAGCCTGTCACTGAAGCGGTGATCACTGTGCCTGCCTACTTTAACGATTCGCAGCGTCAAGCCACGAAAGATGCCGGCAAGATTGCAGGCCTGGAAGTTCGTCGGATCATCAATGAGCCCACGGCAGCGGCCCTGGCCTATGGCCTCGACAAGCAAGGCGCGGATCGCACCGTCGCTGTGTATGACTTGGGTGGTGGTACGTTTGATATCTCTATCATCGAAATCGCTGATGTCGATGGTGAGAAGCAGTTTGAAGTGCTGGCGACCAATGGCGATACGTTCTTAGGCGGTGAGGACTTTGATATCCGCCTGATCAACTATTTGGCTGATGAATTCAAAAAAGAGCAGGGTGTCGATCTCCACAATGACCCACTGGCTTTGCAGCGACTCCGGGAAGCAGCCGAGCGGGCCAAGATTGAGCTCTCATCGGCCGAGCAAACCGAAGTGAATCTCCCCTATATCACAGCGGATGCTTCAGGCCCGAAACACTTGGTCGTCAAAGTGACTCGGTCGAAGTTGGAGTCGCTGGTTGAAGATTTGATCAAGCGCTCCATCGAGCCATGTAAAACAGCGCTCAAAGATGCAGGCCTGTCTGTGGACAAAATCAATGAAGTGATTTTGGTCGGTGGGCAAACGCGTATGCCGAAAGTGCAAAGTGCGGTCGCCGAGTTCTTTGGTCGTGAAGCGCGCAAGGATGTCAATCCTGACGAAGCCGTGGCCATGGGAGCGGCGATCCAAGGTGGCGTGATGGCAGGTGATGTCAAAGACGTCTTACTTTTGGATGTGACCCCGTTGTCATTGGGTATTGAAACACTGGGTGGGGTGTTCACTAAGTTGATTGAGAAAAACACCACCATCCCAACCAAGGCCTCACAGGTCTTTTCAACCGCAGATGACAACCAAAGTGCGGTGACTGTGCATGTCTTACAAGGTGAGCGGGAACAAGCAGCGGCCAATAAGTCCTTGGGCCGGTTTGATTTGACAGGCATTCCAGCAGCGCCTAGAGGCATGCCACAAATTGAGGTGACCTTTGATATTGATGCCAACGGCATCTTGAATGTCTCAGCTCAAGACAAAGCAACGGGTCGTGAGCAGCGCATTGAGATCAAAGCGGGCTCTGGACTGTCTGAGGAAGAGATTGAGAAGATGGTCCAGGATGCTGAGACGCATCGCGAAGAAGACAAGAAGTTCAACGAGCTGGTCACGGCCAGAAACAATGCCGATGGTGTGGCGCACGCCACCCGCACTTCACTCACTGAGCACGGCGATGTGATCGATGACGAGACCAAGTCACAAATTGAGGCAGCTCTAGCCAAGGTGGACGAGGCCATCAAAGGGGATGACAAGGATGCCATCGAGTCGGCCGTCAATGAGTTGCAGCAAGCGGGTGCCACGCTCTATCAAAAGGCAGCAGAGAAGGCCCAGGCTGAAGCTGGTGCCGCTGCGGGCGAGGGCGGTGAGCAAGCTGGCAGTGCAGCAGAAGCCGCTGATGATGTGGTCGATGCAGAGTTCACCGAGGTCGATGAGAACAACAAGTAATTGATGTTGTGATTGTTTGAGCAGTGAGCCGTCTCCTAGGTTTTTCTGGGAGACGGCTGTCGTTTATCTGATTAGAGGTTTTTATGGCGTCAGACTATTACGAAGTGTTGGGTGTGTCGCGTGATGTGACCGCGGCAGATCTAAAAAAAGCGTACCGACGTCTGGCCATGAAATACCACCCAGACCGGAACGACGGCGATGACGCTGCCCAAGACCGGTTCAAGGAGATCCAAAAAGCCTACGAGGTTCTAAAAGACCCTGAAAAGAGGGCGGCCTATGACCGTTTTGGCGAGGCTGGAGTCTCAGGCATGGGCGGTGGTGGTCCTCAGGACTTTGGCGATATCAACGATATTTTTGGGGACATCTTTGGTGACATCTTCGGTGGCGGTCGTCGCAGACAGCGTCAGGAGTCTCGGCGTGGGCAAGATCTCCGCTATGAGCTCGATATTGAGTTAGAAGACGCCGTCAAAGGGCTGGTCAAAGAAATCCAAATCCCCACCTTGGGTGCTTGCCAGACCTGTAACGGCTCAGGCTCTTCGTCTGGGGAGCATCAAGTGTGTAATACCTGTGGTGGACAGGGGCAGGTCCGCATGCAGCAAGGCATCTTTTCGGTTCAACAAACCTGCCCAAACTGCGGAGGCAGTGGCCGGACGATCAAAGATCCATGCCTTGACTGCAACGGCTCGGGGCAGGTCAGAGAGACTCGGACGCTAGAAGTCAAAATTCCGGCAGGCGTGGATACCGGTGACCGAATTCGCTTAAGCGGCGAAGGAGCAGCCGGCGGACAGGGCGGTCCGGCGGGTGATTTGTATGTCGATATCTTGGTTCAGCCTCATCCTTTGTTTCAGCGTGAGGGGGATGATCTGTTTTGCGAAGTGCCCATCCCCATGACGACCGCTGCCTTGGGCGGGGAGTTGAAAGTCCCCACCTTAGATGGATCGGTCATTTTGAAAGTGCCGGCGGGCACGCAAAGCGGAAAGTTGTTCCGACTCCGAGGCAAAGGTGTGCAATCGGTTCGCTCACGCGCCACCGGAGATTTGTTGTGTCGAGTGGTGGTAGAGACACCGGTGAAGCTCACCCGTGAACAAAAACAACTGCTCGAGGAGTTTCAGGCCTTATCTGGGGAGAGCGGTGGCCATCACCCAGAATCTCAAGGCTGGGCAGATAAAGTGAAAGGCTTTTTCGACCGCATGGGGCTATGAAACGCTGGCTGATGCGTTTGGCGCTCACTTTGGTCCTATCTGTGGGCCTTGCGCTTGTTGTGGTTGCCTCCCTAGTCAGGCCCGACCTGCCGAGTGAGCCACTGATAGAGCGCTACACCAGCGAACAGAGTCAATGGTTCGAAGTCGATGGGCTACGTGTGCATTTTCGCGATCAAGGCAACCCCAATGGCCCACCAATGTTGCTACTGCATGGCACTTTTGCCTCGCTTCATACTTGGGAGGCTTGGGTGAGTGAACTGGGTGAGACTTATCGGATCATCACTCTGGACTTGCCGGGGTTTGGTCTCACTGGGCCTCATCCCAAGAAAGACTACTCGTTGGCCGCCACCTTGCATCTTTTTGAATCTCTGCGTGAGCATTTGGGGATCTCGGAGTGGGTCGTGGCCGGCAATTCTTTGGGTGCGGGTTATGCGCTGGCGTATGCTCAACATCAGCCCGATGCGATCCTTGCCGTTGGCCTTTTAAATGGCGGCAGAATTCGATTGAGTCAGGCAGACTATGAGGCCCAGCGGGCCTCGGTTGAGGCCAGCCAAGCCAGAGAGCGGGGCGATTCTTTGGTGGCACAGGCGCTTAGGCAACCTCAAGCCCGGGCTTTGTTGACACAGATCACCCCCCGATTTTTGGTCCGCTATGCACTTAAAGATGTCTATGGTGATCCAGCCCAGATCAGTGATGCCCAAGTGACTCGTTATCACGAACTGCTTCGAAGGGCAGGCAACCGGCAGGCGTTCATTGATCGTTTCGAGCGACAAGGAGATCCATCTTTAAGTCCTTACGCGCTGACCGATCCGGTGTCCCCGGTGGAGCTTGAAATACCGATTCTCATCATCTGGGGCGAAAAAGATCGGTGGATCCCCTTATCGGTTGGCGAGCGTCTGGCGAGCATCCTTCCAAACACTGAGCTTAAGGTTTATCCTGAATTGGGGCACATCCCGATGGAAGAGTCGCCCCAAAAGACCGCTGGGGACTTCGCTCAATTTTTGGTCGAGGTCGGCGTATCCAATCCAGCGTTATTGGACAGCTCAGGTGGTGATGATGGTCAAATCAACTAATTCAGAACAAGGCTTAGGCGAGCTTGCATTGATGCTCAGTGGCGCAACCGGACAGCTGGGGCAGGCCATTTGCAATCTGGTTGAAGGCAAGAATCAGCACCAGGTGGTGGCACGCTACGATCGCCAATCTGGGTTTTCGGAGCAGCCTCTGGGCGATGTCGTCATCGATGTGTCGCATTATGCGCAAACGCCCAAGATCGTGGCTTTTGCGGTTGAGCATCAATTGCCTCTGGTGATTGGCACCACCGCATTGAGTGATGCGACACAGCTCGCCATTGAAGAAGCCAGTCACGAGATTGCCATTTGCCAGGCATCTAATTTTAGTGTGGGGGCGAATGTATTGATGCGACTGGTGGCCATGACGGCCGAGGCCTTACCAGGCTTTGAGATTCACATCAAAGAAACCCATCATCGACATAAAATCGATGCGCCCTCTGGCACGGCCAAGTCGCTGCAAGCGGCAATGGAAGCCGTGGGCGTCGAAGGAGTGACCCACGAATCCATCCGGGAAGGCGAGGTGGTGGGTACCCATGCGGTGACGTTTTCAGGGCCCGATGAGTCCATTAGCCTCATTCATGAGGCCACCGATCGACGGGTGTTTGCTCGTGGCGCGCTTTTGGCGGCTGAGCGACTCGTTGATCGGCCACCGGGGCTTTACGCTTTAACCGATCTGATCTGAAGGGGTTTTGAGCTGGGTTTTTAACGAAATCGGCGCAAAGTTGTTTTGACAGACTCGGCTTTAATGATAGAATAGTGGGCTTGGGTGCGGGGCCATAGCTCAGCTGGGAGAGCGCTACAATGGCATTGTAGAGGTCGGCGGTTCGATCCCGCC